>NZ_JAMYUI010000027.1:0-113551 GCF_040322895.1 Mesorhizobium sp. M0088
ACACACGCCACCGGGGGGGGTGTTTAATTTTGGGTAAACCCCCCGTCACTGCTTATCTCGGCCCCAAAAAAAACAAGGGCTGCGTTCCCGAAAACTCACGGGCCGGGGTTAAACCCGCGGCCCCTTCTTGCGTTTCCTGGATGCCTTACCCATCTGCGCCCGGCGCATCAGGCCTTTTCCTGCCGGGAAAAACCGATTAGACAGCGCCCAAACAAGATGCGGACAGATTCCGCCCGCAACCGAAGGAAAAGCCCTTGTCCACCACGTTCGACAAAGTCGCCAAGATCATTGCCGACACCAGCGAGATCGATATCGACACGATTACGCCCGAGAGCCACACGATCGACGATCTCGGCATCGACAGCCTCGATTTCCTCGACATCGTCTTTGCCATCGACAAGGAATTCGGCATCAAGGTGCCACTGGAAAAGTGGACCCAGGAGGTCAATGACGGCAAGGCTTCGACCGACGATTACTTCGTCATGAAGAACCTGTGCGCCAAGATCGACGCGCTGGTTGCCGCCAAGACCGCCTGACATCGGTTGAGCGTTCGATCTTGACGCGCTCTGCCGCCTGACCCACAAAGCCGCACATGAGCAGCCCCCGCGACGTCGTCATATCAGGTATCGGCCTTGTCTCCTCGCTGGGGGAAGGTCCGGACGCCCATTGGCAAAAGCTCGTGCAGCCGGGGCTGGAACCGGTGCTCGAAGCGGCGCGCTTTGCACCCTATACCGTTCATCCATTGCCGGAGATCGACTGGAACCTGCAGATCGCCAAACGTGGCGATCAGCGCCAGATGGAAACCTGGCAGAGGCTCGGCACCTATGCCGCAGGCCTGGCGCTGGACGACGCCGGCATCAAGGGCAATGACGAACTCTGCACGACCATGGACATGGTCGTGGCCGCGGGCGGCGGCGAACGCGACGAGGCGGTCGATGCCGCCATTCTCGCCGCTTCGGAAAGCCGCAACGACCGCGATGTGCTGATCAACGAGAAATTGACCACCGAATTGCGGCCGACACTGTTCCTGGCGCAGCTTTCCAATCTGCTCGCCGGCAACATCTCCATCGTCCACAAGGTGACCGGCTCATCCAGAACCTTCATGGGCGAGGAAGGTGCCGGCGTCGCCGCCGTCGAGACAGCAGCCGCGCGCATCCGCTCCGGCCAGTCGACGCACATCCTGGTCGGCGGCGCCTTCCAGACCGAACATTCCGACATGCTGCTCGGCTATGAACTCGCCGGCTATTTGCATCGCGGCCCGTGGAGGCCGGTCTGGCAAAGACAGGGCGCTGAGGGCGGCGGCGTCGTGACTGGATCCGGCGGTGCCTTCCTGGTGCTGGAGCAGCGCGAACACGCGATGAGCCGCGGCCGCAAGATCTATGCCGAGCTTGGGCCGGTCGTCTCCGGCCGCGCCAGGCGCCCACGGGGAGAACTCGACGCCCAGATCGCCGCCCTGCTCAAGCAGGCTGCAATGCCGAACGGCAAATTGCTGGCCATGTCGGGCGCGTCGGGCGCCCATACGGCAACCATCGCCGAGAAAGCCGCGCTCGATGCCAATCCGGCGATTGCCGCGCGCGGGTTCTCGACGCTGACCGGACACATGAAGGAAGCACAGTTTCCCTTCGCTGTGGCACTGGCGGCGCTGGCCGTCGATCGCAAGGCCGCCTACCCTGTTTTTGATGCCGCAGCCGAGAAGCCGTTCGAAGGGGTTCCCGCAACCGTCCTTGCAACGGCGATCGGCTATCACCAATTCGAGGGCATGGCGCTCGTCAACGCCGCCTGATGCGGTGGTCCACGATCCATGCCGCAACGATAAACGATCGAGGGCTACCGCATGGCCAATCTGAACGATCATATGGGCAGGCCGATCGTTGCCGTCACCGGCATCGGCGTGGTGACCTCGCTTGGCGTCGGCAAGGCCGATAATTGGGCGGCGCTGACCTCGGGCAAGTCGGGCATCCACCCGATTACCCGTTTTCCGGTCGATCATCTCAACACCCGCATCTCCGGCATGGTCGACTTCCTACCGTCGAGCTCGAAGGGCTCCAGCCACCTCACCTATGAACTGGCGGAAACCGCCGCGCGTGAGGCCGTGGCCGAGTCCGGCCTCGATTCCGGTGATTTTGGTGGTCCTCTCTTCCTCGCTTCACCGCCGGTCGAACTCGACTGGCACGACCGCTTCGCGCTCTACAATTCCAATGATTTGGACTCCGGCGGCGAACGGCTGCTGCGGGTGGCGCGCGGATTGAAGGAACTCGACTTTTTCGAGACCACGCAGTTCGGCTCGATCGCCGGCCGGCTTGCCGACCGTTTCGGCACCCGCGGGCTGCCGATCACGCTGTCGACCGCCTGCGCTTCCGGCGCCACCGCCATCCAGCTCGGCGTCGAGGCGATCCGCCGCGGCGAATGCGACCGCGCCCTGTCGATCGGCGCCGACGGTTCGGCGACCGCCGAGGCGCTGATCCGCTTCTCGCTGCTGTCCGCGCTGTCGACCCACAACGACATTCCCGAAAAGGCGTCAAAACCCTTCTCCAAGGACCGCGACGGCTTTGTCCTCGCCGAGGGCTCGGGCGCGCTGGTGCTGGAATCACTGGAAGCCGCACTCGCGCGCGGCGCCACCGTCCTGGGCATCCTGCGCGGCTGCGGCGAAAAGGCGGACGATTTCCACCGCACCCGCTCGAAGCCGGACGCTTCGCCGGCGATCGCGGCGGTTCGTGCTGTGCTTGCCGATGCCGGCTTGAGCCAGGACGAGATCGACTACGTGAACGCCCACGGCACCTCGACGCCGGAAAACGACAAGATGGAGCATCTGTCGCTGTCGACCGTGTTCGGCGAGCGGATCGGCTCGATGCCGGTCTCGTCGAACAAATCGATGATCGGCCACACGCTGTCGGCGGCGGGCGCCGTCGAGGCGGCGTTCTCACTGATGACGATGCGCGAAAGCGTCATCCCGCCGACCATCAACTATGACAATCCCGACCCCGCGATCGTGCTCGACGTGGTGCCGAACAAGAAGCGCAATGCCGAGGTCCGCACCGTGCTGTCGAACTCCTTCGGCTTCGGCGGCCAGAACACTTGCCTTGTCATGGCGCGGGAACCGGTCTAAGCGACCTTTTTCAGCCAGACCGAAACCGACAGGCCCAATGCGCGCATTGCAACTTATCGAGGACCGCCGTCTTGAAACGGTGGACCTGCCGCCTCCCCCACCGCCGGCACTTGGCGAAGTCACGCTGCGCATCAAGGCGGTGGCGCTGAACCATATCGACGTCTGGGGCTGGCGCGGCATGGCCTTCGCCAAGCGCAAGCTGCCGCTGGTCGTCGGCGCCGAAGCCTCGGGCGAGGTCGAGGCGGTAGGCTCCGGCGTTTCCAGCCTGCTGCCCGGACAATTGGTATCGATCTACGGCGCGCGCACCTGCGGCCTCTGCCGAGCCTGCCGCGAAGGCCGCGACAACCTCTGTGAACATGTTTCGGGTGTGCACGGTTTCCATCTCGACGGTTTCGCGCAAGAGAAGATCAACCTGCCGGCTCGCCTGCTGGTCCCCGCCCCGCCCGGCGTGACCGACATCGGCGCGGCGGTCGCGCCCGTCACCTTCGGCACGGTCGAGCACATGCTGTTCGACAACGCCAGGCTACAGCCCGGCGAGACGATCCTTATCCATGCCGGCGGATCCGGCATCGGCTCTGCGGCCATCCAGCTGGCCAAGCGGATGGGCTGCACCATCATCACCACGGTCGGCTCCAACGACAAGATCGACAAGGCCAAGGCGCTCGGCGCCGACCATGTCATCAACTACCGCGACGACCGTTTCGAGGGCGTCGTGCGCAAGCTGACCAAGAAGAAGGGCGTCGATGTCGTCTTCGAACATGTCGGCGCCGACACTTTTGCCGCCTCGATGCTGTGCCTGAAGCGCGGCGGCCGCCTGGTGACCTGCGGTTCGACTTCCGGCGTGTCGACGCAGATCAATCTGATGCAGCTGTTCCAGCAGCAATTGAAACTGCTTGGCTCGTTTGGCTGCCGCATGGAAAACATGGCCAACGCCATGCAGAAAATGGCGGCGGGACAGGTCGCACCCGTCATCGACACCGAAGTCGGCTTCGACGGTATCGACGCCGCGCTGAAGCGCATGGAAGGCCGCGACGTTTTCGGCAAGATCATCCTGCGCGTCGGCTAGAGCCTTGACCTCTGTGTTCAAGAAGTTCCGCCGGGATCTAAAATTTCGCTACGGCAGGCAACTGCGCCAGCTCAATTACTGGCTGGTGGCGCGCGCCGCAATGATGATCATCTCGGTCCTGCGCCTGCTGCCGGCCGACAGTGCGTTGAATTTCGCCGACCGCGCCGCACGCATGGTCGGCCCCCGGGTGGGACGCCATCAGGTCGCCGTCGACAATCTGCGCAAGGCCTATCCGGAAAAGGGCGAAGCCGAGATCCAGGCGATCGCCTCCGACATGTGGGGCAACATGGCCCGTCTTGCCGCGGAATACATCTTTCTCGACGCCCTCTTCGACTATGACCCTACAGCGATCAAGCCCGGCCGCATCGAGGTCAAAGGAGCGGACCACTTCCTCGAAATCGCCAGCGAAGTGAAGCCGCACATCGTCTTTACCGGCCATCTCGGCAATTTCGAATTGCTGCCGGTGGCGGCGGCGACCTTCGGCATGAACATCACGGCGCTGTTTCGCCCACCCAACAATCCTTATCTTGCCGACTACATCCTCTCGACGCGCCGCTCGACCATGGGCTCGTTGCTGCCATCGATGGCCGGTGCCTCATTCGCCTTGGCCGGGGTCCTGGAGAACGGCGGCAACATCGGCATCCTTGTCGACCAGAAATTCTCCAACGGACTGGAGACGACATTCTTCGGCCGTCCGTGCCAGAGCAATCGGGTGCTGGCCACCCTTGCCCGTCACTATGACTGCGACGTCTATCCGGCTCGCTGCATCAGGCTGCCAGGCAACCGCTTCCGGCTCGAAATCGAGGACAAGCTGACATTGCCGCGAACGGCTGACGGCAGCGTCGATGTCCACGCCACCACCCAGCGTCTCAACGATGTCGTCGAACGCTGGGTGCGAGAAGATCCCGGCCAGTGGATGTGGTTCCACAAAAGGTGGGAGATCAGCGGCGGGCGTCGAAAGCGGCCCTCGCAGGCAAAAGCGGTCCCGAACGCTTAAACGGAACTGCTGGCGAGGGTGTTAGCCCTGCGCCAGCCGACAACGGCGAACCTGAATCTCTTCAGTTGGTGACGACAATGCGCGTGTTGCCGAAACCGGCTTGCCGAACCATCGCATAGAAGGCGGCGGCATTGGTCGGGTGCAAGCGCACACAGCCATGCGATGCCGGGCGCCCGAGCTGCCTCACCGCGCCGGTGCCGTGAATGGCATAGCCGCCGCGGAAGAACACCGAATGAGGCATTGGCGACATGTCGTATTTGCGCGAATACCACATCCGCGCCGTCCGTTGCGGCCGATAGCTGCCGCGCGGCGTAATGTAACCTTTGCGCGCGGTGGAGACGCTCCACCGGTAAACCGACGCGCCATATCTGACGGTCATCGTCTGCGAAGACACGTCAATATTTGCAACGAGGCTGGCTGCCCAGCCCTGCCCCGAAGCACCGAACAGCATCGCAACAAACACGGCTGCCATGAGAACTGTCTTTTTCATGCGATCAAACCCCTTTGATTGCCCCTAACCTGCCTGCCCTCAAATTGTCTCTCATCTTTTTAATGGCAGATGAACGGGCTAACACACACACCTTGACCAATTCGCCAATCCAAAGCAGCGAATTTGAACGATTTCCCGCAATAGTTGCCGCAACGACACGCCGCACAGGCTCGATCACCAACGGGCTTGCAAAACGGCCGAGATCGCTGCTCAACTCTGGGCATGAACGAGCGACTCCTCCGGGCAATCGATGACAGGCGCGACGATGTCGTCGCGCTGACCACTGAGCTGATCCGTTTTCCGACCATCAATCCACCCGGCGAGGCCTATCGGCCATGCGCCGAATATCTCGGCGCGCGGCTGAAGAAGAGTGGTTTCGAGACCGAATTCATCCGCGCCGAAGGCACGCCCGGCGACACCGACCGCTACCCGCGCGTCAATGTCGTTGCCCGTTTCGACGGAAGATCGTCAGGCGCCTGCGTCCACTTCAACTCGCACATCGACGTGGTCGAAGCCGGCGACGGCTGGACCGTCGATCCTTTTGCCGGCATCGTCAAAGACGGCAAGGTCTATGGTCGCGGCGCCTGCGACATGAAGGGCGGACTGGCCGCCTCGATCATCGCAGCCGAAGCCTTCCTGGAAGTCTTCCCCGACTTTCCCGGCGCCATCGAAATATCCGGCACCGTCGACGAGGAGTCCGGCGGCTTCGGCGGCGTCGCCCATCTGGCCAGACTAGGCTATTTCTCAAAACCCAGGGTCGACCACGTCATCATTCCCGAGCCGCTCAACAAGGATCGCATCTGCCTCGGGCATCGCGGCGTCTGGTGGGCGGAGATCGAGACCAAGGGCGAGATCGCGCACGGCTCGATGCCGTTTCTCGGCGACAATGCGGTGCGCCACATGGGCGCCGTGCTGAGGGCTTTCGAGGACGAGCTGTTCCCTGCGCTTGACCGTAAGATGACGCGCATGCCGGTCGTGCCCGAAGGGGCAAAACGCTCGACCATGAACATCAATTCGATCCATGGCGGCCAGACCGAGGACTTCCGGCCCGGCCTGCCGTCGCCCAACGTGCCCGACTCCTGCCGGCTGACCATCGACCGTCGTTTCCTGCTGGAGGAAGATCTCGACACCGTCAAAGGCGAAGTGACCGGTATTCTCGACCGGCTAAAGCGCGAGCGGACAAAATTCGACTACGAAATCCGCGACCTGATGGAAGTGCTGCCGCTGATGACCGAGCGCGACGCCCCGGTGGTCAAGGCGGTTGCGCAAGGCATCATGGCGATCTTCGACCGCGAACCCGACTATGTCATTTCGCCCGGCACCTACGACCAGAAGCACATTGCGCGCATCGGCCATATCTATGATTGCATCGCCTATGGGCCGGGCATTCTCGACCTCGCCCACCGGCCGGACGAATGGGTCGGGATATCGGACATGGTAGAATCGGCCAAGGTGATGGCGATAGGGCTCAATGTGCTGCTGCGCGGCACAGCCGCAGGGTAAGGCGCACCGCGACAAGCTTCGACCTGCCGATGCGGTGGCCAGGACAAAAACATTCCCGGCCACGCCAACGGGCAGAACGAAACGCAATTTACTCCGCGGCGAAATCACGCTTCTATCGCCCGGGTTTGAGCAGGTGTCTGAAACGCATTGGGAGTTGCACGATGAAATTGTGGAAAACCATCCTGGCCGCTGCAGTGCTTTCACTGGCCGCCGGCGCTTCCGCGTTTGCCGCGCGAACCGACCTGGTCATCGGCATTCCGCTCGAACCCCCGCATCTCGATCCGACCGCAGGTGCCGCCGCGGCGATCGACGAAGTGCTCTACGCCAATGTGTTCGAGGGCCTGACCCGCATCGGGCCGAATGGCGAGGTGCTGCCCGATCTGGCCGAAAGCTGGACCATTTCCGATGACGGCAAGGTCTACACCTTCAAGCTGCACACCGGCGTCAAATTCCACGACGGCACCGACTTCGATGCCAGCGACGTGAAATTCTCGCTCGACCGTGCCCGCGCCGACAATTCGGTCAACGCCCAAAAGGGGCTGTTCGCCGCCATCGACACAGTCGACGTGGTCGACCCCGCAACGGTCAAGGTCACGCTGAAGAACCCGCAGGGATCCTTCCTCTACAATATGGGCTGGGGTGACGCGGTGATCGTGGCGCCGGAATCGGCAGAGACCAACAAGGAGAAACCGATCGGCACCGGCCCGTTCAAGTTCCAGAGCTGGGCCAAGGGATCGTCGATCACGCTGGTCAAATCGGACAATTACTGGGGCACACCGGCGTCCCTCGACAAGGCCGAATTCCGCATCGTGCCCGATGCCGCGGCCTATGTGCCGGCCCTGCTTTCCGGCGACATCCAGGCTTTCCCGTTCTTCGATGCCGACAGCCTCGCGCAGGTCAAGGACGATCCGCGCTTCAAGGTGGTGATCGGCTCGACCGAGGGTGAGACCATCCTGTCGATCAACAACAAGAAGCCACCTTTCGACAAATTGCAGGTGAGGCAGGCGATCTCCTACGCGCTCAATCGCAAGGCGATCATCGACGGCGCCTCGGCCGGCCTCGGCCAGCCGATCGGCTCGCACATGTCGCCGGCCAGCAAGGATTATGTCGACCTCACCGGCCGCTACCAGCATGATGTCGCCAAGGCCAAGGAATTGCTGAAAGAGGCAGGCCTCGAAAACGGCTTCAAGGCGACGTTGAAACTGCCGCCGCCCGCCTATGCCCGCCTCGGTGGCGAAATCATAGCCTCACAACTTCGCGACGTGGGCATCGATCTGGAGATCATCCCGGTCGAATGGGCGCAGTGGCTGGATCAGGTGTTCACCAAGAAGGATTACGACCTGACGATCGTCTCCCACACCGAGCCCAACGACATCGATATCTATTCGCGCAAGGACTATTACTTCAACTACGACAACCCGGCCTTCGACAAGGTGATTGCCGATCTCGGCGTCACCTCCGACGAAGCCAAGCGCAAGGAATTGCTGGGGCAGGCGCAGAAGATCCTGGCGGACGATGCCGTGGTCGGCTTCCTCTACGAACTGCCCAAGGTCGGCGTCTGGGACGCCAAGCTGCAAGGCCTGTGGGAAAACGCCCCGATCCAGGCCAATGATTTGACCAAGGTGAAGTGGAGCGAGTGATCCCCCACCTTCCATGACCGGCTACCTCCTAAAACGCTTCGCCGTCGCGCTCGCCACGCTGGTGCTGGCTTCCATGGTGGTGTTCGCCGTCCTGGAGATCCTGCCCGGCGATCCGGCGCGGCTGATGCTGGGCCTGAACGCCAGTGCCGATCAGGTCGAGCTGCTGCGCAACCAGATGGGCCTCAACGCGCCGCTGGCCTTGCGCTACCTGCAATGGGCCGGCGGCCTGCTCAGTCTCGATTTCGGCCGCTCCTACACCTATTCGGTGCCGGTCATCGATCTGGTGCGCGAGCGGCTTGCCGTCTCGCTGCCGCTGGCGCTGATTGCGCTTGCGCTCTCCACCATCATCGCGATTCCCGTTGGCCTGTTTTCCGCCAGCCGGCGTGGACGCGCCGGTGATACGATTTCGATGGGCGCCGCACAGCTTGGCGTCGCCGTGCCCAATTTCTGGTTCGCGCTGATGCTGATCTATGTCTTCGCCGTCTGGCTGCGGCTGGTCCCGGCCGGTGGGTTTCCCGGCTGGAGTGCCGGCATCTGGCCAGCCTTGAAATCGCTGCTGCTACCGGCGGTCGCACTTGCCTTGCCGCAAGCCGCGATCCTGGCGCGCGTTACCCGCTCGGCGCTGATCGAGGTGCTCAACGAGGACTATATCCGCACCGCCCGCGCCAAGGGCCTGCCCTATCGCACTGTCTTGTGGCGGCATGCGCTGCGCAACGCCATGATCCCGGTGTTGACCATTCTGGGCCTGCAATTCGCCTTCCTGCTTGCCGGCACCATCATCATCGAGAATGTGTTTTATCTGCCCGGCCTCGGCCGGCTGGTGTTCCAGGCCATCACCCAGCGCGATCTGATCGTGGTCGAAAGCGTCGTCATGCTGCTGGTCGCGGCCGTCATCGCCGTCAACCTCCTCGTCGACCTTTCCTATGCGGTGGTCGATCCGCGCCTGAAAAGCCGGCAATGACACTGCACATCGACATCCCAGAGGAGACGTTCGGCAGCATCCTGGCCAAGGCATTCAGGAACACCGCCTTCGTGGCCGGTTTCGTCATCACCCTGCTGATCCTGGCAATGGCTGCAGTCTCTTATGGCTGGACGCCCTACGACGTCACCAAACTGGTGATATCGGACAAGACGCAAGCCCCCTCGCTGGCGCACTGGTTCGGCACCGACCATTTCGGCCGCGATATCCTGTCGATGGTCATGGTCGGCGCCCGCAATTCGATTGCCGTGGCGCTGGTCGCGGTTGGCATCGGCATGGGGGTCGGCGTGCCGCTCGGGGCCTTTGCCGCGGCACGCGGCGGCCTCGTCGACGAAGCGCTGATGCGGCTGAACGATCTCGTCTTCGCCTTCCCGGCTTTGCTGTCGGCGATCATGATCACCGCCATCTTCGGGCCGGGCGCGATCAACGCCATCATCGCCATCGGCATCTTCAACATCCCCGTCTTTGCCCGTGTCGCCCGCGCCGGCGCGCTGGCGATCTGGCCGCGCGAGTTCATTCTGGCCGCGCGCGCCGCCGGCAAGAGCAGCACGCAGATCACAATCGAACATGTGCTGCCCAACATCGCCACGCTGCTCCTGGTGCAAGGCACCATCCAGTTCGCGCTGGGCATCCTGGCCGAGGCCGGGCTTTCCTATCTCGGCCTTGGCGCGCAACCGCCAATGCCGAGCTGGGGCCGCATGCTGTTCGACGCGCAGACCCGCATGGTGGTGGCGCCATGGATGGCGATCTTTCCGGGCATGGCGATCGTTGTCGCCGTGCTGGGGCTGAACCTCCTGGGCGACGGCATCGCCGACATCCTCGATCCGAAATCGCGGCGGCAGCGATGAGCCTGCTCGACATCGAGAACCTGTCGCTGACCATCGGCGACACGCAGATCCTTAAAGGAATGGAGCTTTCCGTCGCGCCCGGCGAGGTGATGGGTTTGGTCGGCGAATCCGGCTCGGGCAAGTCGATGACCGCGCTGACGGTGATGCAGCTTCTGCCCCATGCCGCGCGCGCCACCGGACGCGTCACATTCGACGGCATCGACATCCTCGCGGCAACCGAGGATCAGATGTGCGCGCTGCGCGGCGACGACATCGGCATGGTCTTCCAGGAGCCGATGACGGCGCTCAATCCGATCAAGACCATCGGCGAACAGGTTGCCGAAGGCATACGCTGGCACACCAAGGCCAGCCGCGCCGAGGCCGAAGACCGGGCGCGAAAAATGCTCGACCGCGTCGGCCTCCCCGAAGCGAAATTTCCAATGTCGCGCTATCCGCATGAACTGTCCGGTGGCCAGCGCCAACGCGTCGTGATCGCCATCGCCTGCGCGCTGAAGCCGCAGCTGCTGATCGCCGACGAACCGACGACGGCGCTCGACGTGGTGCTGCAGGCACAGATCCTCGACCTGTTACGCGACCTCGTCGCCGAAAGCCGCATGGGTCTGCTCCTGATCTCGCACGACCTCGCCGTGGTGACCGAGATGGCGGACCGCATCACTATCCTGCGCCGCGGCGAGGTTATGGAAGCCGGCGACACTGCGCGCACGCTGTCCGAGCAGCTCCATCCCTACACCAGCCAGCTGGCGCAGGCCTCGATGCATGTGCCGGCGCGCGCCAGGCCGCATGGCATCGAGACGAGCCGACCTTTGCTTCAGGTCGAAAGCGTGACACGCGACTATCCCGGACGGCGCACCTCATTGTTCAAACGCGCGCCTGGCATCCGCGCCGTCGACGATGTCTCGCTGTCGATGGCGCCGGGTCAGTCAGTGGCGCTGGTCGGCAGATCCGGCTGCGGCAAGTCAACGCTCGCCCGCATGATCCTGGCGCTGGATCGGCCGACATCGGGCTCGATCCGGTTTCGCGGCGAGACCGTCACCGGCAAGAGCGAAGCCGAGCTGAAGCCGGCTCGCCGTGACATGCAGGTCGTTTTCCAGGATCCCTACGGATCCTTCGACCCGCGTCAGAAGGTCGAAAAACTAGTCGCCGAACCCCTGCATGTGCTGGAGAAGCAGCCGACACGCACCGAGCGCCGCGAAATGGTGGCGCATGCGCTGCACGAAGTCGGCCTCGGCATCAGCGACATGGACAAATACCCGCATGAATTTTCCGGCGGCCAGCGCCAGCGCCTGTCGATCGCCCGCGCCATCATCACCCGCCCCAAGCTGGTCGTCGCCGACGAGCCGGTCTCGGCGCTCGACGTCTCGATCCGCGCCCAAATCCTCGATTTGTTCGCCGAGCTCAACCAGAAGCTCGGCATCGCCTATCTCTTCATCACCCATGATTTGACCGTCGCCCGCGCCATCACGGACGAGGTGCTGGTCATGCATGACGGCAAGGTCGTCGAGCGCGGCAAGACGAGCGAGGTGCTCGACCACCCGCAGTCCGAGGCTGCCAAGGCGCTTGTCACCGCCGCTCCTGACTTGCACCGGGCAATCGCGAAGCGGCTGCGAGAGCAAGGCTGATCAGGAGAGAAGGCGGCCCAATCACTCCTGCGGCTTCACCACATCGACCGGGCTGATGTCGAGCAGGTCGAGCGTGCGGCGCAGAAGGCGCATCTCGCTCTCGGCAAGTTGCGAATCCGCCTTGGCGATCTCCGCCATATGTTTGGCCAATTGCCGGCGCCGCTCGACATCGAGGTCGCGGAACAGTGCAATCGCCTGCGAGCCGTTGGTCTCGTAGCCGAACTCGTTGAGATATTCGATGACGCTGTCGATACTGCTTTCCGCAATGCCGAAGGCGTCCTTGCAGATGCGCCGGAAGACAACCATCTCGCTCTCGCTGACAGACCCGTCGGCCAGGATCATGCGAAACAACATCAGCAGTTCCGCCGACAGGACCGGATCGTCCGCCACCTTGCGCACACCCGGGTCGCCGTCGAATATCTGACGTATCTGGTCCAGCAATGCGAATGCCATCAGGAGCCTCTTTCCGGGTTAACCACACAAATACAAATCCAAGCGCGATGCGCTTGGATAGAGGTAGCGCGGAATCGACCTTGCGCAAACAGGGCGGCCGTGGTCGAACGCCCGATATTTCAGCCGGCCGGACACCGCCATACATCAGATGATCGACCTTAGCATCCAGACCGTCGCCATGCTCGCCTTCGCCGCCTTTGCCGCGGGCTTTGTCGATTCGATCGCCGGCGGCGGCGGGCTGATCACCGTGCCGGCGCTGCTGCTTGCCGGCTTCACGCCGGTCCAGGCGCTCGCCACCAACAAACTGCAAGGCATGTTCGGCTCGGGCTCGGCGACCATCCACTACGCATCGAAGGGTCATGTGGACCTCCGCCGGCAATTGCCGTCGGCGCTTCTGGCCCTTGTCGGAAGCGCCATCGGCGCCTTGCTGGCAACGATCGTGCCGGGTGACATTCTGCGGGCTGCCCTGCCCATCGTGCTGATCGCCATCGCGCTCTACTTCGCGTTTAAGCCCAACATGAACGACATCGATCGCGCCGAGCGGCTGTCGCCCTTCCTATTCGGACTGATCCTGGTACCCGCGATCGGCTTCTACGATGGCCTGTTTGGACCGGGCGCAGGCTCCTTCTACATGCTGGCCTTCGTGGCGCTTGCCGGCTATGGCGTGCTCAAGGCGACGGCGCATACCAAGCTGCTCAACTTCGCCTCCAACATCGGCGGCTTCATCGTCTTCGCGGCCTTCGGCGTCGTCTACTGGAAGATCGGCCTGATGATGGGCGTTGCCCAGTTCATCGGCGCCCGCGTCGGCGCCAGCCTGGCCATGCGCATCGGCGCGAAACTGATCAAGCCGCTGCTGGTGATCGTGTGCCTGGCGCTTGCTGTGAAGCTGCTGGCCGACCCGGCGAACCCGCTGCGCGCCCTGATTGGTGTGTGATCACGCGCCCTGATAGAATGCCGCTGTTCGAATCATGTAGGAGGAGCCACACATGAATCTTAGCGCACCTACGCAGATCGTTTTTATCATTTCCGTTGTTATCGCCATCATCGGCGCACTCGCCGCGCTTGGCGTTCTTGCGTTCATTCCACTCGCATCGGTGTGGATTGTTCTTATTGCTTTCATCGTGCTTGCCGGCGGCTGCTTGATGCGCGGCGCCTGACCATTTCCCTTGAAGTGGGGACGAGGAGCGGCCGGCCAAAAGCCGGGCGCTTTTGATTCCGGCCCCGGGTCTGCTAGATTTGACTTGGCGCAAGGATGGCCGATGCCAGTCGAGATGCAACCCCAGCAAGAGCAGGACCGGTCCGTCGCCGGGCGGTTCGAGATGCGCCGGCGCCTGCCGGATCCTCGACTTCAGGGCATTGTGTCGGACATTTGCGGCTATCGCGAAATGACGCCCGGCCATATGCGCAACGTCGAATACGCGTCGCTCAGCGTACCGCTGGTCATCAGCTTCGCCGAACCCTTCGCCATCGGCCTCGGCAAGGCGCCCGGCGACAATGACCGCTTCGCCAGTTTCGCCGCCGGCCTCTTTGCCGGACCGGTGGTGATCGAATCATTCGGCGGCGCCTGCTGCGTCCAGGTCAACTTCACGCCGCTTGGCGCACGCCGTTTCTTCCGCCTGCCGATGAGCGAACTGGCCGACAGCATGGTCGTCCTCGACGACGTGCTTGGCGCGCAAGGCTTGGCGCTGCGTGAAAAGCTTGGCAACGCGCCGGACTGGACGGCGCGTTTCGACATGGCCGAAGCTTTCGTCACCGCCCGTCTCGAGAATGCCGCCGAGACGCCGCTTGAAATCGCCTGGGCCTATGACCGCATCATCGCATCCGGCGGCCGGACCCGCATTGGATCGATCGCCGAAAGGCTGGGCTGGAGCCGCAAGCATCTCGCCGGCAGTTTTTCCAACGCCATCGGCATCGGCCCCAAGACGCTGTCGCGCATCGTCCGCTTCAACCGGGCGCTCGGCCTGTCGAGACAGCCGACAGCCGATTGGGCGGATATAGCCGCCGATTGCGGCTATGCCGACCAGGCGCATCTGGTGCGCGAGGTTCGCGACCTCGCCGGCGAAACGCCGACCGCGCTCTCCGTCAGGTAACATTTCTTCAAGACGCCGGAACGGTCTTTGAGCAGGGTGGGTTATCGACCAACCCAACGAAGGAGGTTCCCATGCCAACCACCACTGAAGCGCCCCGCCTCTACCCCGCTTTGCGCTACAAGAACGCGGCAAGAATGATCGATTGGCTGGGCGAGGCTTTCGGCTTCAGCGTCCGTGCCCGCTATGGCGAAGGCGATGTCGTGCACCATGCCGAACTGGTCTTCGGCTCCTCGATGATCATGCTGGGCACGGTGCGCGACGACGACTACGGCAAGATGGTCGGCGAACCCGGCTCAGGCGGCGGCAAGTCGATCTACATTGCCGTCGACGATGCCGATGCCGCCTATGCCAAGGCCAGGAACGCCGGCGCCACGATCATCGAGGAATTGACCAACCGCGACTATGGCAGCCGCGAGTTCATCTGCCGCGACCCGGAAGGCAACGTCTGGTCCTTCGGCACCTACTGGCCGAAGGCGGGCGAAAAGGCCTGAGCCAACCTCGGGCGCTCTGCGAATTACCGAGCCAGCGCAAAGATCGCGTCGCAGTCGAGATGGGTCTCCAGCTCGGCTGCGACCTCGTCCAGCGCCCGCTCGACCTCGGCCCGGTAGTCGATGCCGCCGCCTTTGATGCCGAGGCTTTCGAGGAATCTCCCGCGAAAGCCGTCGGCGCCAAACAGGCCGTGCATATAGGTGCCGATCACCTTGCCGTCGGCCGACACCGCCCCGTCCTCGACACCATTGATGACAGCGGAAGGCCGCAGCGTATCCGGTCCGATGGTGCGGCCGAGGTGGATTTCGTAGCCTTCGAGCGGCAAGTCGAACGGCACCGAACGGGCGCTGACGTTGCGCACCGTCTTTTCCGGTTCCATCACCGTTTCGACGTCGAGCAGGCCGAGCCCTTCGGCTTCGATGACGCTGCCTTCGATGCCGTCAGGGTCGCGCACTGTGCGGCCGAGCATCTGGAAGCCGCCGCAGATACCAACGACATGGCCGCCGCGCTTGCGATGGGCCAGCAAGTCGCGATCCCAGCCGTTCTCGCGGAATTTCAGCAGATCGCCGATCGTCGACTTGGAGCCCGGAATGACCACCAGCCCGGCATCGGCCGGCAGAGGCTTTCCCGGCGGCACGAACACCACCTCGACCTGCGGTTCGGCCTTGAGCGGGTCGAGATCGTCGAAATTGGCGATGCGGCCAAGCATCGGCACCGCCACCTTCAGCGCGCGTGCCTCGCCGGACGCCAACCGCTCCAGCACCACCGAATCCTCCGAAGGCAGGCGCGCCGCCGCCTTCAGCCACGGCACCACGCCGAAACAGCGCCAACCCGTGAATGTCTCGATCGACTTCAGCCCATCGTCGAACAGCGAAACGTCGCCGCGGAACTTGTTGATGAGATAGCCGACGATCATGCGCCGGTCCTCCTCCGGCAGGATCAGATGCGTGCCGGCGACCGAAGCGATGACGCCGCCGCGATCGATGTCGCCGACCAGCACCACCGGCACGTCGGCGCGCGTGGCAAAGCCCATATTGGCGATGTCGCGGCTGCGCAGGTTGATCTCGGCCGGCGAACCCGCGCCCTCGACGATGACGAGATCGGCGCCCTCGCCGACCTTGCCCCAGGAGTCCAGAACGGCGTCCATCAACTGGCCCTTCATCGCCTGGTAATCACGCGCCCGCGCTTCTCCGAACATTTTGCCCTGCACGATGACCTGTGCGCCGACATCGGTCTGCGGCTTCAGCAGCACCGGGTTCATGTGGACCGAGGGTGCCACGCCGCAAGCGATCGCCTGCAGCCATTGCGCGCGGCCGATCTCGCCGCCGCCAGCTTTGTCGCCGGGAATATCGGCAACGGCGGCGTTGTTCGACATGTTCTGCGGCTTGAACGGCCGCACCTTCAACCCACGCTTCTTTGCCGCGCGGCAGAGGCCGGCGACCAGCACCGTCTTGCCGACGTCGGAACCCGTGCCTTGCAGCATGATCGCTCTGGCCATCAGTCCCTGCCCTGCGCCAAGGTTCCGGTGATATCGGATTTCTGCGCCAGCGGCCCGCCGCGCCAGATGTACAGCGCCAGCAATGGGTCTTTGCCGGTGCGCATGGCGTGATTGACGTTGGACGCGTGGTGGACGACCTCGCCGGCCGTGCGCATGCAAAAGCCGCTCTCGCCCATGCGCCATTCGGTACCGCCGGTCAGCGGAATGTAGATTTCCTCGGCAATGTGATGGTGGTCGGGATAGACGATATCAGGCCCAAGGATCAGCACGCCGGCGGCGACCGCGTCATTGACGAAGTGGCCTCGGGTGCCGAACACTTCCAACCAGCCGTAATTGTCGATGAACTCTTTTCCGAAATCCGCCTCGCTGTAGGTCTGCCCCCAGCGGAGATCGTTGCGCCGTTCAGCAAGCAGTTGCACCAGCGGCTTGGCATCCGACGGCGCCAGTTCTGCGGCGCGATCGAGATGACGCAGGCAGCTGAGCGGATGCGGCTCCAGCGTGCGAGCCGGCATGTCCCAGCCAATGCGCGCCACGGCATCGCGCACCAAGGCGTGATCCACGGAGAAAAGGTATGCGCGGAACCGGCCCAGCAGTTCATCGAATTTTGTCGTCACATCTTACTCCGGACATGCATTGATGCACAGCCGCTCCGCAGGGGATCGGGTTGCGCGGCGGCATCATTGGTCTAGATTGGTGCGCGCGCAAAGCCAAAAACGACAGGCCAACAGGTCGAAGATTAGGGAGCACGCCATGGACGCCGCGGTCGATGCGAGCACCAGCCAGTTCGAACTTAACGAGGAGCAGCGCGCCATCCAGGAGATGGCGCAGGCCTTCGCCGCAGACCGTGTCGCGCCAAATGCGCTCGACTGGGACCGTAACAAGCATTTCCCGGCCGATGTGATCCGCGAGACCGGCCCGCTCGGCCTCGGCGGCATCTACATCAGGGACGATGTCGGCGGCTCGGCACTTGGCCGGCTCGACGCCGTGCTGATTTTCGAGGCGCTGTCGCACGCAGATCCGGCTTTTTCGTCGTTCATCTCCATCCACAATATGGTGGCGTCGATGATCGACCGTTTCGGCAATGACGAGCAGCGCCAGCGCTTCCTGCCGAAGCTCACCTCGATGGAATGGCTGGCCAGCTACTGCCTGACCGAGCCAGGCTCCGGCTCCGATGCCGCAGCGCTGAAAACGCGCGCGGTCAAGAGCGGCGGCGACTATGTCCTCAACGGCACCAAACAGTTCATCTCCGGCGCCGGCGACAGCGATGTCTATGCCGTCATGGTGCGCACCGGCGCGGACGGCCCGAAAGGCATTTCCACCATCGTCGTGCCCAGAGATGCGCCAGGCCTTTCCTTCGGCGCCAACGAGCACAAGATGGGCTGGCATATGCAGTCGACCCGCCAGGTCATCTTCGAGGATTGCAAGGTGCCGGCGGAGAATCTTTTGTCAGGCGAAGGCGCGGGCTTCGGCATTGCCATGGCCGGACTCGACGGCGGCCGTCTGAACATCGCCGCCTGTTCGCTGGGCGGCGCGCAATCTGCGCTCGACAAGGCGCTTTCCTACACCGCCGAGCGCAAGGCCTTCGGCTCGAAGATCAACCAGTTCCAGGCGCTGCAGTTCAGGCTGGCCGACATGGAGACCGAGCTGCAGGCGGCGCGCATCTTCCTCTACGCGGCTGCATCGAAACTCGACCGCAAGGCGCCGGATGCCGGCAAATGGTCGGCGATGGCCAAGCGCTTCGTCACCGACACCGGCTTCAATGTCGCCAATGACGCACTGCAGCTACTCGGCGGCTATGGCTATTTGCACGATTACGGCATCGAGAAGCTGGTGCGGGATCTGCGCGTCCACCAGATCCTCGAAGGCACCAACGAGATCATGCGCGTCATCATCGCGCGGGCATTAATTGGCCGCTGACGGCAACAAATCAGGAGAAATCGATGACCACCATTGCCTTCATCGGCCTAGGGAACATGGGTAATCCGATGGCCGCTAACCTGGTCAAGGCGGGGCATGCGGTGAATGGTTTCGACCTTGTGCCGGAAAACCTCACCGTCGCCCGAGAGCATGGCGTGACAGTGATGGCCAATGCCGTTGCCGCGGTGAAGGATGCCGATGTGGTGATTACGATGCTTCCCGCTGGCAAGCATGTGCTCTCCGTATACGAAGACATCGCGCCCAAGGCCAAGCAAGGCGCACTCTTTATCGATTCCTCGACCATCGACGTCGAGTCAGCCCGCAAGGCCCATGCCGTCGCCAGGAAGCACGGGCTGTCGTCGATCGATGCACCGGTCTCAGGCGGCACCGGCGGTGCCGCGGCCGGCACGCTGACCTTCATGGCCGGAGGCTCCGATGACGCCTTTGCAATTGGCGAGCCGATCCTGAAGGCGATGGCCGGCCGCATCGTCCATTGCGGCGGCGACGGCGCCGGCCAGGCGGCAAAGATCTGCAACAACATGATCCTCGGCATTTCGATGATCGGTGTCGCCGAGGCCTTCGTTCTGGCCGAAAAACTCGGCCTGTCGCACCAGGCGCTGTTCGACGTCGCCTCGACCTCGTCGGGACAATGCTGGTCCTTGACCACCTACTGCCCGGTGCCCGGGCCGGTGCCGACTTCGCCCGCAAACAGGGACTACAACCCAGGATTTGCAGCGGCACTGATGCTGAAAGACCTGAAATTGTCCCAGGAAGCCGCGCATGGTGCGGGTGCTGTAACGCCGCTTGGTGCCGAAGCAGCCCAGCTCTATGCCTTATTCAACGCCCAGGGACATGGCGGGGTCGATTTCTCCGGCATAATTAATTTTCTCAGGGGTAACCCAGCGTAACCCCCGGATTTGCCGGATTTTTCCGGTTTCCTTGGGTGGAAAAAGTGCAAATTTAGATTTGCTTAAGCTCTCGATAACTCCGCGGTAACGATGTCCCTATAAAACGGACTGCGAGGCGGACATATCTCATCCGCCCGGCGCTCCGGATCAGGTCTCGCGTACCGGAGCCCGTAAGTTTCGACAAGTGCCATAAGTTTCGCAAAGTGTTTGCGTAGCGAAGCGCCATGCGTATCTGGCAAAGCCGCGTTCCCGATGGAGCGCGGTTTTTGCGTTTGGGCTTCAGCGCATTTCGAGGCATCGATAAACCCGGACAACTGTACTTCGGGATGCCTCACATGCGCCCACGGGCGCCTTCCGGATCATAAGGGGAGTCGGCGATCACCTTGGCCGCGCGGCGCTCGCCGAGGATCGAAACCTCAAGCTCGGTACCGGGCAATACAAGTTCCAGCGGCAGCAACGCGAGTGCGATGTCGTGACCAAAAGTATAGGAATAGCCTGACGACGTGACGTGGCCGACGAGCGCACCTTCGCGGTAGACGCCCTCGAAGGCGAACGCACTTGCACCGTCCGTATCGATCGATAGCGTGGCGATCCGGCGTGCCACCCCCTGCTTCTGTTTTGCGACCAGCGCCGCGCGGCCGACAAAATCTCCTTTGTCGAGGCTGATGAAGCGGTCGAGACCGCTTTCCCAGGCCGACAGTTCGAGATTCATATCGCGATACATGGCGCGGTAGGATTTATCGAGACGAAGCGATTCCAGCGCTTGAAGTCCGGCCAGCCTCAGCCCGTGTGCCTCTCCCGATGCCAGGAGCGCATCCAGCAAATGCCGCTGATAGCAGAGAGGATGATAGAGTTCCCATCCCAGTTCGCCCGAATAGTTGACGCGCAGGAGCCGTACGTCGCTGGCCATGCCGACGGTGCCGGACTGCACGCTGAACCATGGAAAGGCTTCATTGGAGAGGTCGATCTCCGTCAGCGGCTGCAATATGTCGCGCGCCTTCGGCCCAACCAACGTGAAGCTGCCGCGATCCTCCGTGACGTTGCGCAGATGCACGCTGCCGTCCTTCGGCAACAGCCGGCTGAGATCGTCAAGGTTCCAGCGCTCGGCGCGCGGCGTCGATATGAGATAGAACAGCTCGCTCTGCAGCCGCGCCACCACATATTCGGCCTGCACGCAGCCGGCCGGCGTCAGGTGATGGGCAAGAGCTACGCGACCGGGACGAGGCAGCCTGTTGGCCAGGATTCCGTCGAGCCAGCCCTTGGCGCCCGGCCCGCTAACCTCGAACTTGGTCATGGGAGTCATCTCGACCAGCCCAGCGGCCTGGCGGACAGCCTGCACCTCCGCGGCGACGTGGTTCCCTTTGGGGGTCCAGCGCCAGCTGTAGACATTGCGCGCTTCGACACCGGCAGGCGCAAACCAGCTCGGCATCTCCCAGCCGTTCAACACATCCCACACCGCGCCGAGCTGGCTTAGACGGTCATAGGAAGGGGCCGTTTTCTGCGGTCGCGCCGCCGGCATGTCCTGGCCTGGATAGTGCTGTACGGCGTGGGTGCCCCAGGCCTCCCGGACCTTTGCCCGGGTCCAGTTCTTGTTGGCATATCGGCCGAACCTGCGGGGGTCCAGCTCCGCCGTGTCGATGCTGTTGCCACCCTCCACGATCCGTTCGGAGAGGTAATAGCCAATCGCACCACCCCAAAGGATGCCTCCCGGCACCCCTTCGGCGAGCCAGACATTCTCCAGGCCCCACGCCTGCCCCATCAGCGGCAGTTCATCGGCCGTCATCTGGAAAGGTCCTCGCACATTCCGCTTGATGCCGGCGCGTCCGAGCGCGGGGACCAGTTCGGTCGCACGTTCCCAGTTCCAGGACACGGCATCGAAATCCTCATCGAGCAGATCGGCGCCGAACCATTCCGGGACGCCGTTTTCAGCGAACAGCTTGAGCTGCTCGGTGCGCTCATAGGGACCGAACATCAGCCCGTCGCCTTCTTCGCGCAGATAGCCCTCGTAACCCTCGTCCCTGAGGATCGGCATTTCCGGAAGACCAAGCCGCTTGCGTTCCACAATTTCGGGGACCGCCTCGGTGATCCAGTACTGATGCAGGATCGGGATCGCGGGAATGTCCAGGCCAAGCATGGCGCCGGTCTGGCGGGCGTAATTGCCTGTTGCAAGGATGACATGTTCACAGACGATCTCGCCGCGTGAGGTCTTGACCCTCCACTCGCCGCTCGGCATGCGTTCGAAGCCCACAACCTCGGTATCGAGATGGATCTTCGCGCCACGGTCGCGTGCACCCTTGGCCATGGCCTGGGTGACATCGGCGGGTGCAATGTGGCCGTCATCGGGATGATAAAGGGCACCCAGCATGCTGTTGTTGTCGAGCAGCGGCCAGATTTCTCGCGCTTCCGCGGGCGATACGATCCGGGCCCGCACACCCTGGACCTCGGCAACGTCCATGTAGCTTCTGTACTCGTCCAGCCTGTCGCGCGTGTTGGCAATGCGCAGCTGGCCGCATTTGTGCCAGCCGACGTTCTGGCCCGTCTCCGCCTCCAGCCCCTCATAGATTTCGATCGACCTGGCGATCATGCGGCCGACATTGCGGCTGCGCGCGTAAGAAGGGATGAGCCCCGCGGCATGCCATGTCGACCCGGCCGTAAGCTGCGTTCGCTCCAGCAATGCCACATCGGTCCAGCCGCGCTTTGCCAGGCCGTAGAGAATGCCTGCACCCACACAGCCGCCACCGACCACGACCGCACGAAAGGAACTCACCATATGCGCGTGCCCTTGTATGAAATTGCCACCGGTCCACATGAACGCATGCGCATACTGTCAGACAGCATCCGGCTTTTCAGCATATTTCCTTGTCTGGAACGCAGCAGTGGTCACCCGACTGTTGGGCCACAAAGCCGGCCGAACTGTCAGCCTTCGCGCCCGCGTTTAGGCTGCGTTTTTTTGCGTTTTGCCCCGCTATATTCCGATTGCAGCATTCGGGATCGGGACATGATCTTCGTTGATCAGCACGATCGGCGCGTCGGCTCCTTCGACCCTGACGACCAGCAGGCGCAGGCTCCATGTGCCGGCTGTCCGGACAGCGGTCGAGTAGGCCGTGCCCTTGCCCTTGGCGCCGTGGACCGGAATGCCGAACTGGGCGTCGCCGGCCCCATTCGCATTGACGTTGAGATGGCCGCCGACCCAGAAACTGTCGGTCAAATCATCACCCAACGCCGCCTTGACGCGGTCGTCGGCGCGAAGCCTGTCCATCGTCATGTGATAGGCATCGCTGCCTTTCAGGACGTAGGGAATGCTGCCCACCATCGTCGCGCAGCCGCCAATCCCGACCACCCAGACGGCAAGGCCGGCGATTGCCCAGTTGCGTTGCGTCTTGCGAAACTGTTCCGCGTCGCGCCAGGCGCGGTTCTGCCAGGCCCAGCGGCTGCCGCGTGCGCCCAGCACGATGATCATGATGATGTTGACGACAGGGATCAGCGCCAGCAACGCGATGAAAGTGCTGTTGCCGATGCCCCAGATCCAGTTGAGGAAGAAAGCGCCCCAGTTCCAGCGGTCGAGTTCGGCTGGAATTTCAGCCGGCTGGTTGAGCGGTTGTCCGGCCATCGTGTCCCCCATCGGTGACGTACCGACTGATTCTAGCGCATGAGCCCGTCAATGCGCAAAATCAAAGTTCTGCAACTTCTGTCAGGTCTTGTTGGACAGCCGGCGAAAATTCGCTTTCACGGCACGGCTTGCCGGCTTCAGCGCGGCGCTGATCGAGCGCTCCGCCGCGACCCCGTTGAACAGCGACGGCGTGCGGCCGGAAAAGATTTCCGGCCAGAACCGCGATGCCGATTGCAGGAAGGACATTTGCGCCGCAAACACGCCTTCGGCCATAGCGGCGGTCTTCTCGTTTACCGCACGCGCGGTCTCCGTGCTCCAAGGCTGGCTGCTCCCGCCATCCATGGCCATCAACGGCAGCCGCATCATCGCCACCAGCGGCGCCAGCATCAGGTCGCCGCCGATGATGGCCGCTTCTTGCGTCCGTCGGCTCTTGCCGGTCTTTCTCATGGAAACAAAACCCCTTGTCGCGGCCGAATCAGCCGCAGCCCCACACACTACGCGCTTGTGGTGGAATTCGTTCGCTCCCCGCGTCAGCATGGCCTCAAGGCTGGGCGCTCCCGCCGAGGAGCGCCCAGCCGAGGGGTCGAGTTCTACCGCTTGCGCAGGTCGGCTTGCGCCAGATCCAGCGCCTTCGAGATGCGGTCGCAGGCCATATCGATCGTATCACGGGTCCAGATCAGCGGCGGCGACAGGATCATCGTGTCGCCGGTAGCGCGCAGCATCATGCCGTGCGCGATGGCATGATCGCGCACGGTCACCGCCGCACTTCCAGCCGGCAGGAACCGCTCCTTGGTCGCCTTGTCCTTGACGATCTCGATTGCGCCCATCAGTCCGATCGAACGCACCTCGCCGACCAGATCATGCCCGGCAATGCGCTCCTGCAACGCCTTGGCGAAGTAAGGGCCGGTATCGTTCCGGACGCGATCGACCAGCCCTTCCCGCTCGATGATCTCGAGGTTCTTCAGCGCCACGGCGCAGGCCACCGGATGCCCGGAATAGGTGTAACCGTGATTGAACTCGCCGCCCTTCTCGACCAGCGTCGAGGCGATGCGGTCGCCGACCAGCAATGCCGACAACGGCTGATAGCCCGATGTCAGCGCCTTGGCCGTGGTGATCGTGTCGGGCTCGATGCCGAGCGTCTGGGCAGCGAACCACTCGCCGGTGCGGCCATAGCCGGTGATGACCTCGTCCAGCATCAGCAGGACATCGTATTTGCGGCAGATGCGCTGCACTTCCGGCCAGTAGCTCGCCGGCGGTATCTTCACGCCGCCCGCCCCCATGACCGGCTCGCCGATAAAGGCGGCAACCTTGTCGGCGCCGGCTTCGAGGATCGCCTCCTCGACAGCCCCGGCCGCGCGCAGGCCGAAATCATGGTCGCTCTCTCCCGGCAGCGCCAGTTCATAGGCGTAGGGCATCATCACATGGACGATGTTGGGCACCGCACCGTTGAGCTGCTTGTGCATACCATCCATGCCGCCGAGCGAGGTGCCGGCAACGGTCGAGCCGTGATAGGCCATCTTGCGCGAGATGATGCGGTTCTTCTCCGGCTGGCCTTCCAGCACCCAATAGTGGCGCACGAGACGCAGTGCCGTGTCGTTGGCCTCCGAGCCCGACGAACCATAGAACACCTGGTTGACGTGCTTTGGCGCGATCTCCGCCAGCTTCTTGGACAGCAGCACTGGCGTCGGCGTCGAGCATTTGAAGAAGGAGTTGTAATAAGGCAGTTCCTTCATCTGGGCATAGGCGGCCTCGGCCAGCTCGTCACGGCCATAGCCGATGTTGACGCACCACAGCCCGGCCATGCCATCGAGGATTTCAGCCCCCTCGGAATCGTAGATAAAAGGGCCATTGGCATGGGTGATGATGCGCGACCCGGCCCCGCGCATTTCCTTGTGGTCGGTGAACGGATGCAGATGATGCGCGGCGTCGATCTGCTGAAGCTGCTTCAGCGAATAATTCTGATAGGTCATGTCTGATCTTCCCTCTGGATTCTATCCGGCAAGCCGGGGCGAATGCTTCAGAGGCAGAGAGGTGGCGAATAGCCGATGCGGGCGCACAGCCGCAAAAGCTCGGCGCGCAGCGTACGCGGTGACGGCGTCACCGCGACCCGCAATGCGCGAGCCTCAAATGCGCCAACCAACATCCTGACGAGAGCCATGGCTGGCACCTTAGAGCAAAGGCTGGTCGAGGAGAACCACCCTTTGCTTGGCCCATAACGGAATGAGTCTAGGCCTTGGCTGTCAGCGCCCTCTGCAGGAAGACATATTTCATCGCCGTCTGCGCCGCCTGCGGCCGGCGGTCGCCACGCCCGCCATGACCACCCTCGGTCTCCTCGAAGAACAGCGTCCTGGCATGGCCGGCTTCCTGCAGGCGGGCGGCCATCTTACGCGCATGGCCGGGATGGACCCGATCGTCAGCGGTCGATGTGGTCAGCAGCACCGGCGGATAGGCGGCAGCGGCGTCGACATGCTGGTAGGGCGAGTAGGCTGAAAGCCATTTCGCGTCTTCGGGTTTCGACGGATCGCCATATTCGGCCATCCACGAGGCGCCAGGCGGCAATTCGGCGTAACGCAGCATGTCGAGCAGCGGCACCTCGATGATGACGGCGCCGAATAGCTCGGGATGCTGCGTCAAGGAAACGCCGGTCAGCAAGCCGCCATTCGAACCACCCTGGATGCCGAGTGAGCTTGCTGTCGCGATGCCGCGCTTGACGACGTCCTGCGCGACCGCTGCGAAATCGTCGAATCCGTTTTGGCGATTACCCTTGAGCGCCGCTTGATGCCAGGCCGGGCCGAACTCGCCGCCGCCACGGATGCAGGCCTGCACATAGGCATTGCCCTTTTCCAGCCATAGCCTCCCGCGCACGCCGGCATAGCCGGGCAGCAGCGGCACTTCGAAACCGCCATAGCCGTAAAGCAGCGTCGGCACCGGCCCCTTCTGATCGCGCCGCCTGACGACAAAATAAGGGATCATCGTGCCGTCCTTGGAGCGCGCCTCGAACTGTTCCGAGATGAGCGGCGAGGCATCGAAACGCGCCGGCTGCGACTTCACGGTAGCGAGCGTCTCGCCATTGTCGTCAGACCAGATGATCGAACTCGGGGTCAGGAAATCGGTGAAGGAGAAGGACACGCTCGAGCCGAACTGCTCGGCATGGCTGATGCCGACATTGCCATTTTCGGGCAGCGCCACCGGTTTCAGCGACCAGTTGCCATCCTTGCGCTCGCAGACGACGACCTTGCCGCGCACATTGTCCATCAGGCTGATGAACAGCCGGTCCTGCGTGCGGGCCATGCCGGCGATGGAAACGCGATATGCCGGCTCGAACAAGGTTTCGACAGATCCGAGCGCGCCGGTCTCGACCCAGTGCGCCAGATCCAGCGAATAGAGGCCGTCGGGCTTGCAAACCGTGCCGTCGGGCGACGTCCATGGACTGCGCACGCCGAACACGAGCTGATCCCTGAATATTGCCGTATCGGTCATGTCGTCCGGTAGCGGCAGCTGTTTGTTTTCGCCGGAAGGCAGCCGAAGGAAGATGTGCGAAGCGAAGAAATTCAGCGTTCGAGCCAGGACCAGATAGCGTCTGTCACCGTCGTACTCGACAGCGGCACCAACGGCGAGATCCTCTTTCTGCGCCTCGAAGATCGGCGTCGCGTCTTCCAGCTTGGTATCGCGCTTCCACAGCTTTATGACTCGCGGATAGCCGGAATCGGTCTTGTCGGCCTCGTCGAAAGCGGCGGAAACAATCACGGTGTCCTTATCCAGCCAGCTGAAGCCCGACTTGGAAGCGGGCGCGCGAAACCCACCGTGGACAAACGACTTGGTCGCAATGTCGAACTCGCGCATCTCGCTCGCGTCACCGCCATCCGGCGACATCGAGACAAGGCAAAGGTTGAAGTCCGGATAGAGCCGGCTGGCGCCGCTGAACACCCATTTGATCCCCTCCTTCGCCGCAAGCTGGTCGAAGTCGACGATTGTTTCCCAGTCGGGTTTCTCGGTCTTGTAGGAAGCGACCGTCGTGCGGCGCCAGAGGCCGAGCACATTGGTCTTGTCCTGCCAGAAATTGTAGACATGGCCTTTCAACGCAGCGCCGACCGCAATGTTGTCCTCGGCCGTCATCAGGTCGAGCGCGGTCTGGAACGACGCCTGGTAGGACGGATCGCCCTGCAATTCACCAACCGTGATCTCGTTCTGGCGATGTACCCAGTCCAATGACTGTATGGCTGTCCTGTCCTCCAGCCAGAGAAAGGGATCGTCGGTCGAGGGGGTGGAATTCGGCGTCTGGGTGGAAGGCTTGGTCATCAGGTCTCCGATAAACGCGTTGCTTTGAAAAAGCCAACGCGGATAGGCCGTATCGATATTCACTATGCTCAGCGCACAATTGAGGCTTTCCGCCCACCAGCGAGGCTAGCAATAGCCAGCGCCAGGCACAGCAGCCCAAGCGTGATCGGCAGCCCGCCGGCACCCAGAATATCCATGGCGCCGCCCGCCAGCGGCGGCACGGCGATACCGCCGACGCCCCACATCAAGGAAAAGGCCGCATTGCCGGCAACCAGTGCGGAGCCGGTGAAGCGTTCGCCGAGCTCGATGATCGACATCGTGTAGATGCCGTAGGAAACCGCACCCCAGATAAAGATCATTGGCCAGATCAGCGGCGACTCGATGAGAAGCGGAAGCAGGACGCAGCCGAGCACCGTGATCGCGACGCAGGCAAGCCGCACCAGGCGCGCGGAAAGCCTTTCCGCCAGCAGGCCTAGCGGCACCTGCATGGCGATATTGCCGGCAATCATCACCGACAGCAGCGCCGACATGCGGGTTTCGGTAATGCCGTGATGGGTGCCATAGACAGGCAGCAGCGCCAGCGCGCCCTGTTCGAAACCGGCGGCGACTATGACGGCAAACAAAAGCAGCCACGCCAGCGGCACGAAACCCAGGACGGAAACTTGATGCCCGGCCTCGTCGACCTTGGGCAAGCGCGGCAGCACCAAGCCCAGGCAGATGCCGCACAGCACGAAGGCGGAGATGCCGACGAGGAAGGGCGGCCAGCCCTCGGTGCCGACTGCAAGCAGGCATAGCGGCCCGGCCGCGAAACCGGCCGAGATGATCGTCGAATAGACACCCATGACGCGCCCTCGCCGGGCCGGCGGCGCCAGCGCGATGACCCAGATCTCGCTCAGCACATAGAGCGGGTTGGTCACCACACCGATCAGGAAGCGCAGGGGAAACCACAGATAGACATTCTGCGTCCAGCCGATCAGCGCCAGCACGACAGCCGAAAGCGCCGCACAGGTAAGCGCTGTGCGCCCTGCCCCGAACCGGCGGGCCAGCGCCGGGATCAATGGCGACGACAGGATGAAACCAATCGGCGTCATGGCCGCCGACAGGCCGATCATCGCCGGCGAAACGCCCTGGCGCTGCAGGATGAAGCTCAGCAGCGGATAGGACAACCCTTGCGCGATGGCGAACACCGAGACGGTCGCGATCACACCGGTGATCGCCGCCCATTGCATCGTCTCGTCCTCGTTCGATTCAACCAAATTCATTGTGCGCACCGCTATCGAGGCTGCAGGATTAGCGATTGAGCAACGCGGTGGTAAGCCCCTGGCAGGCGAAAACCGCTTGCTCCAGACAATGCCTGTCAGGAGGTTGGGCCTGTCAGGAAGTTGGGCCTGTCAGGAAGTTGGGCCGGTCAGGAGGTTGGGCTCGTCAGGAAGCTCGGCGCACGGACGACCGATACAGCGCGAACATCACCAGCACCGCGTCGAGGCCGGCGATCACGACCGGCAGCCCGAGCGGGCCGATGCCTTGCATGAGCACGCCGGCACCGGGTGGGCCGACGATGCCACCGACGCCCCACATCAGTGCAAAGGCAGCGTTGCCAGCGACCAGCACAGAGCCCTTGAACCGGCTGCCGAGTTCGACCAATGCCATGGTGTAGACGCCGTAACCGACCGCGCCCATCACCAGCAGCACGACCCAGATCAACGGCGTTGTGATCAGCAGAGGCAGCAAAAGCGCGCAAACGGTTGTTGCCAGCGCGCAGACGATGATCATGGCGCGGCCGCCAAAACGCTCCGCCAGAAGGCCGAGTGGTATCTGCAGCAGGATGTTGCCGAGGGAAAGCGCCATCACCAGCGAGGCCAGAACGGCTTCCGCCAGGCCATAGCTGGCGCCGAAGACCGGGACCAGCGCATAAGTGCTCTGCTGAACCGCCGCCGAGACAAGCACGGCAAGCAGCAGCGCAGGCGCCACCTTGGCAAAGCCGACAAGGCCGCTGGCAGGCTGGTCGTCATCCTCGAACCCGGTCAGCTTAGACGAGACCGCGTGCAGGATCACCGCGCAGAGCGCGAAACCGGCGACGCCGACCATGAAGGGCGCCCAGCCCGACGTACCGAGCAGGGTCAGCGCGAATGGTCCGGCGGCGTAGCCGGCGCCCATTAGCGTGTTGAACACGCCCATCACCCTGCCGCGCCGCGATGGCGGCGCCAGCGACAGTGCCCACACCTCGCCGAGGATGTAGAGCGGGTTGATGACGACGCCGATGATGAAGCGGATGACGAACCAGGCCACCCAGTCCTGCAGATAGCCGATACCCAGGAAGCAGAGCGCGCCGATCAGCGAGCAGCCGACCGCCAGATTGCGTGCACCGACAAGCCGCACAGCCGCGGGCACGAAAGAAGCCGAAAGGATCAGCCCGAGCGGCATCATCGCCGCCGACAAGCCGATCAGCGCTGGCGACATGCCTTGTTTCTGCATCAGCAGCGTGAACAGCGGCGAACTCAACCCCTGCGCGGCGCCGAACATGGCAAGTGCCGCAGTGACGCCGGCAAGCGCTGCCCATTGCGTTCCCGCTTCGCCTTCGCTCGAGCCGGTCGCGACCATGCTGCTATCCAAATGAACTGCTGACCATCAGGCCGGCAAGCCCGAGTAGCTATCGGTTCGATCCCGGGAAAGGAAGGGCCGGCCACCGAAATCCGCTTGCGCCAGCGAGGCGGCGGAATCAGGCCGATGTCGCGGCCGGGCACCTGCCGTTCCGGCATGTCGCTTCCCTCGCCCTAGTGGTCGCCGCCTCCGCAATGGCTGGACAGCCGCCGGTCCATTATGCCGCCCGCTATCGCATCCTACGAGGACCATCATGACCGCCGCCCTACAACCCTTGGAACCGGCATTGACCACCGACCGCGCCCGTCGCGGCGGCCGCGCCGGGAAGCGCGCCGGCGGCTCGGCCGCGTTCGAGCAGCCGGCTTTCCGCCAGCTGAAAAACCCGCTGACGCCGACTAGGCTGGTCTCCGACGACGAGCTGGAATCGATCCACCTCGCCTCCCTGCGCGTGCTCAGGGAAATCGGCGTCGACGTGCTGCATGACGAGGCCCGCAGCATCATGAAGGCGCATGGCGCCGATGTGCGCGACGGCAGCGAGCGGGTGCGTTTCGACAGCGACATGATCCTCGAACTGGTGTCGCACTGCCCGTCGGAGTTCACCATCCATGCCCGCAATCCAGCGCACAATGTGCGCTTTGGCGGCAACAATGTGATCATCTCGATGATGGCGTCGGCGCCCAATTGCTCCGACATCGATCGCGGCCGCCGGCCCGGCAACCAGCAGGACTACCGCAATTTCTTAAAGCTCGCGCAGATGCACAACATCCTGAACTGCACGGGCGGCTACCCGGTCGAGCCGACCGATATCCATCCGTCCGTCCGCCACCTCGAATGCATCCGCGATCTCAGCGTGCTCACCGACAAGGTGTTCCACATCTATTCGCTCGGCAAGGAACGCAATGTCGACGGCATCGAGATCGCCAGGATCGCGCGCGGCATCAGCCACGAGCAGATGCTGGAAGAGCCGTCCGTCTTCACCATCATCAACACGAATTCGCCGCTCAAGCTCGACGTGCCGATGATGGAAGGCATCATCCAGATGTCGAGCAAGGGCCAGGTCGTCGTCGTGACGCCGTTCACCCTGTCGGGCGCCATGGCGCCTGTCACCATCGCCGGCGCACTGGTGCAGCAGAACGCCGAGGCGCTTGCCGGCATCGCCTTCGCCCAGATGGTGCGCAAGGGCGCACCCGTCGGCTATGGCGGCTTCACCTCCAATGTCGACATGAAGTCCGGTTCGCCGGCGTTCGGCACGCCGGAATACATGAAGGCGCAGCTCGTCGGCGGCCAGCTTGCCCGCCGCTACAACATTCCCTACCGCACCTCCAACACCTGCGCCGCCAACACGGTCGACGCGCAGGCGGCTTATGAAAGCGTGTTCTCGCTGTGGGGCGCCATCCAGGGCGGCGGCAATCTGATGATGCATGCCGCCGGCTGGCTCGAAGGTGGCCTGCGCTGCTCCTACGAGAAGACCATCCTGGACATCGACCTGCTGCAGATGGTGGCCGAATTCCTGACCCCCCTCGATCTTTCCGACGAGGCACTCGGCTTCGACGCCATCCAGTCGGTCGGTCCTGGCGGCCATTTCTTCGGCACCCAGCACACGCAGGACCGCTACAAGACCGCCTTCTACTCGCCGATCCTGTCCGACTGGCGCAATTACGAGACCTGGGCGGAAGCCGGCTCGCCGACGGCGCTCGAAAAGGCCAACAAGGTCTGGAAGGAGCGGCTGGCGTCCTATGAGGAGCCTTACATGGACCCGGCCATCCGCGAGGAACTCAACGCCTTCGTCGCCAAGCGCCGGTCCGAAGGCGGCGCGCCGACCGATTTTTGATCGGCTCCCCGCCGACACCCCATCTGATTCAGTTTACGCAAAAACGGACCTATCTAGATGAAATCTCATGTAAAAGCGGTTGTCATCGGCGGCGGCGTCGTCGGCTGCTCGGTTCTCTACCACCTGGCCAAGGCCGGCTGGACCGACATCATGCTGATCGAGCGCTCGGAGCTCACCTCCGGCTCGTCCTGGCACGCGGCGGGCGGCTTCCACACGCTGAACGGCGACCCCAACGTCGCCAAGCTGCAGGCCTATACGGTGCAGCTCTACAAGGAGATCGAGGAGATATCCGGCCAGTCCTGCTCGCTGCATTTGACCGGCGGCGTGATGATGGCCGACACGCCCGAGCGCATGGACTTCCTGCGCCTTGCCCATGCCAAGGGCCGCTATCTCGGCATGGACACCGAGCTGATCACCCCCTCCGAGGCCAAGGCGATGTTCCCGCTGATGGACGAGACCAATTTCGTCGGCGCCATGTGGGACCCGGTCGAAGGCCATCTCGACCCGTCCGGCACCACCATCGCCTACTCCAAGGCGGCGAAAAAACTCGGCGCCGAGATCGTGCTGCGCAACCGCGTCGTGGAACTGACACAGGAGGTCGACGGCACCTGGAACGTCGTCACCGAACAGGGCACGGTGAAGGCCGAGCATGTCGTCAATTGCGGCGGCCTGTGGGCGCGCGAGATCGGCCGCATGGTCGGCGTCGAACTGCCGGTGCTGGCCATGGAGCACATGTATCTGCTGACCGAGCCGATGCCGGAGGTCGAGGAATTCAACAAGTCGACGGGCCGCGAGATGATCGGCGTGCTCGACTTCAAGGGCGAGATCTACACCCGCCAGGAGCGCAACGGCATCCTGCTCGGCACCTATGAAAAAGCCTGCAAGCCGTGGTCGCCGGTCAACACGCCGTGGGATTTCGGCCATGAATTGCTGCCGCCGGACCTCGATCGCATCGCGCCGTCGCTGGAAATCGGCTTCAAGCATTTCCCCGGCATCGAGAAAGCCGGCATCAAGCAGATCATCAACGGCCCCTTCACCTTCGCGCTCGACGGCAACCCGCTGGTCGGCCCGGTGCAGGGCCTGACCAATTTCTGGTGCGCCTGCGCCGTCATGGCCGGCTTCAGCCAGGGCGGCGGCGTCGGCCTCGCACTGTCGAACTGGATGGTGCATGGTGATCCCGGCTTCGACGTCTGGGGCATGGATGTCACCCGCTTCGGCGAATGGGCCGGCCTGCGCTACACCAACGCCAAGGTGCGCGAAAACTATTCGCGCCGCTTCTCCATCCGCTTCCCCAATGAGGAACTCCCGGCAGCACGCCCGGCGCAGACGACACCGCTCTACGACACGATGCTGGCCAACAATGCCGTCATGGGCGACAGCTGGGGACTTGAGACGCCGCTCTGGTTCGCACCTGAAGGCAAGGAACCCAGGGATATCGTCTCCTTCCACCGCTCCAACGATTTTGGGCCGATCGGCGAGGAAGTGCGCGCCACGCGTGAGCGTGTCGGTGTCACCGAGATCGCCAATTTTGCCAAATACGAAGTCTCGGGACCCGCAGCCGAGGATTTCCTCAACCGGCTGATGACCAACCGCATGCCGAAGACCCGCCGCATCGTGCTGACGCCGATGCTCAACGAATTCGGCAAGCTGATCGGCGACTTCACCATCGCCAAGGCGGCAGAAGACCGCTTCATGATCTGGGGTTCCTCGGCGGCGCAGAAATACCACATGCGCTGGTTCGAGAAGCATCTACCGAAGGACGGAACGGTGCGCATCCACCGCTTCGACCAGACGCTGGTAGGCCTGTCGATCGCAGGGCCGAAGTCACGTGACTTGCTGCAGAAATTGGTCGATGTCGATGTCTCGACAAAAGCCTTCCGCTTCATGGATTTCCGCGAGATGGCGGTTGGCGGGGCGCCTTGCATGGTCAACCGCATCACCTACACCGGCGACCTCGGCTATGAAATCTGGATGGCACCGGCCTACGAGCGCCTGGTTTACAAAGCGATCAAGGACGCCGGCGAGGAATTCGGCCTTGTCGATTTCGGCATGCGCGCGCTGCTCTCCATGCGCCTCGAAAAGAATTTTCCGACCTGGTTCCGCGAGTTGCGGCCGATCTATGGACCGTTCGAAGGCGCGATGGACCGCTTCATCAAGCTCGAGAAGAACGACTTCATCGGCCGCGAGGCCGCTGCCAAGGAACAGGCCGAGGGGCCAAAGCTGCGCCGCGTCTCCTTCATCGTCGATGCCACCGACGCCGATGTCATGGGCGATGAGCCGATCTGGGCCAAGGTCAGCAAGGACTATGGCACGGTTGAAAAGCCGCATGGCTATGGCGCGCCCCGATTCGACAAGGGCGGCAAGGAAATACGTGGCTCCAAGGCTGCCGAAGGCGCTTCCGCCGTGCGGGGTATCGTCGACGGTGACTGGCGCGTGGTCGGCTGGGTCACGTCAGGCGGCTATGCGCATTATGTGCAGAAGTCGATGGCGCAGGGCTACGTCCCCGCAGCGCTTGCCGAGGACGAAAGTGCCGGGCTGTTCGAGATCGAGATCCTCGGTCACCGGCGCCCGGCCCGCATCAATGTCGAAGCGCCCTTCGATCCGAGCGGCGAGAAGATGCGGACCTGAGTTTCGACCATGGACAACCCGGCGCCAAAGGGCAGCTTTGGCCGGCATCGCAAGATCATGCCGTTCGAAGCCGACTCGATCGAAGCCTTGCGCGACGCCTCCCGCCAGAAGGCGGCTTCGCTCAACCAGCATGTGCTGGGCTATGGCGCGCAGGCCGAGGCTGAATGGGTCGCGGCGGGCATTGCCACTCCCGACCTCCCGGCGATGCGCCAATACCGGCTGGAGCGCATCCGCACTGAGTTGAAGCGCCGCGACTATGCCGGCGCCCTGCTCTACGACCCCGTCAACATCCGCTACGCCACCGACTCGACCAACATGCAGCTGTGGGTGGCGCACAACCCGACGCGGCATTGTTTTGTCGCCACCGACGGGCCGGTGGTGCTGTTCGACTATTTCTCCTGCGAGCATTTGTCCGATCATTCCGGCGTCGTCGACGAAGTGCGACCGGCAGTGTCGTGGATGTATCTCTATGGCGGTGAGTTGACCGAGCAAAAGGTCCGCCGCTGGGCCGCAGGAATAGCCGATCTGGTGAAAGAGCATGGCGGCGGCAACAGCCGCATCGCCGTCGACCATATCAATCCGGAAGGCGTCGAGGAGCTGGCTCGCCTCGGCATTTCCATCGGCAATGGCGAAGCGTTGATGGAGAACGCGCGGCTGATCAAATCACCCGACGAGATCCTCGCCATGCGCCGCGCGATCGTCGCCTGCGAGGCGGCGATGGGCGAGATGGAACAAGCGCTGAAGCCGGGGATTTCCGAAAACGAATTGTGGGCGGAACTGCACCGCGGCAACATCGCGCGCGGCGGCGAATGGATCGAGACGCGACTGCTGACGTCAGGCCCGCGCACCAATCCGTGGTTCCAGGAATGCTCGTCGCGCAAGATCGAGGCTGGCGATCTCGTCGCCTTCGACACCGACCTGATCGGCCCCTACGGCTTCTGCGCCGACCTGTCGCGCACATGGCTGTGCGGCGATGGAAAGCCGACCAGCCAACAGCGCGACCTGTTCCGCATCGCTGCCGACCAGATCGGGCACAACACGGCACTGATGCAGCCAGGCATCTCGTTTCGCGACCTCGTCGAACGCTCGGCGGTGCCGCCCGGCGACTGCTTCCCGACGCGCTACGGCGTGCTCTATCACGGCGTCGGCCTGGCCGATGAATACCCGACCCTGCCGCATGCCAGCGACTGGACATCGGACACTCCGGACGGCGTGCTGGAACCGGGCATGGTGCTGTGCGTGGAAAGCTATATCGGCAGGCTTGGCGGGCGCGAAGGCGTCAAGATCGAGGAACAGATACTGATCACCGAGACGGGCAACGAACAGCTCTCAACCTACCCGTTGGATAAGAGACTGCTCGGCTAGCCCGGCAATGGCCTCGCGCAACGCCCCAACCGTCTTTTCCGGTGTCCCTGCGGCGGTGATGTAGGGCAGGCCTTTGCGCCGTCCGGTCCAGCCGACGACCGCCACCTTTTTCGCCGCCGGCTCGAAGCGTTGCGCCAGCGCCCAACTCTCGCAGTCGATGGCCGCTATATCGGCCTTGCCCTCTGCAATTGCGACGATCGAGGAACGGTGCCCACCGCTTTCGCTGCGCGAGGCAAAGAGGTCAAGGCTCTCGCCCATCGCCTCCAGGTCGCGCGTCAAACCGAGGAACCCCGACATCGAATCGAGGCTGTTGAAGGTGAAGCGCTTGCCGCGGATCCGATCGAGTGGGATCAGCGGGCTGCCGTCATTGGGCGAGGCAACCGACGGCGCGCCATCCGCCAGCATGACGATGGCGCTGGAATAGAGCTCGCCCTGCCCGCCTTCGTAGGCGTCGTAGCTTGGCTGGGCAACCACCTGCACATGCCTGGACAGGCCGAGTTCCATCGGCCCCCAGCAGGTCTGCGCGAACAGCAGCGCCGGGTGCAGCCACAGTCTGTGAAAATCGAGCTCGTCCGGCGGCAATGTCGCTGGATCGGGTGCGATCAATGCACCGGCAGCATCACGAATACCGCCCGGTATCGGCGGCAGGTCTCCATTGCGCCGCACGATGGTTTGCGGTGCGTCGATACCCTTTTGCAGAAACGCGTCGCGCAACAGCATCCATTGCGCGTCGACCTCGCCGCGCATTTCGGGCCAGTCATACATCGGCAACGCCGCAACCAATTCACTCATGCCGGATATCAAATCATCATGTCTGGAAAAATGATCGCAAAAACGCGGCGCCCAATCAGAATTGGCCGACACGGATTCCGGGTAGACCGGAATTATTCCTTCGGCGGCTCTGCGGGAACCGGCGCACTGCCGAGTCCGCTGATGCTGCGCGCCCTGATGCGCGGCTTGAAGGCCCTGCCCGGCTCGACTTGACGCCGCAGCACCGGGTGCACGATCGGCTCCTTCGCCTTGAACGCATAGGCTTTGATCAGCGCGAAATAGTTGGGATAGGCATAGCCATTGTTCATCCGCAGCCATTCCTCACGGCGGTCGCGAAACAGCTTGGGCAGCTTGTACCAGGCCACGGTCGGGGTCTTGTGATGGACGAAGTGCAGATTGTTGTTGAGGAACAGCAACGACAGCGGCGAGCGCTCGACGATCACCGTGCGGCCTTCCGGATGTTCCGACCATTGATGCTCGGCGAAAGTACGGATCGAGATCAGCGACTGGCCGAGCCAGACCGGCACCAGAATGTAAAGCCACAGCGGGATGCCGAAGCCGAACTGCACGATCGGCATCACGACGGCAAGGCCGATCGCATGCAACAGCCAGGCCTTGCGGATCGCCTTGTCACCGGCGATCACCTGCTTGGCATCGTCGATGAAGAAGCCGACGCAGGACAACCACGGGCCAAGCACGAAGCGGCCGGCCATGGTGTTGTTGATCTTGAGTAGGAATTTCATCGTCGGCGGCAGTTCGTCGTGCTGCCAGAGCGCCTGATAATAGCTTTCCGGATCGTCCAGCGGGTCCGTCAGCCGCTCGTCGGCGTGGTGGCGCAGATGGATGGTCTTGAAGCGGCGGAACGGCCAGACCAGACCGATCGGCAGGAACACAAAGGCTTCGTTGACCCGAGCATTGCGTGTCGGATGACCGTGCAGCACTTCGTGCATGATCGAGGATTGCAGTGCGGCGGTCAAAGCCAGGAGGGCGAGCGCCAGTATGGGGTAAGATGGCCAGAGCAGGAAACCGGTGGCGAGCCAAGTTGCGTAGCAGAAGAAGGCGAGTACCACGGTCGGCCACTCTATGGCCGGTGCGCTGTGTCGCCTGATGCTCTTGCTCGTCATGCTATCGACCACTGCCCCTCAGTCGCCGGAGCCCCAATTGGCTCCTGACAACATTGTGTCAGGAGAAGTGATTCCACTCAACGAGACAAAGTACACAAAATGTTGCGATTGCGCATTTTTGACCGCACATGTTACACATTGTAAACAGGCTTAGGGATTCATTTACGCCTGAGGTGCGCTCGGAAGCGATTCGGCGCAAATTTTTCCTCAATCGAGGTGGAGCACGCACATGGACAAGCGCGACCTGTCGACGATCTTCCGCGAGCGCCTGAAAACACTCTTGACACGCTCCGACCTGAACCAGTCGGCCTTCGCGACTGCGGTCGGCATCGACCGTTCGGCGCTGTCGCAGCTGCTGTCGGGCGCCTCGACGCGTCTGCCCCGAGCGGAAACGCTGCTCAACATCGCCGCCGAGTTCAAGGTGTCGCTCGATTGGCTTCTCGGCCTCAGCCAGGACGAGGGCCTCACCGGCGAAATCCGCGAGAGCCTGGAGATCGAGGAGGCACCGGACGGCTTCGACCGCACACTGCTGGCCAAATGGCATGCCGAGGCGGCCGGCACCAAGATCCGCTACGTGCCGGCCGGCATTCCCGACCTTCTGCGCACCGAAGCATTGGTCGACTACGAAGCCGGCATCACCAACAAGAGCCGCCTCGCCCAGGCCGGCGAAACGCAATACCGCATCGACTACAACAGGCGGCCGGAAACCGACATGGAAGTCTGCATGCCTCGCCATACGCTGGAGATTTTCGCCCGCGGCCTGGGTGTCTGGGATCGTTTCCCGGAAGCCGACCGCCGCGCCCAATTGCTGCACATGGCGACGCTGCTCGACGACCTCTACCCCACCTTCCGGCTGTTTCTCTATGACGGGCGGATTCGCTATTCCATCCCCTACACCATCTTCGGTCCCTATCGCGCCGCCATCTATGTCGGCGACATGTATCTGGTGCTCAACGCCACCCAGCCGATCCAGACGCTGATCCAGCATTTCGACAATCTGATCCGCGCCGCCGACATCAACGCGCACGAGGCGTCCGGCTTCGCGCACAAACTGGCCGGCATGTCGTTCCCAACAGGCACTGTCTGATCTCTGGCAATCATGGTCCTCTGGTGGAGCCTCGTCCCGGCCACGCCATTTCCATTTTTGAAGGACAGTTCATGCCCGATCCGCGCCGCATCGTCGTTCCTCCCCAGTCGGGCCGCGCCATCCGCGTCTCTCAAGGCGACCTCATCCGCATCATCGATCCCAAAGGACAGCAGGTTTCCGATCTCTGGGCTTTCAGCACCGACCCGACGGTCGACTGGCTGAGCACCTCGCAGACCCGTGACATCACCGAGCGGCTTTTTCCCGCAATCGGCGACAGTTTCTTCAGTGCCGCCGCCAAGCCGATGCTGACGCTGGTCGAAGATGGCTCGCCGGGTCCGCACGACATGCTTTACCCCGCTTGCGACAGCGCGCTCTATGAGCGCGCCGGATTTCCCAATCATCCGAACTGCCGGGACAATCTGATGAAGGCTTTGGCCTCCGAAGGCATATCGCTGCCATTTGCCCCCGATCCGGTCGATTTCTTCCAGAATTCGTTGCCGCAGCCGGACGGCCGGCTCGTCGTCGATGCCTCGATCAATCCGCCGGGCGGCTATGTGACGTTGCGCGCCGAACAGAACCTCCTGCTGGTGGTCACCGCCTGCTCGGTCGACCATCACCCGACCAATGGCGGCATCTGCACCGAGATCCACGTCGAGATCACCCCCGGATCGTGAGGAAAGGGCTCCATCTGGCCGAGCGGTCGCGGCAAAATCATTGACTGCACATAAAGACTTCTTTATATCCTTATTCGAATTCGAAACATGAAAGCCAATCCGATGACGACCATCAACCCGATCGATGAGCTGCTGGCTGAAAAGGGCGTGCTGCTGGCCGATGGCGCCACCGGCACAAACCTGTTCGCCATGGGGCTGGAGGCGGGCGAGGCGCCAGAGCTGCTCAACGAGACGGCGCCCGACACCATCACCAGCCTGCATCAGAATTTCGTCGATGCCGGCGCCGACATCATCCTCACCAACTCGTTCGGCGGCACCCGTCACCGCTTGAAGCTGCACCATGCGCAGGATCGCGTGCACGCGTTGAACAAACGCGCCGCTGAGCTTGCGCGTGCGGTCGCCGGCAAGGCCGGCCGCAAGGTGATCGTCGCCGGTTCGGTCGGCCCGACCGGCGAATTGCTGGTGCCGCTGGGCGCCATGACCTATGACGAGGCGGTCGACGCCTTCGCCGAGCAGATCGAGGGCCTCAAGGAAGGCGGCGCCGAAGTCGCCTGGATCGAGACGATGTCGGCTCCAGACGAGATCCGGGCCGCCGCCGAGGCTGCTATCCGCGTCGGCCTGCCCTACACCTATACCGGTTCCTTCGACACTGCCGGCCGCACCATGATGGGCCTGCTGCCCAGGGATATCCACGGCGTCACCGACGGGCTGTCGCAGGCGCCGCTCGGTGTTGGCGCCAATTGCGGCGTTGGCGCGTCCGACATCCTGGCCTCGCTGCTCGACATGACCGAGGCGAAGCCGGAGGCGACGGTGATCGTCAAAGGTAATTGCGGCATTCCCGAATTCCGCGGCACCGAAATCCATTATTCCGGCACGCCAGAACTGATGGCCGATTATGTACGCCTCGCCGTCGATGGCGGCGCCAAAATTATCGGCGGCTGCTGCGGCACCTCGTTCCAGCACCTTGCCGCCATGCGCAAGGCGCTCGATGCGCACACCAAGGCGGATCGTCCGACGGTTGCGGCGATCGTCGAGCGCATTGGTCCGATGCGCAACAAGGTCGCGACGGAAAACACCGCCGAGACCAGCGAAGCCCGCCGCGAGCGCCGCCGCAGCCGGGCCTAGGACGTGTGACTGGTTACTCTGGACATCCCCAATTCGGTAAGTAAGTTTCCTGTTCCTGCTGATTAGGGTTGGAATTTTGAGGGGCTTACATCTTGGTTGAGAATCTTGACACTGAGTTTGGGGAACTCAGAGGGCCTGAGCGAATAATGAAATGGGAGGAAGATCGAACTCCTAATTCGCTTTGCACCTTGGATACTGAATTGCTGGCAACATTGTCGTCGTTGCGAGATTGCGCGCAATCGTCACTCTTGAAATCTGCAGCTCAAACTCAAAATTATCTGTGGGTTATGGATGCAAGCGGGAGCATCAAAATTGCGATCGAGGAGATTGCAGTTTTGGATGGCAAACCCGACACTCGAGGCTTTCCTCGCCGCAGAGGATACAAGCATCCGTCCGAAGACAAAAAACTTGGACATCCTACCTTATTAAGTGGCGGCAAGGCTCGGATCGCTGGAGAACTAGCGCTTGATTTGGATGACGATAAACTCCTTTGGGTTCTAAATGCTAACTCAGGACGATATTGCAAACAAAAGCCGCCATCTAAAAGCCAAGTGGACGCCGCAGCTAATTTGATTCAAGGTATGGGATTGGCCATCAAGATCGACTATCTGTGATGGCATGGAGTCTACCACCGCCCCAGCGTGGCGAGATTGTGAACTAGGTTATGGTCAAAAGCACGCCGTTACAGGATGATTTGCTATCTCGCTTAGGAACCTTCCGACCTAGCGATAGAGAGCGATTTAAGCAGGCGTTTCAATCGCCCAATGAAGAGCGTGATGCGCATAGGGCCGTTGAACGTTTCGTCGAAGGTTGGGAAGACGGGCGGTGGGTCGAAAGCTATTCGATCGAACGAATTGGAAAATGGCTTGCCGTAAATGCGCCAGAGAAAATGATTAAGGATCTGTCCAAATGGACAAATTCGAGACAAACATTGGCTCGCAGTGCGTTAAAGAAAGGCTTCCTTACAGGAAGGCATCTTTCCAACGACGAACGCCTTCTTATTTCATAGGCTGGTTTAACCTACCGAACAGGCTGAACGTACCTATTCGCTGTTGTCGGCGTAGCTTGACTGCGCCGACTTGAAGTCGACCACATTGTCGCCGCGCATCGTCATCAGCGCGCCTGAAGCGCTGGGGTCGGTGATCTGTTCCAGCATGATGCGGAAGCGGTCGTTGGTCAGCGCCGACAGGGCGGTGTGGCGCGCCTGCGCGACATCGTCACTGATACGCCTGGATTCCGATGATGGGGCCGATGAAACCGCCGAGGCGTCTCGCGCCGGGGGTAGCGAGTTGGCGATAGTCCTGATCTGCAATTTTGGCTCCCTCAAGCCCAGTACACCTGTCCTGCGTAACAAGGAGGGGGTTGCCATCCGGTACCGGAAATGCCGCGCAATTTAACGACCCATAAAATCCGCGAAAAAAGGCCGGCAAGGTTTCCCTCGCCGGCCTGCCTCACCCGCCCGCGGTCGGTTCCCCCGTATCAGAACGATCCCATCTGAAAGAAACCGGCCGTCATCACCACTTACCGGTTACCGCCCAGCGCAGAGGCAAGGCGCACAAGCGAGAGGAACTCGGCCCTGTACCCAAACGGGTCGGCCCCTCGAGCGGCAGTGGCGATCTCCATGATCTTGTCGTAGGCGAACTTCGCGGTCGCATCCTCGTCGCGCAGCTTCTGGCCGAAGGCGGCGACCGCGACGGAGAAGCGCTGGTCGGTGCTGGCCTGGTCGAAGGACGAGATCTCGTTGGCCGAGGTCACCGGCGTGGTGATCAGCTTCGAGACGTCTTCATTCGGCAGCTTGTAGCGGATCTTGACGAAGGCATATTCGTCTGCATTGGCGACGCCGCCATTGTCCACCGACGCCTGGCCATAACGCAGTTGGTCGATCTGCTCGCCACCACTGCCCTTGGGCGTGATCTCGTAGATCGCGGTGACCGAGTGGCCCGAACCGATATCGCCGGCATCGACGCGGTCATTGTTGAAATCCTCGCGGTTCAAGGCGCGGGTCTCGTAGCCGATCAGGCGATATTCCGAGACCTTGTTCGGGTTGAACTCGACCTGGATCTTCACGTCCTTTGCGATGGTGAACAGCGTCGACGAGGCATCCTCGACCAGCACCTTTTCAGCCTCGGCCAGCGTATCGATATAGGCGGCGGTGCCGTTGCCGTTCTGGGCAATGGTTTGCATCATCTGGTCGTTCAGATTGCCGCGGCCGAAGCCGAACACCGACAGGAAAACGCCGGTCTTGCGCTCGCTTTCGATCAGCCGCTTCAGGTCGTCGTCGTCGCTTTGACCGACATTGAAGTCGCCGTCGGTGGCGAGCATCACCCGGTTGACGCCGTCCTTGACGAAGGATTTTTGCGCCAGCCTGTAGGCTTCCTTGATGCCCGCCTCGCCGGCCGTGCTGCCGCCGGGCGTCAGATTGTCGATGGCGCTGAGGATCTTGTCCTTTTCGGACGCCTTGGTCGGCTCCAGCACTGTGCCGGCGTCACCGGCATAGGTCACGATCGAGATAGTGTCGTCGGCCTTCAGCTTGCTGACCAGCAGGCGAAATGCCGATTTGAGCAGCGGCAGCTTGTCCGGCTCGTCCATCGAGCCCGAGACATCGATCAGGAAGACCAGATTGGCCTTCGGCTGCTCGATCGGCTTGACGTCAAAACCCTTGATGGCGACATGCATCAGCCTGGTCTGCGTGTTCCACGGCGTCGGCATGACGCTGACGGTCGAGTTGAACGGTGTCGAGGCCGACTCCGGACCCTTCCAGTCATAGGGGAAGTAGTTGATCATCTCCTCGACGCGAACAGTATCGGCCTGCGGCAGGGTGCCCTGCTTCAGCGAGCCGCGCACGAAGGAATAGGAGGCCGTGTCGACGTCGATCGAGAAGGTCGAGACCGGATCCTCGAGTGCCGCATGCACCGGATTGGTCTTGAAATCCTCGATGCGGTCGCGGTTTTCCGGTTGCGGCTGCATCTGGTCGGCCGGCAAGATCGACGGCTGCTGCGGCGCCATCAGCTTGGATTCGGCCGGCATGCGGGCTCGCGAGGTGCTGGGTACACTTGCAGCGCCATCCAGCGCGAATTCACCTGTCGGTGCCGGTGGCGCAGGCTCGGCCAGCACACCGCGCTCCAGCGCATTTTGTTGTGCCGCGCCGGAAGCAACGGTCGATTCGGATTTCTGCGGCGAGGCCGGCGCCACAAGCGCATCGGTGGCGCCGCGGCTTTCCACATCCGCGTCTGCCTTCTTGTCCTTCTCCAACTCGCCGCGAGCCGGCTTCGGTTCGGCGGTCGTCGGCTTCACCGTCGCCGGCTTATCGGCCAGCGTCTCGGTGATTTTCTCGTCGCCGCCGAATTTGGGCGGCTGTTCCCTCAGCAGATGGAAGGTGGCGTATCCGGCGATCGGCAGGGCGACGAGCCCGGCAAGGGCCGGCGTGGCAATGAGTTTCCTTTGCATGATCTCGCTCCAGAGCTTTTGTGCTCGCTCTGTGAGACGAAGCCCGCCAATCGATCCTTGGGTGACAGCAGAAATATTTTCCTGATCATAGGCGCGCAAGGCGGCCTCGAAGGCACGTGCCTTGGCATCCTTGGCGGGCGCCGGTGCTGCGATATCGCGCAGTCTGTTGAGTTCGTTGTCGTCGACCATGGTCACACTTCCCCGGCCGCGCGCATCAGCGTCTTCAGCCGTTTCTTCGCTTCATGGATGTGCCAGGAAACCGTCGTCTCCGAGATCGCCATCGCCTCGGCGGCGGCCGCGTGGCTCAATCCTTCGCCATAGACCAAAAGCACGGCGTCGCGCTGCTTGTCCGGCAGTTGCCGCACCGCGGTCCACAGCGCTTCGGCCGGATCTTCCGGTTCGACCGACGCCTCGCCGGAGATCAGTGCATGGACGCCATAGGCCTCGGTCTTCACGGTCTCGCGGGCGGACTTTCGCATCATGTCACGCGCAGCGTTCAGGGTCACGGAATAGAGCCACGTGGTGAAAGCGCCGCCGCCGCGATAGTCGCGGATCGCCTTGCCCAGCCTGACGCAGACTTCCTGGGCGATGTCTTCGGCATCGGCCTTCCTGCCGCACCAGCGATAGGCAGCGCGATAGACGAAGTCATAGTGCCTTTCCAGCAATGTGCTGAAGGCCCCCCTGTCTCCGCCCTTCGCCCGCCCGATCAGTTCGGCGTCGGAGGCTTCGCTTTCATCCAGCATCATCGCCATCATTTGCCTGTTGGACGAAGGCTAATGGCTAATCCTTGGGGCAATGGAAAGATTTTTTTGGAAACCGCCGGATCGTGACCGCCGGCACCCCGCTTGACACATCTATATCTCGGCGGTTATACGTCAATCAATAGCCACTGGGTTATCGATCCAAAATGAACAACGCTCACGATGTCCTCTTCAGAACGCTCTCCGATCCGACGCGCCGTGCGATCTTCGAGCGCCTGTGCCGGCAAGGCGAGCAGACGGTCGGTGCCCTAACGGCTCAGTCAGGGGTCTCTCAACCTGCGGTGTCGAAGCATCTCGGCGTGCTCAGGCAGGCCGGGCTGGTGCGCGACCGCCATCAAGGACGGCAGACCCATTATAGCGCCCAGCTGGCAGCACTTTCCCCGCTGACCGACTGGACGAACCAGATGAACACGTTCTGGCAGAGCCGGTTCGACGACCTCGAAAATTTGCTCAAAAGAATGGACCAATGACCAACATCGCGACCGAAACGCGCTCCGTCATCGTCGAACGTGAGATCCCCTATCCGCCGGAAAAAATCTGGCGCGCGCTGACCCAACCGCATCTGATCGAGGAATGGCTGATGAAGAACGACTTCAAGCCAGTTGTGGACCACCGTTTCAATCTGCGAAAGGAACCGCAACCCGACGTGAGCATTGTTGTCGACTGTCAGGTAACAGCCGTCGAGCTGAACAAGACACTATCCTACACGTGGCAGGCCTATGGCCTCGAGAGTGTCGTCACCTGGACTCTCATGCCAACCAGCACGGGCACCCGGTTGCGTATGGAACAGTCCGGCTTCCGGCCGGATCAGGAGCAGGCGTATCGGGGCGCGACGAGTGGGTGGCGGCAGTACTTTACAAATCTGAGTCAGGTCCTGGCGCGGATAGATTGAAACCCGCCGACATGCGGATCACGGGTCCGCTTCGGCTTGTTTTGACAGGAGGAGCTATTGGACAGGAACAAGTGGGTTCGGCACATTCATCGCTGGCTGTCGATCATTTTTACGCTGACCGTCGTCGCCAATTTCGCCACCATGGCATTCGGGCAGCCTCCCGCCTGGGTGGTCTATTCGCCGCTCTTGCCGCTCCTCCTGCTGCTGTCCAGCGGCCTGTACATATTCGTGCTGCCCTATGCCGCCAAGGGACGCGGCGCGCAGCGTGCGCGCGGATAGGAGTGGGGCAGAATGGCCAAGACGCAGGGACAATCGACCAAGGCCAAGGCTGCGCCAGTGCTGCTCTCGGGCGGCAACCCGCAAATCGCCAAGGGCGACGGTGACGCCCCGGTGCAGGCCTATATCGCTGCGATGCCGGGCTGGAAGCGCGGCCTGGGCGAACGCCTCGACGCGCTCATCGAACACAACGTGCCCGACGTGCGCAAGGCCGTGCGCTGGAACTCGCCCTTCTACGGCGTCGAGGGCCAAGGCTGGTTCGTGAGTTTCCACGTCTTCACCCACTATTTGAAAGTGACCTTCTTCAGCGGCACGTCGTTGCGGCCGATTCCGCCTGGCGGCACGGCCAAGAGCAAGGATGTGCGCTGGATCGACATCCGCGAAGACGATCAGTTCGATGAGGCGAGGATGGTGGAATGGATCAAGCAGGCCGCGGCCCTGCCCGGCTGGATCCCGTAATGACCGACTATGACAGAGGAAAAAGAGCAATGAAGATCAAGCTGACCAGCGTGTATGTGGACAACCAGGAAAACGCACTGCGCTTCTACACCGACGTGCTGGGCTTCACCAAAAAGGCCGATTTCAGCAACGGGCCTTATCGCTGGCTGACCGTGGCCTCGGCTGAAGAGCCTGATGGAACCGAGCTGCAACTCGCGCTCAACGACAACCCGGCCGCCAAGGCCTATCAGGAAGCCATCTTCAAGCAGGGCCAGCCCGCGGTCATGTTCTTCACCGACGACGTCAAGGGCGACTACGAGCGCATCAAGGCGAAGGGCGGTGCGTTTATCCAGCCGCCGACCGAGGCGACCGGTTCGACCATCGCCCAGTTGAACGACAGCTGCGGCAACCTCGTTCAGATCACCCAGCTGGCGCGCTGGTAACGGCGGCGGTTGAAACGCGTCGAGGCACAGGAGACACCCAATGACCCCCTCGCAACATATCGACCAGCTGATCGCCGGCCTCATCGATTGGCGCGGCGATACGCTCGCCGGCATCCGCAAGACCATCCTTGCAGCCGACCCGGACATCGTCGAGGAGTGGAAGTGGATGGGCAGCCCGGTATGGTGCCTCGACGGGAACATCGTGGTCGGCAACGCCCACAAGGACAAGGTGAAGCTGACCTTTTCCCATGGCGCCAGCCTGCCGGACCCCGACAATCTGTTCAACAATGGTTTTGGCGGCAAGGTGTGGCGGGCAATCGACATGTTCGAGGGCGACAGGCTCAATGAGGGCGCTTTAAAAGAGCTCGTCCGCGCAGCGATCGATTACAATCAGGCCAAAAAGAAAGCGGCTGCCGGGGCGAAGCCACGGCCGCAAGTCTAAGCCGCCTGGCCTGCCACCCAGCCCGACGACCATGCCCACTGGAAATTATAGCCACCCAGCCAACCCGTGACATCGACGACTTCGCCGATGAAGAACAGGCCCGGCACGGATTTCGCCTGCATCGTCTTCTGGTCCAGCCCGTTGGTGTCGACCCCACCCAGCGTCACTTCGGCGGTGCGGTAGCCCTCCGAGCCGGCAGGCTTGATGCGCCAGTCATTGACTGCGGCAGCTATGGTTTTGATCTGGCCATCGGAAAGATCAGCAAGGTTGCCGTCGATCCCGGTGCGCTCGGCGATCGACTGCGCCAGCCGCTTCGGCAGATGATTTGCCAGAACCGTCTGTACCGCTTGCCGCCCATTGCTTCGCTTGGCCACCCGAATGAGGTCCGCCACGTCAACTCCCGGCAGCATGGCGATGCGGATTTCATCGCCCTCGCGCCAATAGGACGAGATCTGCAGGATGGATGGCCCGCTGACGCCGCGATGCGTGAACAGCATCGCTTCGGAGAACCGCGTCTTGCCGCAGGCGACTTCCGCGTCGACGACGTTGCCGGCCAGGGGCGCCAGCCGTTCGAGCGTGTTTGCGTCGAAGGTCAGCGGCACCAGCGCCGGTCGCGTTTCGACAATGGCAAGGCCGAACCGTTCGGCAAGCTCATAGCCGAAACCGGTCGCCCCCATCTTGGGGATCGACTTGCCGCCGCAGGCCACCACCAGCGACTGGCAAGTAACCAAGCCTGTGGAGAGGGTGAGCGCAAACCCCTCCACGGTTTTGCGGACATCCTCAACACTGGCCGAGAGCGCCAGCTCCACGCCCCTGCCCTGCATTTCCGAGACCAGCATGTCGATGATCTGGCGTGCGGAGCCATCGCAGAACAGCTGCCCAAGCGTCTTTTCGTGATAGGCAATGCGGTGGCGTTCGACGAGGGCGATGAAATCGCGCTGCGTGTAGCGACTGAGCGCCGAAATGCAGAAATGCGGATTGCCCGACAGAAAATTCTTCGGGCTGGCATGGATGTTGGTGAAATTGCACCGGCCGCCGCCGGAGATGCGGATCTTCTCGCCAGGCGCCGCCGCATGATCGAGGATCAGCACCGAACGGCCGCGCTTGGCCGCCTCCACGGCGCACATCATTCCGGCGGCACCCGCGCCGATGATCACGACATCATAAGATTGCATCAGGCTATTCGTTCCCGCTCGACCGGCTCATTTGGGGCGCGCCACTTGCGCTGCCTGGTATCACTTTGGTCCGATGGTTTTCTAGCTATCCCGTCCCAGCAGCCTGGTGATCTGGGGGGTGACGATTGTGGTGAACAGCCCGGGATCGCTGAAAGCCCTCGCGGACAGCATTGCCCCGTGAACCGATGCCATCAGCATCTGGGCCTCCTCCTCCGGCCGGTTGTTCAAGCGGAACAAGTCCTGTTCCATTCCAGCCCGCAGCACCGACGTAAGCCATCCCGCGAGATTTTGGAAATGGGCACGAACGCGTGACGCCACCTCTTCCGGCAGCATCTGCATCTCGCCGGCGAGCATCGCGCAGACGCAGAACGACGGCGAGGCATCGCGAATGCATGTCCGCCAATAGTTCAGATAGGACTGCAGTTGTTCAGCAGGGCTTGAGAGTTCTCCCCGGAGAGACTCCAAACCCACTTCGGCCTGCCGCCTGTAACGATCCACCAGCACCGAAACCAGCTCGGCCTTCGTTGGAAAATGATGGTGGACACTCGCCTTCCTGATGCCGATGGCAGCCGAGATATCGGCATAGCTGAACCCGTTGTAGCCTCCCGCGACGATGAGAGACTGCGCGACATCGAGAATCTTTTCTGAAGTCGAAGCCATTGATTTCATATCGCCGCCTACCTTCTGGTAGGCGAACTGTCAAGGTTGCATCGTTCCCGATTCTCACAGGGAGGTGTTCCGGAATTGGGTTGACTTAGGGGTTTTATATACCTACTAGTAGGTAGACAGCAACAAGGAATCTGCCGATGCAAAACCAATCTTTCACCCGGTCCGGATGGCTACGATCCTATTATTTCGCACGCGCCATATTTTCTATCGCCTGGGTTGCTGCCGCCATCCTGTTCAACGGGCAACCCGGTCCCACCGCGCTTCTGCTCGTGATCTACCCGGCATGGGACGCCCTCGCCAATCTGGTTGACGCCAGGGTAAATGGCGGCCTGAAGGCCAACTCGTCCCAGGCTTTGAATGTCGTGGTCAGCACGATAATGGCGCTCGCCGTCATCGTGGCGGTTAACAACAGCATGTATGCCGTTCTGGCCGTGTTTGGGGTTTGGGCGATCCTCTCGGGTCTGCTGCAGCTGAATACGGGAGCAAGGCGTTGGCGCTACCATGGCGCACAATGGCCGATGATCCTGAGTGGTGCGCAGTCGGCCCTCGCCGGCGGCTTCATGATCAGCCGATCCCTCGGCACGGCTGCGCCGACGATTCTGGACATCGCCCCTTATGCCGGGTTCGGCGCGTTTTACTTTCTGCTTTCCGCAATTTGGCTTGTCGTAGCAGCCTATCGCAAGGCAAACGCCTAGGCGCAGCCTGATCCGGCGGCGGCAAGGTGAACAGTCATCTGCCGCCGTCGAAAGGGCAAGCATCGCTCACTCTTCGCCGCATCGGCTGCCGTTCTGGTTCAAAGACGCGTAGCGTCCTGCTCAGAGTCGACCTGTGTGCGATCAGTGCGCAGTGACTCCTGCCTTAAATCAGCGTCTCTGCGAACAGCGTCGTCAATCGCTTCCAGTGGCGTTCGGCACCCGCGGCGTTGAAAACGCTATGATCGGGCACGCACCAGCCATGCGCCATCCCGGCATAGTTCTCGATGACATGATCGACTTCCGCAACCCTGAGCGCCTCGGCCAGCCGCGCCGACTGTTCCGGCGGGAAACTCCTGTCGACACCCGACATGCCGACATAGACGCGCGCCTTGATGGAGGCTGCCTTGCGATGCGGGCTGTCGGCGGCGTCGCTGGCCAGATTGCCGCCATGGAAGCTTGCGGCCGCCCTTATCCTGTCGGGATAGTTAGCGGCGGCGTTCAACGCCCGGCCGCCACCCATGCAATATCCCACCGTGCCAATCGGCCCGGTGATGCCCTCGGCAGCAAGCGCGTCGAGGAACGCACCGCTGTCGCTGATGGTCATCTCCTGTGTCGTGCCGGTGACCAGCGCCATCAGCGGGATTTTGGTCTTTTCTTCGGCGAAGGCGGTCTTGGCGTCGAACGGCCCGTAAGGCGCATTGCGGTAGAACAGGTCCGGCACCAGCACCGCATAGCTTTCATTCGCCAGCCGCTCGGCCATACCGTCGAGCGCCGGCCGCGGACCGAAGGCGTCCTGATAGAGGATGACGCCGGCCTTGGCAGGAGATGCGTTTGCCGAGCGGAAAAGCCCGGCCTTGGCAACACCATCCCTGGTCTTGATCTGAATGTCGTGTTTCGTCATCGCCCGCTCCGTTCGACTGATGCGCGATACATATCCGCGCAAACCCATACGGCAAGGCATTCCCCGGGCACGGCAGTCAACATTTCGTGCAGGATTGCGTGACGCTATTGCTCGCCCTCGCGCACGGTCCGCGCGCCGACATGCAGCGCACGGCCGGCACCTAGCCCCATGATGGCTACGCCAAGCCCGAGCGCGACGAACAGGAACGCCGTCCCCGAAAAACTGCCGGTCCAGTCGCGGATCAGGCCCACCAGCAGCGGGCCGAATGCCGCAAGCACATAGCCGACGCCTTGCGCCATGCCTGAAAGATGCGCGGCGATATGCGAATCCGGTGAACGCAGCACGATCAAGCTCATGGCAGCCGCGATAAGGCCCCCCTGCCCGATGCCTTGCAGGACCGCCCAGAACAGCATCGTCGAGGTCGGCGCAAAGAGAATGCCGAGCAGCGCGACCACCGCCGTGGCGACGAGCGCCACATTGATGCCGCGCTGGTCCTTCAGCCGCATCGCAAAGGATGGCACGGCGAGGCAGGTGATGACCTGCACCATCACTGACACCGAAACCATGGCGCCAGCGGTGGCCGCATCGAAGCCACGCTCGCGCAGGATCGGCGCCAGCCAGCCGAAGATGCAATAGGCAAGCGCCGACTGCAGCCCCATGAACAGCGTCACCTGCCAGGCCAGGCGATCGCGCCAAAGCCCGACGGCGCGAAAGCCTTGATGGCTCACTTGCCGCCGGCTGCCCAGCGCCTGCGGAATCCAGATCAAAAGCACGACTAGTGTGGGCACCGCCCAGGCAGCGAGTGCCCCGGACCATGAACCGGTGACAAAATGCTCGATCGGCAGCGTGAAGCCCGCGGCGGCGGCCGAACCGGCGCAGAGCGCCATAGTGTAGAGCCCGGTCATGACGGCGGCCCTGTCGGCGAAATCGCGCTTCACCAGGCCTGGCAGCAGCACATTGCCGATGGCAATGGCGCCGCCGGCCAGGAAGGTCGCGACAAAAAGCAGGGGAACCGTACCGAACCAGCGCAGGCCGGTTCCCAGCACCAGCAAGGCGAGCGCCCCGAGCAAAGTGCGCTCGGCTCCATAGCGCTGCGCAAGCCTTGGCGCGAAGGGCGCGAACAGGCCGAGGCACAGGACGGGCAGCGTCGTCAGCAGGCTGGCGCCCGTCGTCGACAGCCCGGTTGCCTGCATCACCTCGGGCAACAGCACCGACAGGCTCGAAAACAGCGGCCGCAGACTGAAGGCGATCAGCACAAGGCTCGCGCCAAGCACGATGCGCGCCGCACGGCTGCGCAGTTCAGGCGGCTGCGGCATGGGCAGGCTGTCGGCCTCGGCATCGATGAGTTCTAGACCCTCGACCTCCGCCTTCGGGTCAGGCTGACGAAAACTCTGGTTCATTGCGAAAGCAGTCTTTCAAGTTGGGCAAGCACCGGCGCCATGAAGGCTCGGACGGCGGCAACGGCCCGCTCGGGATCGCTCGCGGCAATGGCTTCGACGATTGCCGCATGCGCCTGGTGGTCCGGTTCGGGCAGATCGCCGTCGATGGTGGCATGGATGGTCTCGGTGATGGCGGCGGTGAAGAAGTCGTAGAGCTCCATCATCGCCCTGTTGCCGGACGCCGCGACGACCGATTTGTGGAAGGCGAGATCGCGCCGGATGAAGGCTTCGCTTCCGCCTTCGGCGACAGTGCCGCGCGCGGCAAGCAGTTGCCGCATCCTCTCAAGATCCGCTGGCATATGACGCAAGGCGGCGAGCCGTGCGGCCTCGAGGTCCAGCGCTGCCCGCGCCTCCCACTGATCGCGCAGGCCGCTGCGCTTGACCCGGTCGAGCGCGACAGAAGTATCGACGGCAGAGCGCACATAGGTGCCCGAGCCTTGGCGCGTATCCAGCAATCCCTGCGAGACCAGCACCCGCACCGCCTCGCGCACCGTGCCGCGGCTGACCGACAGAAGGTCGGTCAGAGCTGCCTCGTTGGGGATACGCTCGCCGACACCCCAGCGGCCGCTGACGATTTCAGCCCGCAGGCTCTCGGTGGCGCTGTCGGTGAGATTGGTTCGGATAGCAGGTTGCATCAGCCTATTCATCAAGTCATCAGATGACTTGATGAATAGGCTTGCGTCTAACTGCCGTCAAGATGCGCGAAGCGAACGAGCACCACGCAATGGGAATGGATCAGTTGGTGGCTCGTGCGAAGCTCGCCATGTGGAAGGCCTGAACCTCCGGCGGATAGCGATACTCCGTGCCATAGGGGCACGCATTGCGGTCAAGGCAGCCGCCGCTGCGGCACGGCTCGCCACTCGCTCCCCGCACATGCGCCAGGCAGGATTGATAAGCGAATCCTTGCGCGGAATAGGCGTCGACCGGGCAGGATTTCAGGCAGGGTTTCTCGACGCAGCTATCGCAAAGATGAGGCGCCGCTTCGCCGGCTTGAATCGGAAGCTCGTCCTCGAACAGCAGCGCACCGCGATAGGCATGCCATAGCCCGTATTGCGGATGCATGAGGATGCCGAGCGGCGACGGCTTCAGTCCCTCCGCCCGCATCGCCCATTGCTGAAACGGCAGATAGGGCTTGTCGGAGGGCGAAACGGCCCGCGCCCCGAATGCCTCGGCCACGGCGCCGATCACTTCGCGCGACCACGTATCGAGCGGATTGGCGATGGTCTGCGATTGCTTGTCGAACCAGTGCAGGAAATGCGGCCAAGGCGCTGCACCCGCCTGCCCGACCAGCAAGACGGATTTGACGGGAGCACCTGAGAGGTCGGCAAACGGGGTTTCGCTCGCTCCGCACTTGAAGCCGCCGCGCAGGATTAGGCCTTTGGCCGAAAGCACGGTCGCGATATCCTCGACCCGGCGCCCCGCGGCAGTCATCCCTTCTTGACCGGATCGGAGAACGCGCTCCGCCAGACTTCCTTGTGGATGATGTTGGCGACTTTAGCCCCGCCTGATTCGGGCTCCTTTCAAGTGAAGGCGTCGGGCATCGACCCCTTCTTCTTGGCGATGAAGTCCTTCAACGCTTCGTCGATGCTCGGATCGAGATGCGGCGCCTCGTAGCTTTCCAGCCAGCGGCGGGCGAGTTCGTTGGCGCGCTGCGGCGCAGTCTTCTCACCTTCGGCCAGCCACTGCTCGTAGGAATTGTTGTCGGCGATGTTGGAGCGATAGAAGGCGGTCTGGAAATTGGCCTGGGTGTGGTCGCAGCCGAGATAGTGGCTGCCGGGGCCGACCTGGCGGATGGCGTCCATCGCCTGGCCGTTTTCCGACAGGTCGACACCCTCTGAGAATTTCTGCGTCATGCCGAGCTGGTCGATGTCCATCATGAATTTCTCGTAGCAGGACGCCAACCCGCCCTCGAGCCAACCGGCCGAATGCAGCACGAAATTGGTGCCGGCCAGGATGGTCGAGTTCAGCGTGTTGGCGCTTTCATAGGCCGCCTGAGCATCCGGAACCTTCGACGCGCAGAGCGAGCCGCCGGTGCGGAACGGCAGGCCGAGACGGCGCGCCAGCTGTGCGGCGCCATAAGACACCAGCGACGGCTCCGGCGTGCCGAAGGTCGGCGCGCCCGACTGCATCGAGATCGACGAGGCGAAGGTTCCGAACAGAACTGGCGCGCCCGGCCGGATCAGCTGCGTGAACGAGGCGCCGGCCAGCACTTCGGCCAGGACCTGCGTCAGCGTGCCGGCCACCGTCACCGGGCTCATCGCGCCGGCAAGGATGAACGGCGTGACGATGCAGGCCTGGTTGTGGCGCGCATAGACTTTCAGCGCGCCGAGCATGGTCTCGTCGAACACCATCGGCGAGTTGGCGTTGATCAGGCTGGTCAGCACCGTGTTGTTCTCGACGAAATCGTCGCCGAACACGATTTTGGCCATGGCGACGGTGTCTTCGGCGCGTTCCGGCGCGGTCACCGAGCCCATGAACGGCTTGTCGGAATATTTGATGTGGCTGTAGATCATGTCGAGATGGCGCTTGTTGACCGGCACGTCGACGGGCTCACACACCGTGCCGCCCGAATGGTGGATCGACGGCGCCATATAGGCGAGCTTCACGAAATTCTGGAAATCCTCGATCGTCGCATAACGCCTGACGCCATCGAGGTCACGCACGAAGGGCGGACCGTAGACCGGCGCAAAGACGGTGGCATTGCCGCCGATCTGCACCGAGCGCTCGGAATTGCGCGCATGTTGGGTGTAGACGGACGGCGCGGTCTTGAGCAGCGAACGGCACAGACCCTTCGGAAAGTGCACGCGCTCGCCCTTGACGTCGGCGCCGGCCTCTTTCCACAGTTGCAGCGCTTCCGCGTCATCACGGAAGATGATGCCGATTTCCTCGAGCACCGTGTCGGTGTTCTTCTCGATCAGCGCCAGGCCTTCCTCGTCCAGCACCTCGTAAACGTTGATCTTGCGTTTGATGTAGGTGAGCTGCGTACCCGGGCCACCGCCCGAACGTGCTGCCCGCCGGGCTGCTGCCCCGCCACTGGCGCCACGCCCACGTCGCGCGTTTGACGCTTCCTGATCGACTGCCGCGTGTTCGCTCATGGTGGTTCTTCCCTGAAACTGTTCTTGTCTGGAATCCATAGCGGCTGCCTCGCCGCTTCTTGCCAGATCGTAGCCATGCACCCTATTCGAAACGGCCCGCCAGCGCCAACGCCTGTCGCAAAATCGACAAGAATTCCAAGAGAGTTACGGTCGCTTTCCTTTTGCGGGAAGTCGCAAATCAGCTATGGATACATGCCCTCAGCGGGTTAGGTATGAACGCGAAGATGTGTGCCTTGCGACATGGTCGCGATGCCGGCAGGAGCTCGATACAAATGTCCGACGACGAGATCATCCTTTCCGAACTTTCCGATGACGAGTTGGTGCAGCAGATGCACGACGATCTCTATGACGGGCTGAAGGAAGAGATCGAGGAAGGCACCAACATCCTGCTCGAGCGCGGCTGGGTGCCCTATAAAGTGCTGACGGAAGCGCTGGTCGAAGGCATGCGCATCGTCGGCGAGGATTTTCGCGACGGCATCCTGTTCGTTCCCGAAGTGCTGCTGTCGGCCAATGCGATGAAGGCCGGCATGTTCATCCTGCGTCCGCTGCTCGCCGCCACCGGCGCGCCGAAGCAGGGCAAGATGGTCATCGGCACCGTCAAGGGCGACATCCACGACATCGGCAAGAACCTCGTCGGCATGATGATGGAAGGTGCTGGTTTCGACGTCATCGATCTCGGCATCAACAATGCGGTCGAGAAATATCTCGATGCGATCGAACAGCACCAGCCCGACATCATCGGCATGTCGGCACTGCTGACCACGACCATGCCCTATATGAAGGTCGTCATCGACACGATGAAGGAAAAGGGCATCCGCGACGATTATGTCGTGCTGGTCGGCGGCGCGCCGCTGAACGAGGAATTCGGCAAGGCCGTCGGCGCCGATGCCTATTGCCGCGACGCGGCAGTGGCGGTCGAGACCGCCAAGGACTTCATGAAGCGCAAGCACAATGTGCGCGCTTCGGCCTGATTGGCCATTTCGGCCGGACAACAGGAAAAGCCGCGCCTTGCAGCGCGGCTTTTTTGTTCCCAGATGAAGAAGGCCGGGTGCGGATCAGGGATTGTTGACGGTGTCCTCGACCGCATTGGCGGTTGATTTGACGTCCTTGCCGACGCCTCGGACGGTGTTCGCACAAGCCGTGAGGGCCAGGGCGCAGGTCAAGATGGCAATTGGCGTGATGCGTAGCAGTTTCATGGACGGTGTCTCCCTCAATAGATAAATTAGCGCTACAGCAACGAAGGCCGGCTCGACGGGTTCCATGGCCAAGACGCAAAAAACGAAACCGAATCAAGACGACAGGCTGCTCGTTATCGCCTGTGGGATGATTGCGCGCGAAATTCTGGCCGTCAAGGAACAGCTCGGACTGGATCACCTCGACCTGACCTGCCTGCCGGCAGAATTCCATTTCTATCCGGACCGCATCGCCCCGGCCATGGACAAGGCAATCGAAAAGGCTAAGGCCGAAGGCTACAGCAACATCTTCGTCGGCTATGCCGACTGCGGCACCGGCGGCCTGCTCGACCGCATCTGCGAGAAGCACGGCGTCGAGCGCATGGCGGGCCCGCACTGCTTTGCCTTCTATCAAGGCATGGAGGCCTATGCGAAAGTCGCCGACGACGACATGATGTCCTTCTACATGACCGACTTCCTCTGCCGGCAGTTCGACGCCTTCTTCATGAAACCGCTCGGCCTCGACAAGCACCCGGAGTTGATCAAGGACTATTTCGGCAACTACGAGAAGCTGATCTATCTGGCCCAGACCAATGATCCGGAACTCGACAAGGTCGCCGAAAAGGCAGCCAGAATGCTTGGTCTCGTCTATGAACGCCGCGCAACCGGCTATGGCGACCTGACGGCCGGAATGGCGCAGGCGGCTGCACACGCCTGAAGCAATTCCTGACCCCGCTATGCTCCAACCCTGGGTGACAGGCCGCCGAGAACGGGTAAGTTGTGCGCCATAAGGCAACAGGCCCTCCAGGCCATTCGAACGTGGAAACGCACCGATGACCCCTCGCCTCTTGATAGCCGCACTCGGTCTCCTCTGTTTCGCCCTGCCCGCTCATGCCGATGGCGACGTACAGAAACTCATCACCCCGGCCGACAAGAAGCGGCTCGACAATTATGGCGAGACGCGCAAGGCGGCGCTTGCCGAGGCGAAAGCTGGTGATGCGGCCGAGGTCAAGCAACTCGACGCCTTGCTGGCAAAACCGCTGGTGGCCTTTTCCGACAAGGACCTGACCGGCAGTTGGCGGTGCCGCACCATCAAGGCCGGCGGGTCTTTGCCGCTCGTCATCTATGGCTGGTTCAAGTGCAAGGTCACCGACGACGGTTCCGGCTGGCGGCTGGAAAAGATCAACGGCTCGCAGCGCACCAAGGGCCGCTTCTTCGATGATGGCGAGAAACGCGCGATCTATCTCGGCTCCTTCTATGTCAACGATGATCCGGCAAAGCCCTATGGCAGCGGCCCGCAAACCGACCAGGTCGGCTATGCCTTCCGCAACAGCGCCAAGGAATGGCGCATCGAATTTCCGGCGCCCTACTACGAATCGAAGCTCGATATCATCGAATTCAAGCGCTGACCGTGTATCGAAGGCTGATCACCAAGGATTAACCCGGACGCCCTAGCATCCCGACCATTATCAAGAACGGGTTGCTTGGAGGGGGCAAGATCCATGGCAGCATCAGAATCCAGTACGCGGATCGTGGTCGTCACCGGAGGCGGCCAGCATGTCTGGGCTATCGTCAACGCGATCACCGACCGCGTCGGCCCTGTCAGCGTCATCCTCGAAACGCCTGAATCCAAAAAGCAATTGCTTCGCGGCCGGGCTCGCCGCCAGGGCTGGATCTCCGCCATCGGCCAACTTGGCACGATGGTGCTCAGCAGACTGGGCAAACGGCTTCTCGCCAGCCATGCCGCCCGGCTGATTGCCGAGGAAAAGCTCGAGGTCGAGCCGCGGCGGGATCAGGAAATCATCCATGTCGCCTCAGCCAACGGGCCGGAATGCCTCGAAGCGATCAAGAAGATCCAGCCTGGCGTTGTCCTGCTTAATGGCTGCAGGCTGTTGTCGAAGGACATGCTTGCCCGGATGCCTTGCCCGGTGCTCAACTATCATGCCGGCATCACGCCGAAATACCGCGGCATGAACGGTGGCTACTGGGCGTTGACGTCAGGCGACCCGCAGAATTTCGGCACCACCGTGCATCTGGTCGATGCCGGCGTCGATACGGGCGCCGTGCTGAAACAGGTGCGCGGTCAACCGAAACGCGGCGACACCATCTCCAGCTACGCGTTGCGCCAGGCCGCGTTCTCGCGCGACATCTGCGTCGAGGCGGTCAGCGATGTTCTGGCCGGAAAAATCACCACCGTCGACCCCGGCCTGCCATCGCAGCAATGGTATCACCCGACGATCTGGTTCTACGTCTGGACTGGCCTGAGAACCGGCATCTGGTAACGCGTTCCTCGTCAAGATCCGCATGCCGTGCGCCGGCTTTTCCGACGCGTCATACCGGGCGCCGGCAGACGCCGGAAACGAATAATCACACCTTTCATTTTACGACATCCAAATGCGTCGCTTTTGAATGCGCGCGCGTCGTCCCATAACAAGCGGCCCCACTGCGCTTCCGGCAATGCTCGCAGAACGAGGAGTGAGAATTCATGGCCGATCTGATCGTCGTCTACTGGCGCGACATCCCAGCCCAAATCATCGTCAAGAAGGGCCGGCAGAACGCCAAGCGCGAACTGCCGCTGCGCTTCACCGAAGCGATCGACATGTGCGCGATGCGCACTCACGCCGGCGGCACCGACGATTATCTGGCCGAATGGCGCAAGGCCGATCCCGTCCCGGTCGGCGATGACCTCGAAGCCGAGGTCGAGAAGGCATTCAACGATATCGACACGAAATACGACCGCGAGCGGCTGGTCGCCCTGGTCAAGGCAGGCGGCAAAGAAAATGTCTGAAACCATTCCTGCCAAGGATGGCCAAAGGGTTGTCCAGCCGGTTACCCAGGCCACTCTGGTCAAAAAGGCAGCGCCGAAATCCGACTACAAGCCGGCCGACGTATCGCCGCAGCGGCGCGTGCAGCGTTCCTTTGCGGTCAGATTATGGTCTGTGCGGCACTCGCGATTACTCGAATGGTTCTACGCCAAATTCGCCGACATGTTCCTGCTCCTCCATCCCTTGTGGAAGGGCATAGGTTACGGCCGCGTCGAAGGGCCGATCAAATTCGTCGAGAAGCGCGTCAAGGGCTTCATGTTCGACTGCCGCATGTGCGGCCAGTGCATATTGTCCTCGACCGGCATGTCCTGCCCGATGAATTGCCCCAAGCAATTGCGCAACGGTCCTTGCGGCGGCGTCCGCGCCAACGGCAATTGCGAGGTCGAGCCCGATATGCCCTGCGTCTGGGTCAAGGCCTGGGAAGGCTCGCAGAACATGGTGCACAGCGACAGGATCCTGACCGTGCAGAAGCCGGTCGACCAGTCGCTGCGCGAAACCTCGGCCTGGCTGCGGGTGACCGCACAGGCGGCCACCGCACGAGAAGCGGCCGCTGCCGCCAAGAATGAGACGGCAAACACCGGGGCGTCGGCATGATCGGCCGCCAGCGCGACGAGAACCCGGCCGGCATCCACCTGCCGCTCGAACCCCTGCCCGGCCACACTTCGCGCGGCCGGCTGGAGCGCGTCCTGCGGCGCGGCGAGTTCGCCGTCACCACCGAGCTCAACCCGCCCGACAGCGCCGATCCGGAAGACGTCTATAACCGCGCCAAGATCTTCGACGGCTGGGTCGATGCCATCAACGCCGTCGACGCCTCGGGCGCCAATTGCCACATGTCGTCGGTCGGTATCTGCGCGCTTTTGACCCGCATGGGCTATGCGCCGATCATGCAGATCGCCTGCCGCGACAAGAACCGCATCGCCATCCAGGGCGACGTGCTGGGCGGGGCCGCGATGGGCGTCGCCAACATGCTGTGCCTGACCGGAGACGGTGTGCAGGCCGGCGACCAGCCCGGCGCCAAGCCGGTGTTCGACCTCGACTGCATGTCACTGTTGGAAACCTGCCGCATCATGCGCGACAATGGCAAGTTCCTGTCCGGCCGCAAGCTGACGACGCCGCCGCAGCTTTTCCTCGGAGCCGCGATCAACCCATTCGCGCCGCCGATCGACTTCCGGCCGCATCGGCTGGGCAAGAAGATCGCCGCCGGCGCGCAATTCGTGCAGAGCCAGTATTGCTTCGACGTGCCGATGTTCCGCACCTACATGCAAAAGGTGCGCGACCTCGGCTACACCGAAAAATGCTTCATCCTGGTTGGCGTCGGGCCGCTGGCCTCGGCCAAAACGGCCAAGTGGATCCGCTCGAACGTGCCGGGCATCCATATTCCCGATTCTGTCATCAAGCGGCTGGAAGGCGCCCAGGACCAGAAAAAGGAAGGCAAGCAGCTCTGCATCGACATCATCAACGAGGTGAAGGAAATATCAGGCGTTTCCGGCGTCCATGTGATGGCCTACCGGCAGGAGGAATATGTCGCCGAGATCGTCGATGAATCGGGCGTGCTGAAGGGCCGCCAACCATGGAAACGTGAGATCCGCCGCGACGATCAGCTTGTCGCCGACCGGCTCGACAGCATCTTGCACGACGACATTACCGAAACGCAGGTGGACATGGTGAAGACCGCGCACTGACGGCGCGGACGGCCACCCATTCGCTTGAACGAAACCAGACAACGATATAAAGAAATCTTTATATCACGGCGGAGAGAATTCATGACCCGTACCATCGTCGCCTCGGCGACACGAGAAATCATCATCGGCTTCGACCAGCCGTTCTGCGTGATCGGTGAACGCATCAACCCGACCGGCCGCAAGAAGCTGGCCGCCGAGATGATCGCGGGCAATTTCGAGACCGTCATCAGGGACGCGCTCGAGCAGGCAGCCTGTGGCGCCACCATGCTCGACGTCAACGCCGGCGTCACCTCGGTCAATCCGAACGAGACCGAACCCGGCCTTTTGGTGCAGACGCTGGAGATCGTGCAAGGGCTGGTCGACCTGCCGCTGTCGATCGACAGTTCCGTCACCGCCGCGATCGAAGCCGCTCTCAAGGTCGCCAAGGGCCGCCCGCTGGTCAACTCCGTCACCGGCGAGGAAGAAAAGCTCGAAGCCATCCTGCCGCTGGTCAAGAAATACAACGTGCCTGTCGTCGCCATCTCCAACGACGAGACCGGCATTTCCATGGATCCGGACGTGCGCTTCGCCGTCGCCAAGAAGATCGTGCAGCGCTGCGCCGATTTCGGCATTCCGGCGCATGACGTCGTCGTCGATCCGCTGGTGATGCCGATCGGCGCGCTCGGCGATGCCGGCCGCCAGGTGTTCGCGCTGCTGCGCCGCCTGCGCGAAGAGCTCAAGGTCAACACCACTTGCGGCCTGTCCAACATCTCGTTTGGCCTGCCGCATCGCCACGGCATCAACGCCGCCTTCATCCCGATGGTGATCGGCGCCGGCATGACCTCGGCCATCATGAACCCGGTGCGTCCGCAGGAAATGGAAGCCGTGCGCGGCGCCAATGTGCTGAACGGCACCGACGAGAACTGCACAAACTGGATCCGCACCTACAAGGATTACAAGCCGGCCGAAGGCGGCCAGGCGGTCGCCGCCCCGACGCAGGTCAATGCTCCGGGTGATGGTGCTAGCAATGGAGGTCGCCGCCGTGGCGGCCGTGAAGCCCGGATGGGCCGAGGATAAGCGCGCAACGTGAATTCACCTGCAAACATCACCGACCCGCTCGTGCTGTTCATGCCGTCGGGCAAGCGCGGGCGCTTTCCTGTTGGAACGCCGGTGCTCGACGCCGCGCGCCAGCTTGGCGTCTATGTCGAAAGCGTATGCGGCGGACGCGCCACCTGTGGACGCTGCCAGATCGAAGTGCAGGAAGGCAATTTCGCCAAGCACAAGATCACCTCCTCCAACGACCACATCACGCCCAAGGGCGCCAAGGAAGAGCGCTATGAGCGCGTCCGCGGCCTGCCGGAACGGCGCCGCCTCTCCTGCTCGGCGCAGATCCTCGGCGACCTCGTCATCGATGTGCCGCAGGATACGGTCATCAACGCGCAGACCATCCGCAAGGATGCCGACACCAGGGTCATCGCCCGCGATGCAGCGATCCGCATGTGCTATGTCGAGATCGAAGAACCCGACATGCACAAGCCTCTTGGCGATCTCGACCGGCTGAAGATCGCGCTGATGCACGACTGGGGCCTGAAAAGCCTTGATTTCGATTTTCATCTGCTGCCGCAGGTGCAAGGCATCCTGCGCAAGGGCAACTGGACCGCGACCGCCGCCATCTACAAGGATGCCGATTCGGAGACCGCGCGCGTCGTAGCACTTTGGCCCGGCCTCAAGAACGAAGCCTATGGGCTGGCTTGCGACATCGGCTCGACCACCATTGCCATGCATCTGGTGTCGCTGCTGTCGGGCCGCGTCGCCGCCTCGTCGGGCACCTCGAACCCGCAGATCCGCTTCGGCGAGGACCTGATGAGCCGCGTCTCCTATGTGATGATGAATCCTGACGGCCGCGAAGGCATGACGGTCGCCGTGCGTGAGGCCATCTCGGGTCTCGTCGACAAGGTCTGCGCCGAAGGCAATGTGCAGCGCAACGACATCCTGGACAGCGTCTTCGTCGGCAATCCGATCATGCACCATCTGTTCCTCGGCATCGATCCGACCGAGCTTGGCGGCGCCCCCTTCGCGCTCGCCGTTTCGGGCGCTGTGCATATCAAGGCATCCGACATCGGCCTGAAGCTCAACCAGGGCGCCAGGCTCTACATGCTGCCTTGCATCGCCGGCCATGTCGGAGCGGACGCGGCGGCCGTCACGCTGTCGGAAGGCCCGCATCGCCAGGACGAGATGATGCTTATCGTCGATGTCGGCACCAATGCCGAGATCGTGCTCGGCAATCGTGCGCGGGTCGTGGCCGCTTCTTCGCCCACCGGCCCTGCCTTCGAGGGTGCCGAAATCTCAGGCGGCCAGCGCGCGGCACCCGGCGCCATCGAGCGCGTGCGCATCGATCCCGATACGCTTGAACCAAAATACCGCGTCATCGGCTCTGAGCTGTGGTCCGACGAACCGGGCTTCCTGGAAAGCGTCCAGGCAACCGGCGTCACCGGCATCTGCGGTTCCGGCATCATCGAAGTGGTGGCCGAGATGTATCTCGCCGGCATCATTTCCGAGGACGGCGTCATCGACGGCGGGCTTTCGGCCCGTTCGCCGCGCGTCACCGCCAATGGCCGCACCTTCTCCTACGTGCTGAAGGAGGGCTCCGCCGCATTGACGGAAGATGGGCCGAAGATCACCATCACCCAGACCGACGTGCGCGCCATTCAGCTTGCCAAGGCAGCGCTTTATGCCGGGACCAAGCTGTTGATGGAAAAGCAGAACACCGAGCATGTCGACCGCATCCATTTCGCCGGTGCCTTCGGCTCCTTCATCGATCCGAAATACGCCATGGTGCTGGGCCTGATCCCGGATTGCGACCTCGACAAGGTTTCCGCGGTCGGCAACGCCGCCGGCGCCGGCGCGCGCATGGCGCTGCTCAACCGCGGCTATCGCCGCGAGATCGAGGACACGGTCAGCAAGATCGAAAAGATCGAGACGGCGCTGGAACCGAAATTCCAGGAGCATTTCGTCTACGCCATGGCGCTGCCCAACAAGGTCGATCCGTTCCCGAAACTGTCGGCGGCGGTGAAACTGCCGCCGCGCAAGACGGTCAGCGAGGACGGCCTTGCCGGCGACGCCGCTCCGCGACGGCGTTCGCGCGAAGGCCACGCCGCCAGGCGTGGACGGGAATAAGCGGCCGCGCCCAGGCCACCGCCTTTCCAAACTCATTTGCATGCAAATGTTTCCGGATCGCTTGATCCGGAAACCAAAGCGCTGTTTTCGTGAAATTCGCCAGATACATGGCAGGCGCATTCAACCGGCATCGAACGGCAGGCAGGAAATATCCTTTCAGCCGCCGCAACGCTCCAGAGGAGACGACGATGTCGATGCTCGAAAGCCTCGGCCGCTATGGCGCGGCCATCAAGAATGCTCACGACCGCAGCAAGGCGCGGCGCCTGTTGAACAGCCTGCCGCCCGAAATCCAGAAGGATATCGGCTGGCCGGTATCGCCGCGATCCAGCGAAAAGGCAGCACTCATCAATACCATCTGGAGCGCCGCGCGCTGATGACCTTCGCCGAGAAATGCAAATTGCTCGGCCTGCGCCGGGGATCTCGCGTGTCCCCGGCGACCACCAGCAACCGGCTGCGTGCCGCACTTTTGCCGCGCCGCTGAGCACCGGGGCGCGGATCACACCGCCGTGTAGACGCGGGCGTGAATCTTGACATTTTCAGCCACGGCACAATCTTCCGAATAGGGGGTTCTCTTAGTCGGCTTTGGCCGAAGTTCGTGTATCCGCATGCCAAGTTTGAAAAGCCATGTCGTTTCTTTTGTCCTGCGGCACAGCCGTAAGCAGGCATTTGCCAGTCCGGAAAATCTGCAGCGCTGGATCGCGGCCGCGCGCAAGACCGAGAACCACCAACCCCCTGCCTCGCTGCATCAGCGTCTCGACATCCAGACACACACCGTAGATGGCTTTCCGGTCTACGAAATCGCTCCCAGAGACGGCGAGCAGAAGCGGATTCTCTACTTGCACGGCGGCGCCTATGTCTTTGAGATCACGCCCTATCATTGGCACTTGATCGCCGAGATGGCGGATCGGCTGGGCTACGGCATCACTGTCCCGATCTATCCAATCGCCCCCGAACACGATTTCCACGCCATGTTCGGCATGGTTGGCGACGTGTACCGGCAGATGCTCGACGAGACAGAGGCTGAGGACATTGTGTTCATGGGTGATTCCGCCGGCGGCAACATGGCCGTGGTGCTGACCATGATGGCCGCCGAAGAAGGACTGCCCCTGCCGTCGCGGCATGTGCTCATTTCGCCGGGTCTAGACGTGTCGCTCACCAATCCCGCAGTGTTCGAGGCGGAACGCAACGACCCTTGGCTGGGCATAGCTGGCGGACGAGAGGCAATTCGTTTGTACAGTGCCGGCATCGATTCCAGCGACTGGCATATCAGCCCGGTCTATGGAGATCTGTCAGTGCTGCCAAGAACACTGCTTTTGACCGGCTCGCGCGATCTGTTGACTCCCGACAATCTGATCTTCGCCGAAAAAGCCCGCGCCGCCGGCGTTGAAATCGATCTCGTCTATGAGGAAGGCATGTTCCACGTCTGGCCGCTGATCGACATGCCGGAAGCGCGGCGCGCCCGCGAGCGCATCGTCGCGTTTCTCGGAGAGAGCCGGATCGTGCAAGATACGAGAGTAAGGCATGAACAGCGCCCCGCCGAAGCGGCGGAGTAGCTCTCTATTATCGTCCTTACCAGCCGGTCAGAACTTGCCGGTTTCCCGGAACACTTCGAAAGTCGCACGGATGTGGTCGGCGACCGCCTTGACCGGGGCACTGGCATCCGGCGCCACCACCATCGCCAGATTGTAGGTGCCGATATCGGGCATGCCATCCTTCGGGCAGAGTTCGACCATGTCATTGCCGAGGAACGACTTCGGCAGCGGCGCCACGGCGAGATCGGACATGATCGCGGCGCGCTGGCCGGCCGTGTGCGCGCTCATATAGGCGATGCGGTAGTTCCGGCCCTCGCGGCCAAGCGCATCGAGCGCTCCGGCCCGCCAGGCGCAACCCTCTTCCCATAGCGATACCGGCAAGGGCTCGCGCAGATGCGCGGAGCCACCCTTGGCACCGGCCCAGACGATCGGCTCGGTCAGCAGCACCTCGGCGCCGAGCGCGCTGGTCTTGTAGGAATTGGTCAACAGCGTGATGTCGAGCGCCCGGTCGTCCATGCGCCGACGCAGATTGCTGCTCTGGTCTATGGTGACGTCGACGGCGATCGACGGATGCGACTGCGCGAAACGCTTCAACACATGCGGCAGCACGCGCTCACCGTAATCGTCCGGCGAGCCAAGCCGCACCACACCGACAATCTCGGGAATGATGAACTTCGACACTACCTCGCGGTTGATCGACAGCAGCCGGCGGGCATAGCCGAGCAGCATCTCGCCGTCCGTGGTCAGCGACACCGAGCGGGCGTCGCGCGCGAACACCGAGCGGCCGAGGATATCCTCCAACTTCTTGATCTGCATGGAGACGGCCGACGGCGTGCGGAAGACGGCATTGGCGGCGGTGGTGAAGCTGCCGGTCTCGGCAATCGCCACGAAAGTACGCAAAACGTCGAGATCGAGCAGTGGCAGCGGATGATTGAGCGGGGCGTTCATGGGAACCAGCCTTCAATTTTTCTGATACAAAGCATCATTCCATTTCGTTTGATTGAACATCAGATTGGGAGGATAGTCAACTCCATCGAATGAGGCTGCTGCCACAAGCAGCCATGAAACGACCTCGACACAGACCTGCATTCGACACGAAATGAAGTTGAAACAAACCCGACGTAACCAACGTGGTCTGGCACCCGCCAGCCACCAAAGGAGAATGAAATGTCTATCCTGTCGTCCCTTGGTCGCATCGCGACCGAATTCAGCGCGGCCCGCGCCCGCTACCAGACCGAACGCGCCATCCGCTCCCTGCCGATCGAACTGCAGAAGGATATCGGCTGGCCTGAAGCTTCCGACACCAAGACCGGCACTCGCAATGGCATCGGATCCTGGGCTGGAGCAAAATAGATCGTGTGTACCATGTGCTGAAGGCCTGCCGCGCGAACCGCCCGGCAGGCCTTCTCTGTTTTATTTGTATTCAAATGAGTTTTTGGAGCCATGTCGCTGGCGTATGACGCATATGAGAAAGCCGCATAGCAGCTCCTGTATCCAATTAATGCCTTGTAAATAATCGTAAATTTTGGGCACCTTGCCCAAATCTGTCGCACTCGATGTCGCATTTCATATCAAGCGCTTCGCTTTTGCGATTTAGTTTCTGCTTACACAAGCCTATATCAGCGCCAGCAAACGAGCTGCCCCACTCCATCAAGCGAAGGCGACCCGTCTGAGCAACCGAATGGAGATGATTATGAAGCTTTTTGCACGCCTCTTTGCCCGCCGCGAAATGAACCTGACCACCGCTCTCGAGCGTCAGCGTCTTGCCAACACCATGCCCGGCCAGACCGGCGCCATGAATGCGGCGCGCCTCGGCTTCGTCGCCTGAAGATTTTTTAGGGGGCAGCGCATCCCTGCCGCTGCTTTAAAACTGTAACGCCGCCTGGCTCCAGCCAAGGCGGCGTTTTGTTCTGCGCGCAGGCCATACGTTGCTCGTCCCTTGAACAGTTGGTGCCACTTCCAGGGCGCGCTGCACGCCGATTGCCCATTTGCGACCCATGTCGCAAATTTAATCTTGTCGTAGCGGCGCAGCCGATTGACAGACATGGTTTTTCCTGATGTCGCTATGCTATTCGCGACATCCTGTTCGCGCCATGGCTGTGTGAGGTTCCCTTGAACGCCGTAAAGCATCCGATCAAGCGATCGTTTGTATTCTTTCTTATTCCCGATTTCACCATGATCGCTTTTGCGACCGCGCTCGACCCGCTGCGCTCGGCCAATCGCATGCTCGGCTATGAGGCCTATCGCTGGCGCCTCGCCAGCATCGACGGCAAGCCGGTGCGCGCCTCGAACGGGGTCGAATGCGCGGTCAACACGTCGCTCGAGGATGAGCGCAAGAAGATGGCAGGCCCCGACCGGCCGAACATGGCCATCGTCTGCAGCGGCATCAATGTCGAGCGTTATCAGAACAAGTCCGCCTTCGCCTGGCTGCGCGAGGAATACAATCGCGGCGTCGCCGTCGGCGGCCTGTGCACCGGCGCGCATATCCTCGCCGCCGCCGGGCTGCTGTCCAACAAGCGCTGCGCCATCCACTGGGAGAACCTGCCGGGCTTTTCCGAAGCGTTCCCGAAGGCCAATGTCTTTGCCGACCTTTTCGAGATCGACCAGAACATCTACACCTGCGCCGGTGGCACGGCCGCACTCGACATGATGCTGAAGCTGATCGGCGACGACTTTGACGAGAACCTCGTCAACCGCGTCTGCGAGCAAGTGCTGACCGACCGCGTGCGCAGCCCCACCGACCGCCAGCGCCTGCCGCTACGCGCCCGCCTCGGCGTCCAGAACTCGAAAGTGCTGACCATCATCGAACTGATGGAGGGCAATCTGTCGGAGCCGCTGTCGCTGATCGAGATCGCCGACCATGTCGACCTGTCGCGCCGTCAGATCGAACGGCTGTTCCGCACCGAGATGGGGCGCTCCCCTGCCCGCTACTATCTCGAAATCCGGCTCGACCGCGCCAGGCATCTGCTGATCCAGTCGTCGATGCCGGTGGTCGAGGTGGCGGTCGCCTGCGGCTTCGTCTCGGCCTCGCATTTCTCCAAATGCTACCGAGAACTCTACGCCCGCTCGCCGCAGCAGGAGCGCGTCGACCGTAAGCAGTTGCTGGCGGCGTGATCCGATACGCCCTTAGAGAATTGTCATGACATTGTCTGGCAAAATGTGATATCCTTATGTTGAAAGGTGTCACATGACCACGAGAACGACTCGATCCGAAAAACTGGACTTGCGTCTTACCGTCGAGGCAAAGCGGACGCTCGCGACCGCAGCCGCCGTTGAGCGCCGTTCGCTGAGTGATTTTGTCCTTGAAAGTGCACTTGGGCGCGCCGAGGAAACATTGGCGGACCGACACAGCTTCTCCCTCGACGCAGAAAAATGGGCTGCGTTCATGGCGGCGCTGGATGCCCCCACGCGAGATCTTCCGCGCCTGAAGCGCCTGCTGAGTGAACCGAGCATCTTTTCCGGCCGCGATCCAGCGTGAGCCGGTTTCGTATCGAGAAACTGGCTCGCACGCATCTGGTGGATGTGTTCGATTGCGGCGAGCAGCCGCTCAATAGGTTTCTCGCCAGGTACGCGCTTCAAAACCAGCAAGCAAATGGCTCGCAAACCTATATTGGTCTCTCCGGCGAAGATGTGATCGGCTTCTATACGCTCGTGGTTGGTGAAGTCGCCTATGATGGTGCGCCCGAGCGGTTGACGAAAGGCCTTGCGCGCCATCCGGTTCCGATAATGCTGCTGGCGCGTCTCGCGGTCAGCCTGAACTGGCAGGGCAAAGGCGTTGGCGGCGGAATGCTGCGCGATGCCATCCTGCGCAGCCTGCAGGCGGCTGACATTGCAGGCATCCGCGCGGTGACCGTACATGCCAAGGATCACAACGCCCGCGCCTTTTACGAGCGTTATGGTTTCATTCAATCCCCAACCGACCCGCTACACCTCTATGTGCTTGTAAAGGATTTACGGAACCTTTGAGGCACACGTAATCGGTCTGCGCCGCGCCTGAACCTCAGTAGCCGTCGCAGGTGCATTCCGCCGAGGAGATACGGTCGTTCCAGTCACTGCCGCCCAAATTGCGGATCCTGCGCGTGATCTCGATCGAGCGGCCGCCCATCCGAGAATCCTCATAGGCCACGAGCGTGCAGCCGCGGCGAACGATCACCGACGACACACGGTCATTCCAAAACTGGCCGCCACGAAAATTTACGGAATCCTCGGCGCCCATGCCGATGGACCGCCCGCGAAAATTCCCGTTCTCGAACATGATGCAGGCAGCCTGGTTGTATTGGGCGCTGGCGACGTCGGCATACAGCACGGACGCGACTGCGGTCAGGATGGCAAGACGTCTCATCGGTTTTTCCTCGGTTCGGCCGCGCTCCTGGCTGGGTCACGCGGCTTGGCCAGTTTGCCACTGCTTCGGTCGCGGAGGCAAGCCCGGAGCGTAAGCCCGAACAGGTAGGCAGCGGGGCAAGAATGGGAGCCGGTTTGGCCAAAGATCACGCTCAATGGGAAGAGCTTTAGCGGCTGTCGAACATCCAGCTGCGGTTTCGCCACATTTTCTCGCCGACCAGACAGTCGGTGGTGGACCTCTCCTGCGCCAATATCACCGGCGGATGCGCGGCTTCTTCCGCCGCCCATTGCGGCGAGGCCGGACCGGCGAGTTCCAGCACCAGTTTGCGACGGATGGCTTCCGGAAATTGCGTCCAGTCATTGACCGGGATCATGAAGGCTCCGGGACCGCCAATGACGCAGTCGCTGTAGTAGCGATCGAGATTGCTGACGTCGTAGGCACCGGTGAAGCCGCCTCGCGTCATCAGCGGCAGGCCGTTGATGACGATGCCTTGCTTGATCAGATCGTCGCGGGTCAGATTGACCGGCGCACCCTGGTTGTTGGGGCCGTCGCCCGAAATGTCGATCACCCGCTTCGTGCCTTGGTAGCCGCTTTCGGCGAACAGGTCGTTGCCGAACTCCAGCGCTCCGGAGATCGAGGTGCGCCGCGCGCTGTTGGGCGGCTGCGCCGACAATTGCGCAACCACGCGCTCGGCGTCGGTGCGGCTGGCGATCACCGTCCACGGCACGATGACGCGCTGCCAGTTGGTGCCGGCCCATTCGACATAGGTGACGGCGATCTTGCCATAAGCGCCATCGGCAATGGCTTGCAGCACATTGTCGTGCGTCAGCGCCGCTGCGTAGCCATGACGCTGGATCTCGAGCTCGTCCGGTGACATCGACAGCGAGACATCGACGGCCAGCACCAGCTCGACATCGACGGGCTCGTCAGCAAGGGACGCCGGCGCCAACCAAAGCGTCAGCGCGAACGCGGCACAGCCCGAAAGCAAATGTCTAGCACAGGCAAAAGCAGACATTCCGCAAGGGTAAGCGAAAACCGTCGGCTTAAAAAGAGAAAAGCCCGGCCGATGGCCAGGCTTTTGTCTTCATGCCCTCGCGCCTGCCCGGCGCTCAACTGCGCGGCTTCAAATTCTCCGGATCGTAGAGCGGCTTGTAGCCGACGGCGGCGACTTCGACCGGATAGGTCTCGCCGAAATACTCGATGGTGAGCTTGCGGCCCTCCTGGGCGTAGGCCCACGGCAGATAGGCGAGGCCGATGTTCTTGCCGATGGTCGGGCCGTACGCCATCGACGTGGTGAAAGACCGCCGGCCGAGCTCGTCGACCAGTGTCTCGCCAGTCTTCGGATCCATCACCGGCATCGTGCCGACCGGATAGCGGGCCACGCCCTTCGCATCGACATTCTCGGTCATCACCAGCGTGCACAGCACGGCCGGCTGGTGCTCGCGAGCGCGGTATTCGACATGCTTGGCCTTGCCGCAGAAATCGTTCTCCTTGACCTTCGGACGAGCGAGATCCGCTTCGAGCAGATTGTACTCGGTCAGGAGATCGGCGTTCTGCAGCCGCAGGCTCTTTTCCATGCGGCGCGTGTTGGCATAGGTCTCGACGCCGAACGGCATGACGCCGGTCGAGCGCAGCGCGTCCCAGACAGCGAGACCGTCCTCGTAGCGCATATGCAGTTCCCAGCCCTGCTCGCCGACATAGGATATGCGGAAAGCGGTGACATCCTTGCCGCCGATCAGGACCGGCTTGATCGCCGCGAATGGGAAGTTCTCAACAGAGAGCCCGTCCGGATTTTCGACCACCTTCTGCAAGGTCGCCCGGGCGTTCGGCCCCCAGATGCCGATGGTGACATACTTCTCGGTCACGTCGGTGATGGTGACGTCGAAACCTTTGTCCTGTGCCGTGCGGCGCATGTACTGGAAGTCGCGCGGACCGGCGTCCGCGCCGTCGATCAAACGACAGCGGTCGGCCATGCGGATGACGGTAAAGTCGGCGCGCACCATGCCTTCCTCGTCGAGGAAGTGGGTGTAGATGCCCTTGCCGATGTTGTTGTCGCCGCCGATCTTGGCCGCGCACAGCCATTCCAGCAGTGCGACATGGTCGGGACCTTCGATATCATACATGGCGAAGTGCGACAGGTTGACGATGCCGCAATCCTCGCTCATGGCCAGATGTTCGGCATTGGAGACGCGCCAGAAATGGCGGTTGTCCCATTCGTTCTCACGCACCGGCACGCGGTTGCCGTATTTTTCCAAAAGATGCTCGTTGGCGGCATAGCCGTGAGCGCGCTCCCAGCCGCCCAGCTCCATGAAATAGCCACCGAGTTCCTTCTCGCGCTCCCAGAACGGCGAGCGCCTGATGTTACGGGCTTTGGAGAACGGCTCGCGCGGATGCACCGCCGGATTGTAGACCTTCATCGCCGTCTCGGTGCAGCGGTCCCAGATGAACTGCTCCTTGGTCTGGTGCGGATAGAAGCGCGCATAGTCGATAGCGTGATGGTCGATTTCCGTGCGGCCGTCGGTCATCCAGTCGGCGATGAGCTTGCCCATGCCGGGACCATCCTTGACCCAGATGGCGACCGCATACCACAGGCCTCGCACCTTCTGGCTTTCGCCCATGGACGGGCCGCCATCGGCCGTCACCTGGAGAAGCCCGTTAAAGGAATGGCTCTCGTTATAGCCGAGTTCGCCAAGAATCGGCGTCAGTTCCATGGCGCGTTCGAGCGGTGCCAGGATCTGCTCCATGTCGAGATCGCGCTGCGAGGGCGAAAGCCGCGCCTGGTCCTTCTCCAGGAGGTCGCGCGGATGGCAAAGGCGCGGATTGGTCTCTTCGTAGTAACCCCATTCGATCTGCCCGCCCTCGGCGGTCTTGGGATCGCCGGTGTCGCGCATATAGGCCGAATTGCCCTGGTCGCGCAGCAGCGGCCAGCCGATCTCCTTGCCGGTGCCGGCGAACTCGTTGTAGGGGCCGAAGAAGGTCAGCGGATGGTCGATCGGCATGACCGGCAGGTCTTCGCCCACCATTTCCGCGATCAGCCGGCCCCAGATACCGGCGCAGACGACGACATAGTCGGCCTCGATGGTGCCGCGGTCCGTCACCACGCCTGATATGCGGCCGTCCTTGACGACAAGCGACCTGGCCGATGTGTTGGCGAAGGATTTGAGCTTGCCCGAGGCTTCCGCCTGGTCGACCAGCTTGCCGGCGACCGTCTGCGAGCGCGGGATGACCAGACCAGCATCGGGATCCCACAGGCCGCCCTGGACAATCGCTTCTTCGATGAGCGGAAATTTTTCCTTGATCTCGGCCGGCTCGATCAGGCGGGCGCGCGTGCCAAACGCCTTGGCCGAGGCGATCTTGCGCTTGATCTCTTCCATACGGCTATCGTCGCCGACACGCGCGACCTCAAGGCCGCCGATACGCGCGTAATGACCCATCTTCTCGTAGAAATCGATGGAGTAGAGCGTCGTCCAGCACGACAGGAAATCGTGGCTGGTCGTGTAGCAGAAATCGGAGGCATGCGCGGTCGAGCCGATATCGGTCGGGATGCCTGATTTGTCGATGCCGACAATGTCGTCCCAGCCGCGTTCGATCAGATGATGGGCGATCGATGCGCCGACAATACCGCCCAGGCCGACGATGACGACCTTCGCCTTTTTCGGAAACTCTGCCATTGCCCGCGACTCCAAAGTGATAAAGCGGGCGGACTATAGGGCGGAGCGGCAGCACGATTGAAGCCTGTTTGCGACATTGGCAAAAAGCCGAGCGACCAGACGGCAGAATGCTTCACACCGGCGCCTGGGGCGGTTCGCTTTCCGGTAGGCTAACTCAGGCGAAGGCCCAGATGTCCTCGGCCTGGAAACCGACCTGATAGCCTGATGTCTTCAGCTTGACCACGACCTGGCCGATCTCGGCGGCCGGCAGCGCGCCAACCTCGACCTTGATCATGCCGGGACGGTAGCGCTTGAGGTCGAGCTGTTCGAAGACGATCCAGTCGGCGCCCTCGCAATCGACGAGGAAAGCGTCGATATGGGTGATGCCGTTGCGGTCGAGCAGCGTCTGCAAGGTCTCGGATGGCACCTCGATGTCCCTGAGATGCGGCGCGAACTTGTTGAAGTTGGCGTCGGCCTCGCCCCAGGCATTCTTGCCCGACATCAGATTGGTGTCGGTGACCGACGAGCAGCCGATGAACTCGATCGGCAGCGTGCCGGCCTCGAGTGCGGCGGCATCGAAAGTGTGGACGGTGATCGTGCCCTTTGTCTTCGTCACCGCCACCGGCTCGATGATGAAGCGGTCCATATCGGGATAATTGGCGCGCAGTCTCTTCTGGTTGTACGGGATCGGCTCGACCAGCATCGCGCGTGCGCCGGCAATCCGGTGCAGCCACGGCGTGACGTCATCGAACAGCGCACCGTCGCAGGCGCCGACATTGACCATCTGAAACGGCCGTCCTGCCCCACCAAACCGCGCCCTCAGCGCCGCCTTGGCAAGGAACTTCGTTCCGCGCAGCGACGGCCCGCGATCGAGAACTCCCTTGGGAAGACCAAGCGACAGGGCAACGCGCGCCAGGCTGGATAGCGAACTCATGACTTGTCTCCGGGAATGATTTGCATGGCAGGGCGATTCTGGCCGCGAGCCACGGCCGCCCACAACGCCATGAACGGCGTCGCCAGCAGCAGGAATGGCGGGATCAGATGCGGGAAATAGATGCGCGTGTCGTGGATCGGGAAGACGGTGAACTTCGCCAGCGCGCCGAGCACCAGTGCCGCAAAAAGGATGCTGGCGCGGCGATCGAGGCGGAAGCCGGCACGGGCGACAGCAAACCAGCCGGCCAGTGCCAGCACCGACACGCCGACCCAGCTGTTCAGGCTGACGGCGCGCAACAGCGAGGTGGCGAAAGCCCTGAGATAGGCACCCACCGAGAATGGCGGTTCGAACCCGTCCATATTGTAGTGCTGCTCGATGCTGGAGAACCACAGATGCGGCCACCAGCCGGGATGATGCGCCCAGTGCGAGATGGCAAAGTAGGCGATGAAGGACGCGGCAAAGCCAACCAGCGCACCCCATGCTTTCTGCCGGAACACAACCAGCAGTATCGCGAAAATCGCAAGGAAAACAATATTGTCCGGGCGCACCATGAAGGCGAGGAAGAGCAGGATCGCCGTCGCCACCTCGCGGCCGCGGACATAGGCATAAAGCCCGCCGAGCAGCAGCGCTGACGTGAGCAGGTCCGGCGTCGAGGCGCGCGCCGCATCGCCGAAATCAGCCATGATCAGCACCGCGCCGACGATAGGCGCCAACGCCAGCGCCCCCTGGGAGCGCAACCAAAGCAGCGCAATCGCGCCGAACAGCAGCACGGAGAACACCGACACCAGGCGCATTGCCTCCACCGGCGACATCACCGCGCTTAGCGTCGACAGGATCTCGGCATAGAGGAACTTGATCCGGTACATGCCGAGCAGTGAATGGAAGTCGGCGGCATTCTCCGCCATGTGGCTGCGGAAGCCGCCGCCATCGTCGGTCAGCGCCTTGTAGTCGCCTGCGGACACGCCCGATTTGACAGTGTTGTAGGCATAGTCATGCAGCGCCTGCGCATCGGGATAGGTGCCTTCCTCCGCTATAGCAAGATAGGGCAGCATGTCCCAGTTGGCGTCGGGCATCACCCATGCGGTGAACGCCGTCAAAAGGATGTAGAGCGCGAAGGCCGCCGCGCCGATGGGTGCCGCCAGCCGCGCATAAGTCCCCTCGCCCCACGCCAGGCCGGCCCCGGTGAGCCGGTCGAGTGGGTTGTCTGGTGCGGGCGACCTGGTCAGCATTGTCGAACTCAGCGAGCTTCGTTTCTAACGGACTTGGCTTTTGACGAAGTCCTTGACGATCGACACGATGCCGCGCGACAGCAGACTGTCGAAGGCATCGACGAAGCGGTCGACATGCTCGCGCTGGCAGATCAACGGCGGCTCCAGCCGGATGACGTTGCGGTTGTACTCGGTGAAGGCGACCAGCACGTCGTAATCGCGCAGCAGCAGCGCGCCAACGAAGCCCGACAGCGAGCCCTTCAGCTTGTCGTCGAGCACGCTGACGATCGGCCGCAGGACCATCGGCAAGGTCTGCGAGAAGTCGTGGAACTCCAGGCCGACCATAAAACCCTTGCCGCGCACATCCTTGATGATCTTCGGGTACTTTTCCCTGAGCGCCTGCAGGCGCTGCAGCAAATAGTCGCCGGTGACGGCGGCATTGTCGATCAGCCCCTCGTCATAGAGCACGTTGAGCCCCTCGATCGAGGTGACGCAGGCCTCGCCCATGCCGCCGAAGGTCGCCATGGCATGGATCATCGCCGTTTTCGGCGTGCCATAGGCCTTCATGTAGACCTCGCGCCGCGCGATCATGGCTCCCACCGCCGCCTTGCCGGCGCCAAGCGACTTGGCCAGCGCGGTCACATCGGGAATGACGCCGTAATGCTCGAAGGCGTAGAAGCGGCCCGAACGGCCGTAGCCGCACTGCACTTCGTCGGCGACCCACAGCACGCCATACTGATCGCACAGCGCGCGCAGCTTCTGCCAATATTCGGCCGGCGCCTGGATGATGCCGCCGCCGCCCTGGATGGTTTCCAGCACGATGACGCCGACCTCCGGGTCGGAGCGGAACAGGCGCTCGACCGCCTCGATGTCGGCGAACGGGATGCGGACCGTGTTTTCGGCCACCTTGAAGTCGGCGCGGTAAAGCTGGCCGTCTGTGATGCCCAGCACGCCCTTGGTCTTGCCGTGGAAGGAATTCTCGGCATAGACGATCTTCGGCCGCTTCGGACCGGCGGCGCGCTCGGCGAGCTTCACCGCCGCTTCCATCGCTTCCGAGCCGGACGAGCCCAAAAATACCATGTCGAGATCGCCGGGCGAGCATTTGGCGATGTTGTGCGCAAGCGCTGCCGCATATTGCGACATGAAGGCGATGGCGATTTCCTGGCGCTTCTCCTCCTGGAATTTCTTGCGTGCTTCCAGGATGCGCGGATGATTGTGGCCAAAGGCCAGCGAACCGAAGCCGCCGAAGAAGTCGAGGATCTTGCGGCCGTTCTGGTCGATGTAGAACATGCCTTCGGCACGCTCGATCTTGATCTTGTGGAAGCCGAGCAGCTTCATGAAGTGCAGCTGGCCGGGGTTGAGATGCGCCTTGAACAGGTCGGTCATGCGGGCCACGTCCATCGCCTTGGCCTGCTCGACGCTGATCAAATCGGGCTTGGCGATGGTGGCGGGCGACAGCGACGGCGCGCTGACCATGGTGCGCAAATTGGTCTGCTCTGGCTTGGCCATGACGGTCATTTCAATCTCCTGTCTGCACGCACGACCAGGGTCGAGCGCAACGAAAGCTGTTTTGCGAGCCGCTATTCGGCGGGCACATGTTTGGTGGCGACTGCGTGACCGGCTTTCTTTGCGCGGTACTCGCTGTAGGCGGCGATCAGCATGTCCTCGTCGCGATATTGCGGCACCCAGCCGAGCTGGCGCCCGGCCTTGGACACGTCGAGCACGCAGTCCTCGTCGGCGATCAGATACTGCTCCGGGTCCATGATCGGCATGTTCAAGAGGTCGAGCAGGTCCAGCGTGCGCTTGACCGCCCAGCCCGGTGTCGGGATCAGGATCGATTTCGAGCCGGCATGCCTGATCAGATCGCCGAGCAATTTCTTGACCGGCGGCGGGTTGAGCGAACCCAGATTATAGGCCTCGTTTGGCACACCGGCCTTCCAGGCCGCGCGCGCGGCCTCGGCGCAGTCGAACACCGAGATGAACTGATAAGGATTCCTGCCCGAACCGATCATCGGCACGGGAAGGTTCCAGTCGATCAGCTTGAACAGTTTTTCCAGAATGCCGAGCCGGCCGGGGCCGATGATCAGGCGCGGGCGAAACAGCGAGATCGACATGCCGCGCTTGCGCCATTCGGCGGCAAGCTCCTCTGTCTTCTGCTTCGACCAGCCATATTCGCCCAGCGGCGCCACCGGGTGCTCCTCGGTCATCGGCTGCGTGACCGTGTGGCCGTAGATCATGTCGGTCGTGTAGTGGACGAGTTTTGACGCACCGGCTCCGTCCATGGCCTGCATGATGTGCTCGGTGCCATGGAAATTCACAGGGAAGAAGAAATCGTGCCGCTTGGCCCGCACCTGGATCGGCGACAGCATCTTGGCCGACAAATTGTAGACCATATCATCGGCCTTCAGCCCAACCGCCGCGACCGAGGTCGGATCGGTGACGTCGCACTGGATAAAGCGGACGGTGCGGTAGTGCGGCAGGTCGCTCTTGACGATGTCGGCGACGACAACCTCTTCACCATCGGCGACAAGCTTCGGGGCAAGATGGCGGCCGACGAAACCGTCGCCGCCGAAAATCACATGTCTCATCGAACGATCTCGTTTGCTTGGATCTTGTCGGGCGCGATGGAAGCGGTCTGGTCCTCATGCCCTCGCCCACTTTGCGCGATCAGCACCGTGCCGACGCAGATGAAGGCGATGCCGGCGATCCGCCAGCCATTGAGGTCCTCGCGGAAGACGAAATAAGCGAAGATGGCGACGGCAACATAGGCGAGGCTGAGGAACGGATAAGCGAAGGAGAGCTCGACCTTGGACAGCACATAGAGATGCGACGCCATCGAGATGACGAAGGTACACAGGCCAAGGAACACCCAGGGGCTGAAGACGATCTGCAGCAGCTTGACGAGCGGATTGACGCCCTCGAACGAGATCGGTCCGAGCGACATCATGCCTTGCTTCAGCATCAGCTGCGCGGCGGCATTGGTCATGACGGTAAAGAGAATGAAGACGATGTATTTCATGTGTTCCAAGCCGCCCCTTCGCGCTTCCTATTACAAACCCGCAAACATTTGGTGAAGTCCCAACAATATTTTGAGTGAATTGCGTTATTAATCATCAATTGACCAAGAATTATTCGAATTTTATCTATTCGGCCGCCTCGACCGAGCCTCGTCTCGCATCCAATCTCTTCGCAGTGCGCGCCCAGAAGTCAGACATGAAGGCGTGGTCTCGGAGCGCTTCCAGCCGCTGCCATTCGGGAAAGGACGAAGCGAAGATTTCGGCCCCCATGCGAGCGTCCTTGTACGGATTGACCGCGCCGCCGGCCTCGACCGTGATGCGGTCGAGTTCCCGCAGCAGTGTCAGCGTCGCGGCGCCCCTGTTGGGGAAATCCAGTGTCAGCGTGTAGCCGGGACGCGGAAACGACAGCAGCGCCGGCGAGCGGATGGAGCCAAAGCGTTTCAGCACCGTGAGGAACGAGCCCTGCCCGGCTTGCCTTGCAGCCGCCAGCAATGCCGGCACGGCCTCGCGCGCCGTCTCTTCCGGCACCACGCTCTGGTGCTGGAAGAGCCCTTTCGGCCCATAAAGCCGGTTCCAGTCGCGCACGCCGTCAAGTGGAAAGAAGAAGCCCTGATATCCGGCCTGGCGCGGCACCGTTGCTCGGCTCTTCCTCCACCTGTAGGCAGCGTTGAAGGCGGTCAGGAACGGCCGGTTGAGCACATTGAACGGCGGCTGCACCGGTACCGAGAAATTGCCGCCGACGCACGAGGCGGCATGCGAGCCGTGCTCGGCGTGATCGCCCGACAGCAGCAGGCCGCGACCGCTGTTGCGGCCGCCGGCGAGCTGGTCGATCCAGGCGACCGCATATTCGTTGGCCTGATCGGCCGCCTCGGCCAGGTCGAAGAATTCGCAGAGATCACGAAACGGCGTCGCCTTTTCGACGATGTCGAGGGAATGCACCCGCATCAACCGGATCGAGGCCGACAGGATGAGGCCGGTCAGCCCCATGCCGCCGATCGTTGCCGCAAACAGCCGCGTATTGTCTGTCGCCGAGCAGCGGTGGGTCTTGCCGTCGGACCTGAGCAGCGTGAAGCTCTCGACATGGCAGCCGAAGGTGCCGCGCCGATGATGGTTCTTGCCATGCACGTCATTGGCGATGGCCCCGCCGAGCGTGACGAATTGCGTGCCTGGAACCACCGCCGGAAAGAAACCGTAAGGGGCGGCGTGGGCGATGATGTCGGACAACAGCACGCCGGCATCCGCCTCGAGAACACCGGTTTCGGCGTTGAAGGCGTGGATCCGGTTCAGCGACCGCATATCGACGACCGCTCCGGCCTCGTTCTGGCAGGAATCGCCGTAGGAGCGGCCATTGCCATAGGCAAGCAGCGACGCCGGCTTGGCCTGACCGCCCTTCAGCAGCGAGATAGCCTCGTCGGCACCGATGGCGCGCGGCGCCGGCGGCGCAGCAAGGCCAAAGCTCGGGAACCGCTCAGTGGCCATGCCTACCAGCCCCCGATGACCAGCATCACTGCACCGATCAGCACAACGATCTGGCTGCGCCAGTCGCGGATGATGAAGACGACCGGATCGTCATGCATCTCGTTGCGGCGCGCCAGGATCCAGACGCGCATGGTGAGATAAAGCACGATCGGTGCCAGCGGCCAGATCAGCCACGGATGCGGATAAAGCTCGCGCACCGCGACACTGTCCATGTAGAGCGCCAGCACCAGCGCCGAGGAAAAGGCCGAGGCCATGCCGGCCTGGGCGACGATCTCCTGGTCTTCGGTGCGATAGCCGCGGCCGGCAATGCGCTCGCCAGGCGGAATGGCGGTGGTGCGCAGTTCGACGAAGCGCTTCACCAGCGCCAGCGACAGGAAGAAGAAGATAGAGAAGGCCAGCAGCCAGAACGAGACGTCGACGCCGGTCGCCGCCGCACCGGCCAGGACGCGGATCGTGTAGAGGCCGGCGAGTGTCAGCACATCGACCAGCAGCATGCGCTTGAACGACAGCGAATAGGCCGTCGTGACGACCATATAGCCGCCGAGCACAGCCATGAATTCGGGCGACAGGAACAGCCCGGTGCCGATGCCGATCGCCAGAAGCACCGCGATTGCGCCAAGTCCGAACGGGATCGACAGCGCACCGCTGGCGAACGGCCTGTTGCGCTTGGTGAGGTGTTTGCGATCGAGCGCGAGGTCGAAGAAATCGTTGAGGATATAGATGGCCGATGCCACCGAACTGAACGAGACGAATGCCAGCAGGCATTGCCAGATCATGTCGGTGTTGAAATATTCATGCGAGAGCACCATCGGCACTGCGATCAGCGAATTCTTCAGCCACTGATGGACACGCAGCATCTTGACGATGGTCCGCAAAGTCGGCTTCGGCGCCGGCATCGTCTCGGCGCCATGCGCTGCCTGCCAGCGCGCGGCATGGCGGTCGGGCGCGACGACGATCGCGTTGCGCGCTGCATCGAAGACCTGGAGATCGTGACGGCTGTTGCCGGCATAGTCGAAACCGCCATCGCCATAGGCTGCGATCAGCGAAGCGCGCTTCCTGCCCGAGGTGAGATTGGCGAGACCATCGGTGGCCAGCACCTGGTCGAAAATGCCGAGATGGGCCGCGATGGCGTCGGCGAACTTGCGCGGCGTACCGGTCGCCAGCACGATCTTGCGGCCCTCGGCGTGTTCGGTCCGGAGGCGGCAAAGCAGCACCTCGCGATAGGGCAGCGATGCCGGATCGATGTCGATGCGCTGCGCGATTGCCTGCTTCAGCCGCGCCGGCCCGCCGGCGATCCAGAACGGTACCAGGAAGATATAGAGCGGGTTCTTCTTGAGAAGGATGAACAGCCCTTCCCACAACAGATCGGTCGCGATCAGCGTGCCGTCGAGATCGACCGCAAGCGGTATTGCGTTCCTGTCCGACCGCGCATCCATGTCCGTCCTGCCCTGCCCGCGTAGAGTTGCGCGCCGCTTTCCGGCGTCTTGAGGCTGGTATAGCGGGCGATGGCGTAGCGAACGTTAAAACGCCCGGTTGCAGACGGCTGCCGTGACGGTATTTCCGGCGTCATTGTTAAGCAACTGCTACCGGAAACGATAAAAGGCCGAGCAAATGCCCGGCCCCTCAAGATATGCCAACCGGAATTACTTGATTCGGGCGACGCCGCCCGAGATTTCGATGGTTTCCGAACCGGTCAGAGCTTCGAGGTCGCCGTTCGGCAAGGTGACGAAACAGCCATTCGGGCAGAACTCAACCGTTTCGCCACCAGCCAGCGCGAGGTCGGTCTTGCTGCCGCCCTCGGTCACGACCAGCGTGCGGGTCTCGGCGTCCTTGTTGACCGCGCTTGCGGCATGGACCGAGCCGATGGCGGCGACCAGGGCGACGGCAGCGACGAGAGACTTCCACATGGTGCAATATCGGTGTTCCCACCGCCTCTGTTGCATTTCGCAAGGCAATTTCGCCTTTGCATGGGAGCTTATAGGAGATGGAAGCTGAACCGCAACTGAATGCCGCATTCATGCCGCAATCGGTTCCGGCAGGATCAAGGTCGACGGAGTCCCAGCTTAGTCCGGATCTGGCTTCTTGGTTTTGCGGGACGCGACCAGCCGCTTCTTCTCCGCCTCGGCTTCGGCCTTTATCTGCTGCTGTTCGGCGAAGTCGGCCTCGATCTTGTCGTCGTCTGTCGGCCACGCCTTGGGCTTATGGGCCTCGACCACGGCGCGCGGCGTCGAGGGCATCTCGATGTGTTCGCTGCTGAATTTTTCGAGGACGGCAAAACGGATGTCGTTCTGCGCGATGTTGCCGTTCATCACATCGGCCAGGAACACGCGGATCTCGAATTCCAGGGCGGCAGGGCCGAAATTGGAAAACAGCACGAAGGGTTCGGGGTTCTTCAGCACCATCGGGTGGCTGCGGGCGATCTCCAGCAGGACGGCATGAACCTGCTTGACGTCGCTGCCGTAAGCGACGCCGACCTTGATGTCGATGCGGCCGAGCTTGTTGCGGTGCGTCCAGTTGCCGACGGCGTTGTTGATCAGGTTTGAATTGGGCAGGATCACCGATTGCCGCTGGAAGGTCTCGATCTCGGTGGCGCGCACGCTGATCTTCTTGACTGTGCCGCTGACATCGCCGGCAACGATCCAGTCGCCCACCTTGAATGGCCGCTCGGCCAACAGGATCAGGCCGGAAACGAAATTGGACACCACGTTCTGCAGGCCAAAGCCGATACCGAGGGAAAGAGCGCCGGCGACCAGCGCCAGGCTGGACAGGTCGATGCCCGCCGCCGAGATGCCGACCAGTGCCGCGAGCGCGACGCCGGCATAGCCGACCGCCAGCCTGATCGAGTTGCGCACGCCGGTATCGACCTTGCCACGCGCCATCACCGAACCGTCGAGCCAGCCCTGGAACCAGCGCGTCAGGAAATAGCCTATGATGAAGACGACGATGCCGGAGAGGATGCCGGTCACCGAAATGGTCACCGACCCGATGTTGATCCCGGTTGCGAGCTTGTAGGCCCAAGCCTGGATATCGCCCAGCTGGAAACCCCACATCAGCAGGATCAGCGGCAGGAACACCAGCACGATCATCACATTGATGGCAACACTGACGACAAGGCCTAGCTGGTCGAGGGCCGTATCCTCGTAGCTGGATTTGGCCGACAGCCAGCGCCCGACGGTCGTGTTGGCGAAAGCACCCTCCTCGCCGATCGCCTGTGCCGACAGGAAACCGATATAGGCGGTGATCAGCGCGGTGCCGGTAACGACGACCTGCAGCGAAACGAACAGAGCGAGGCCGATGTAACCAAGCAGCGCCGCGACGATGGTGAAAAGACCGAGTGCAAGCGCCGTATAGCGCAGCCATGCCGGCCACGGCCGCCAACTTCCATCACGCGCCTTGAATGGCCTCAGCATCGCCATCAGGATCAGGATGACGCCGACGATGATGGTTGCGCCGAAACTGCGGGCAATGGTCAATGACAGCGGCGAGCCCATTTTGTCGTTGATCACCGACAGGAAGGTGTTGACGCTGATGACCACGGCCATGGCGGTGGTCAGGCGCACCAGCCAGCGCGCCGGCCCCGTTTCGACCGGGATAAGGCGCCAGTTCGGCAGCCGCGGCTCCAGCGCCGCATTGGTCAGCCGGTTGACGCAGAACACCACGCCGATGGCGGTCGCCAATGCATTGAGGAACAGGCCAATATCACCACGCAACACATTGTAATAATTGAAGAAGAAAATCGTCGATCCCAGAAAGGCGGCAACCGCCAGCGTTGGCAGCAAGGTTGACCAGAAAGCCACCGATAAGCGGCTGAGATAGGACGGGTCTTCATTGGAGGGATCGGCTTCGAACACCCTCCCGAACAGCCGCCTGCCGCCGACCAGCAGCACCAGCGCCAGCCCGAGCGCCACGAAGGTCGCTGCGAGGATGGCCTGGAACTTGAACTTGAAAGCGAAGCTCAGCCAGGAAGACACCGCCTTGTACAGATTGGTGTATTCGTCCTGGGCGTCGGAGAAAACCTGCGGGCTCAGCGCATCCGACAGCACGTAGCGTTTGGTCAAAAGGTTGCGGAACAACTCGCTGCGCATATTGCCGATCTTATCGATCAGCCCGCTGATGCGGATCGACAGGGCCTGGGCCTGCGAGATGACCGCATTGATCTCGGCCTTTTCCGACACCAGCGCCTGGCGTTCGCCGCTGACGATGTCGGGCTCCGGCGGCTGACCCGCCGCAGGTGCCGCGCCAAGCTGCTCAAGACGGCTGTTGATCTCGCCAAGACGCGTGCGGAAGGCCAGTGCGCTGTTCAGCGATTGCCGCGACAACTCCTCGAGCTGCAAGCGGATATCGACAAGGCTGCTATCCTCCTCGGCGTCCTGTTGGATCTTCTTTTCCAGATTGTCGGTCTTGGTCGTCAGGTCCTGCAGGATTTTCTGCTGGTCGGCGACCAGCCCGGCGGGCGCCTGGCCAAGCCCTTGTGCCATCGCATCGAACGACAGCGGCGCCGAAACCACAAGCGTGAGGATCAAAATGAGACGAAGCAATCGGAAAAGCATGATTTGTTGGCGACTCACCGGCGGCAAAGGCAATTTGAAAAGCCTGTCCTTGATAAAGACGGCCCTATCATGGGGCAAGCCGTCGTATCGCGAGCCCACCCGATCATTGGCGCCACCGATCACTCACTCCGAGTGATCCCATCCCAGGCGTCGGCCAGTCGAAAGGCGATGGCGCAATATTGGCTTTGCGGGTGCGGCCTGCTCTATAGTCTGCCCCATCGCCCGAACCGGATGACATCAATGGCAGAGTACTCGGCCTTTTCGCTGCTCGCGAACGCGCTCAAGGGAAACAAGGATTGGAAGCCGGCATGGCGCAAGCCGGATCCGAAGGCGTCCTATGACGTCGTCATCATCGGTGGCGGCGGTCATGGGCTGGCGACCGCCTACTATCTTGCCAAGGAACACGGCATCACCAATGTCGCCGTTGTGGAAAAGGGCTGGCTCGGCTCCGGCAATGTCGGCCGCAACACGACGGCGGTGCGCTCGAATTATCTGCTGCCGGCCAACACCCGCTTCTACGAACACTCGATGAAGCTGTGGGAAAACCTTTCGCACGAGCTCAACTACAACGTCATGTTCTCGCAGCGCGGCTGCCTGAACCTGGCGCACACGCCGGCCCAGTTCGACGACTATGCAAGGCGCGGCAACGCCATGCGCCATCTCGGCGTCGATGCCGAACTGATGACGAAGGCTGAGATCAAACGTCTGATTCCGGCGCTCGATATCTCCGACAGCGCGCGCTTCCCGGTCGTCGGCGGCCTGATGCAGCGCCGCGCCGGCACCGCCCGCCACGATGCGGTGGCCTGGGGCTATGCGCGTGGCGCCGACCGTCGCGGCGTCGACATCATCGAGAATTGCGAGGTCACCGGCTTTCTGCGCGACGGCGACCGCATATCAGGCGTGTCCACCTCGCGCGGCGACATCCGCGCCAGGAAGGTGGCCGTGGCGGTCGCCGGCAGCACCGGACTGGTCATGCAGATGGCCGGCATCGAGACGATGCCGATCGAGAGCCATGTGCTGCAGGCCTTCGTCACGGAATCGCTGAAACCCTTCATCGACACGGTCGTCACCTTCGGCATGGGCCATTTCTACATGTCGCAGTCGGACAAGGGCGGCCTCATCTATGGCGGCGACATCGACGGCTACAACAGCTACGCCCAGCGCGGCAATTTGCCGGTCGTCGACGAGGTGATGAGCGAGATGCTGGCGCTGTTCCCCGGCCTTGCCCGCGTGCGCATGCTGCGCTCCTGGGGCGGCGTCTGCGATATGTCGATGGACGGCTCGCCGATCATCACCGCCGGTCCCCTGCCCGGCATGTATCTCAACTGCGGCTGGTGCTATGGCGGCTTCAAGGCGACGCCGGCTTCCGGCTGGTGCTTTGCCTGGACCATCGCCAAGGACCAGCCGCACGATCTCAACGCCCCCTTCACCCTCGACCGCTTCCACCGCGGCCTGGTGATCGACGACAAGGGCCAGGGTGCAAACCCGCGGCTGCATTAGGCATTAGGTAGAGTTCAATGTTGATCACTTGCCCCTATTGCGGTCCGCGCGACGTCATCGAGTTCACCTATCAGGGTGACGGCAACCGCGAGCGCCCCGATCCTGCCTCTCAGAATTTCGAGGCGTGGAATGCCTATGTCTATGACCGGCTGAACCCGGCCGGGGATCACAACGAGATCTGGCAGCATTCCGGCGGCTGCCGCGCGCATCTGCGCGTCGTGCGTAACACGCTGACGCATGAGATTTCCAGCGTCGCCTTTGTGCGCGGTGATCATCAAGGGCGCGGCGACCATGGTTCGGCCGCACACCGCAAGGCGGAGGATAAGGCATGAGCCCGCGCCGCACCGACACCGGCGGCCGCATCGACCGGCTGAAAACCATCCGCTTCACCTTCGATGGCACAGCCTACACCGGCCATGCCGGCGACACGCTGGCGTCAGCCCTGCTGGCCAAGGGCGTCACGCTTTACGGACGTTCGTTCAAGTACCACCGCCCGCGCGGCCTGCTGACTGCCGGCGTCGAGGAACCCAACGCGCTGGTGACGGTGCTGAAGGGCGAGGTTCGTGAACCCAACATTCCAGCGACCATGGTCGAGATCCATGACGGGCTGGTGGCCATCAGCCAGAACCGCTTTCCCTCGCTGGCCTGGGACATCAACGCCGTCAACCAGCTGGGCGGCAAGATCCTGTCGGCCGGCTTCTACTACAAGACCTTCATGGGACCGGTGTTCGGTCCGCTCAAAGGCACGCGCTTCTGGATGTTCTGCGAACACTTCATCCGCCGCGCCGCCGGCCTCGGCAGTGCCGGATCGGCAAAGGACCTGGCCCGCTACGAGCGCATGAACGCCTTCTGCGACGTGCTGGTGGTCGGCTCCGGCCCGGCCGGCCTGATGGCCGCCAAGGCCGCCGCAGATCAGGGCGCTCGCGTCATGTTGGCAGATCTCGAGCCGCTTTTCGGCGGTTCGGCCAACTGGTCCGAGGAAACGATCGATGGCGCGCCTGCCGCAGATTGGGCACGCCGCACCGTCGCCCAGCTCGCAGGCCGCGACAATGTCCGGCTTCTGCCACGCACCACGGTGTGGGGTTATTACGACAACAACACGCTTGCCGCGCTCGAACGGGTCAGCGACCACAAGGATCATCCAGGCAAGGGCGAGCCGCGCCATCGCTATTGGGCGATCCGTGCCAAATCCGTGGTCCTGGCCACCGGCGCGTTCGAACGACCGCTGGTCTTCCCCGGCAATGACCGGCCGGGCGTGATGCTGGCGCATGCAGCCGAGCGCTACGCCAACGAGTTCGGCGTGCTGCCGGGCGAGCGGATCGCGCTGTTCACCAACAATGACAGCGCTTACCGCGCCGCCGTCGCCTTGAAGAAGGCCGGTGCCGCGGTCGTCGCCATCGCGGACGTCCGGCCGGAGCTTTCGCCGGAGATGCGCAAGCTGGCCGCGGAAGCCGAGGCCGAGATCTTCGCTGGCCATGCCGTCGTTGCCACCGAAGGCGGCAAGGCGCTGTCCGGCCTCAAACTGCAGCGCTTCGACATGACCAACGGCACGCTCATCGGTGATGCACGCAGCATCCATGCCGATTGCCTGCTGATGTCGGGCGGCTGGTCGCCGACCATCCATCTGGCCAGCCAGGCCGGCGCCAAGGCGGAATGGAACGCCGCGCGGCAAGCTTTCCTGCCGCCAAAGCCGACACAGAGCTGGATTGGCGCCGGCGCCTTCACCGGCAGTTTTTCGACGCTCGAAGCGCTCGCCGAAGGACGCGCCGCCGGCCTCGCCGCCGCAGGCGGGCAGAGCACGCCTTCTGTATTGCCGGTGGTAGAAGCCGTACCCGGCGATCCCGATCCCGCCCCGGTGTTCGAGATCAGGGCCAAGGGCAAGAGCTTCGTCGATTTCCAGCACGACGTCACGGCAGAGGACGTGCGGCTGGCGCACCGCGAGGGCTTCGTCTCGGTCGAGCATCTCAAGCGCTACACCACGCTCGGCATGGCGACCGACCAGGGCAAAAGCTCCAACGTGCCTGGCCTTGCCATCATGGCCGAAGCGCTGGGCAAGCCGATCCCCGAGGTCGGCACGACACGCTTCCGGCCACCCTTTGCGCCGGTGTCGATCGGCTCGCTGGCGGCGGAACGTTTTGGCGATCTCAAGCCCGAACGATTGACCCCGATGCATGATTGGCATCTGGCCAACGGCGCGACCATGTATTCAGCGGGCCTCTGGTATCGCCCGATGATCTACGGCCATGCCGGAGAGACGGTCGAACAGGCCTATGTGCGCGAAGCCAAGGCGACACGCGAAAGCGCAGGCATCGTCGATGTCTCGACATTGGGCAAGATTGCCGTGCAGGGCCCCGACGCCGCCGCATTCCTCGACCGCGTCTACACCAACATGTTTTCGACGCTCGCCATCGGCAAGGCACGTTACGGCCTGATGCTGCGCGAGGACGGCCTGGCCTTCGACGACGGCACCACTTGGCGGCTTGGCGAGCAGGATTTCCTGATGACCACCACCACGGCCAATGCCGGCAAGGTGATGCAGCATCTGGAATATTTCCTCGACGTGATCTGGCCGGAGCTGAAAGTCCACGTCACCTCGGTGACCGACGAATGGGCGGGGGCCGCGATCGGCGGGCCGAAGGCCAGGCAGATCCTCGCCGCCTGTGTCACCGGCACATCGGTCGACAACGCCGCCTTGCCCTTCATGGGCATCGTACGTGGCGAAATATCAGGCGTGCCGGTGATGATTTGCCGGCTGTCCTTCTCCGGTGAAATGGCCTTCGAGGTCTATTCCGGCGCCGGCCACGGCACCCATGTCTGGGAAGCGCTTGTTGAAGCAGGCAAGCCGTTCGGGCTGGTCACCTACGGGCTTGAAGCGCTGGGCACGATGCGCATCGAAAAGGGCCACGTCACCGGCGCCGAGATCGACGGCCGCACCACGGCGCGCGACCTGCATCTCGACTGGATGTTGTCGAAGAAGAAGCCGTTCATCGGCTCGGCGATGATGGACCGCGAAGGCCTGATCGCGTCTGATCGCCTGGAACTGGTCGGCCTGATCGCCCTCGACAACCGGCCGTTCAATGGCGGCGCGCACATCGTCGAGGAGGTTGACGAGGCCAATCCGCACGGCTCGATCGGTCACATCACCGCCTGCTGCTATTCACCGGCGCTCGGCAGGCATATCGCGCTGGCGCTGGTCAAGGGCGGCAAGGCACGGCAGGGCACGCGCGCTCATGTCTCCGATCCCTTGCGCAACCGGTTTGGACCGGTCGAGATCGTCTCCAACCACTTCTTCGATCCGGACGGGAGCCGCATGCATGGTTGAGCGCCAATCACCCGAACCCTTGTCGCCGCTTGAGCCTGAATTCCATGTCGGCTCGCACGGCAATTTCGAGCACGGCGTCGAGATCATCCTGACCGAGACAAGGCCGGGCTCGATCGTGCAGCTCGCCGCGTGGCCCGGCGAGGAGAAGAAGCTGATAGCAGCCATCCGCACCGTCACCGGGCTTGCCCTGCCCGATGGCGCCGGCGGCGGCTTGAGCGACGGCGTGAAATCGGTGTTCGGCTTCGCGCCGGGAAAGTTCACCGTTGCCGATGAAGCCGAAGGCCTGGCTGCGGCCTTTGCCAAAGTGGTGACCCCCGCCATTGGCACCGTGACCGACCTCTCGCACGGCCGCACCGCCATCCGCATTGCCGGGCCGAAGGCCGAATGGGTGCTGGCGAAATTCTTCGCCATCGACTTCGCGCTGCCGGCCTTTCCGGTCGGCGCCGGCCGTTCGACCACCCATCACGACATCTTCGCCCAGATCCAGCGGACCAGTGCCGACCAGTTCGACATCTATGTCTTCCGCTCGTTCGCACGCTCTTTCTGGAAGGCGCTCTGCCATGCCAGCGAGGAAGTCGGCTACGAGGTGCAGTAGGCGGCGCGGCCGGATGGCCGCGTTGCCCACATCTGGCATCAACGCCAGCCGCTTCTGCCGCTAGAGAATCGGGCCGCCGGCGCCCATGGTGCGAAAACGTGGCCGCCCAACCGGCCCGAGGGATATGAAATCCCTTCTTCAAGAGTCGGCACATTCGTTTGGTTCGAACATCTCAATGACCGCAGAACTATCCGCCGGCGCCACGGATCGCGCCGATATGCCGGCCAGAGCCCTGCTCCTGCTGCCGCTGACGGTTGCTTGCGGCGTGTTCATGACCAGCCTCGACCAGAATGTCGTGGTGACCGCGCTGCCGGGCATCAGCCAAAGCCTCGGCCGTCCGCCCAGCCAGCTCGGCCTCTTGATTACCGTCTATGTCGCCAGCCTGATCATCTCGATGCCGCTTGGCGGCTGGGCCGCCGACCGCTTCGGACTGCGCAATGTCTACTGTTTTGCCTTGCTGGTGTTCGCCGCCTCGTCGGCGCTCTGCGGACTGTCCGACAACATCTGGATGCTGGTTGGTGCGCGTGCGCTGCAAGGCTTTGGCGGCGCCTTGATGGGCACACTCGGCCAGGTCGTCATCCTGTCGACCTTTCCGCGCAGCCGAACGCTGAAGATCAACATGTACATATCACTCGCCGGCCAGTCCGGACCGTTGGTCGGTCCGCTCGTCGGGGGCGCGCTGACCACCTACATTTCCTGGCGCTGGATCTTCTTCATCAACGTGCCGTTCGCGCTGGCGGCGGCAATTCTTGCCGCCTCGCTGTTTCCGACGATGACCAAGCCCGTGCGCACGCCGTTCGATTTTCCGGGCTTCCTGCTGGTCGGCAGCGGCATGGTCCTGCTCGTCTTCGGCATGGATTCGCTTGCTGCCAAGGATGCCGCAGGCGGCATCATCGCCGCCGAACTGGCGCTGGCGCTGGTCATCCTGACCATCGCCTCGTTCTACTGCCTGCGCGTGCGCAATCCGCTGCTCGATCTCAAGCTGTTGCGCATCCGTACCTTCCGCATTTCGTTCCTCACCGGCGGCGGGCTGGACACGATCGGCCTCAGCTCGGTGGTGTTCCTGCTGCCCTTGATGTTCCAGCTCGGCTTCGGCATGAGCGCGGTGCAGGCGGGATCGCTGACCTTCGTCGCCGCGGTCGGCTCCGTGGCCATGCGCTTCTTCATGCCGCGTGTCCTCAACCGTTTCGGCTTTCGCCGCGTGCTGGTCTACAACACCCCGATCGTCGCCGTGATGGTCGCCGGCTTCGCCTTGATGCAGGCGACGACGCCGGTGTGGATCGTGCTGACCTACATCTTCGTCTTCGGCGTCTTCCGCTCCGCGCAATGGGCCTCGACCGGCAATCTCGCCTATTCCGACATCGCGCCCGAGCAGCTCGCCCGCTTCAGCGCGCTCTATTACATATTATGGCAGCTGGCGGTGGCGATCAGCGTCGGCCTGGCTGCGGCGGCATTGTCATTTCTGGCCGGCGGCGGTGCAGCCGTCGCCAACGATTTCCGCATCCTGTTCGTCATCGAGGGCATCATCACGCTCTGCGCGCTGCTTGCCTATCTCAAGCTGACGCCACAGGACGGTGCCCATGTCAGTGGCCACAGCGCACAGATGAACACCGAATAGTGCATGTCATCGATAGTCAGGTGGCCTTTGCCACCCGAGCTACTCGCTGAACGTCACCCACTCTTCCAGCGGCACGCGGTCGGTGCGGAAGGCGTTTTCAGGTTTTGACGTATCTTCATAACCAAGCGCCATGCCGCAGACGACGATCTCTTCGTCCGGAATGTCGAGCACCGGCCTGATCTGCCGGTGATAGGGCGCGAAGGCCGCCTGCGGACAGGTGTGCAGACCCCTGCCTCTTGCTGCGACCATGATGTTCTGCAGGAACATGCCGTAGTCGATCCATGAGCCCTGGTTGAGGCGGCGGTCGATGGTGAAGATCATGCCGACCGGGGCGTCGAAGAAGACGAAGTTGCGGTCGTGCTGGGCGCGCATCTTGTCGACCTCGCGACGACCGATCCCGAGCGCGCCATAGAGGCCGAAACCGTTGGCGCGGCGGCGGGTCAGATACGGCTCGAAGAACTGCGTGGGATAATACCGGTACTCGTCCCAATCAGCTTTTTCAGCGCGAATGCCGGAATTGAGAATGGCGTCTGATATCCGCTGCTTGCTCTCGCCCTTGGTGACATAGACCTTCCATGGCTGCATGTTGGTGCCGGATGGGGCACGCGCCGCAACCGCCAGAATGGCGCGGATGGTGTCGTCGTCGACCATGTCGGGCAGGAATGCCCGCACCGAACGGCGCGACAGGATCGCCTCGTCGACAATCTCGGCATCGCCCGCAATTCGGGGGTTATTTTCCAGCATGGGCCGTCCCTTACCCTTTGTCTCGATCGGACGTCCCCACTCGCCGCTCTCGGCGGAGCCTTTGCATGAACCGTCAAAATCGCGCAAGCAAATCTTGTGCATCGGTGAAAATCTACTTGATTTTTTCATGAGCTTGACTTCTCATGAAATTTGGCCAGATTTTTTCATAAAGTGAGCGCTTTGCCTTCGACTACCGCTAGAACATTGCAGGTACCTGACGAACGCGTGCTGGCCGGCGATATCAGGGCCCTGCGCAAGGCGCGCGGGCTGACACTCGCCGAGATCGGCTCGAAGCTTGGCCGTTCGGTCGGCTGGGTCAGCCAGGTCGAGCGCGGTCTGTCGACGCCGTCGCTCGGTGACCTCCGAGCCTTCGCCGAACTGTTCGGCGTGCCGATCAGCCTGTTCTTCAGCCATGACGTACCTGTCGAAAGCGAGCGCGGCGTGGTCGTGCGCGCCGGCAGGCGCCGCACGCTTGGCACAAGCGAATCCGGCCTGGTGGAGGAGCTTCTGTCGCCCGATCTCGGCGGTAGCTTCGAGATGGTGCGTTCGGTCTTCGCGCCGGGCGCGGAACTGAAGGCCGAGGCGCAGCGGCCGACCGAAGAAGCTGGATACGTCGCCTCCGGGCTGTTCGACATCGAGATCGGAGGTGTCTGGCATCGGCTTGGCGAAGGCGACTCCTTTCGCTTTGAAGGCAAGCCTTACCGCTGGCGCAATCCGGGCGCGGAGCCGGCAATTGTCATCTGGGTGGTTTCACCACCCGTCTATTGAGTTAAAGTTTGGAGAAGAACATGGCGGGTTTGCCGAGCACGGCGCGTGTGGTGATCATCGGAGGCGGTGCCGTCGGCACCTCCGCGCTCTACCATCTCGCCAAGGCGGGCTGGACCGACTGCGTGCTCTTGGAAAAGAACGAGCTGACTTCGGGCTCGACCTGGCATGCCGCCGGCAACGTGCCGACTTTCTCCTCGTCCTGGTCGCTGATGAACATGCAGCGCTATTCGACCGAGCTTTATCGCGGGCTGGCCGACGCGGTCGACTATCCCATGAACTATCACGTCACCGGCTCGCTGCGCCTTGCCCACACGAAAGAGCGCATGCAGGAATTTCAGCGCGCCAAGGGCATGGGCCGCTACCAGGGTATGGACATCGACATTGTCGGCGTCGACGAGATCCAGCGCCGCTATCCCTTCATCGAGACGCATGATTTGAAAGGCGCGCTCTACGACCCGAGCGACGGCGACATCGATCCGGCGCAGCTCACCCAGGCGCTGGCCAAGGGCGCGCGCGACATGGGCGCGAAGATCATCCGCTTCTGCCCGGTCACAGGCGTGCGCCGCGAGAACGACGAGTGGGTGGTCGAGACGGCGCAAGGTGAGATCCGCTGCGAGATCGTCGTCAATGCCGCCGGCTACCGCGCCGCCGAAGTCGGCCGGATGTTCGGCCGCGACGTGCCGATGATGGTGATGAGCCATCAGTACATATTGTTCGAGGAGATTCCCGAACTGGCGGCATGGTCGAAGGAACAGGGCAAGAAACTGCCGCTGCTGCGCGACGTCGACACCTCCTACTATCTGCGCCAGGAGAAGAACGGCATGAATCTCGGCCCCTATGAGCGCAATTGCCGCGCGCATTGGGCCACCCACAACGACCCGATGCCGGAGGATTTTTCCTTTCAACTGTTCCCCGACGACCTCGACCGGCTGGAACATTATCTGGCCGATGCCGTCGCCCGCGTGCCGATCCTTGGCACCGCCGGCCTGTCCAAGGTCATCAACGGGCCGATCCCCTACACGCCGGACGGCAATCCGCTGATCGGCCCGATGCCCGGCGTTCCCAATGCCTTCGAGGCCTGCGTCTTCACCTTCGGCATTGCCCAGGGTGGCGGCGCCGGCAAGGTGCTGGCCGAATGGGTGACAGAGGGCCAGACCGAATGGGATATGTGGTCGTGCGACCCGCGCCGCTTCACCTCCTTTGCCTCGGCGCCGGACTATTGCGTCGCCAAGGGCATGGAGATCTACGGCAACGAGTATGCCATCCAGTTCCCGCGCCATGCCTGGCCGGAAGGCCGCGACCGCAAGCTGTCTCCGATCCATGATCGCATCAAGGCGCTCGGCGGCCGCTTCGACGCCTATAATGGCTGGGAGCGGGCCACCTGGTACGCACAAGACGGCGATGACATTTCCGAGGAAGCCACGCTGACCTTCCGCCGCGACGGACCGTGGCATCATCGCGTGCGCGAGGAATGCCTGGCCGTGCGCGACGCCGCCGGCATTTTGGACCTGCCGGGCTTCTCGCGCTTCAACCTCGACGGTCCCGGTGCCGCCGAATGGCTGAGCCTGCAGGTCACCGGCCTGGTGCCGAAGCCCGGCCGCCTCGGTCTCGTCTATTTCGCCGACGACAAGGGCCGCATCGTCACCGAAATGTCCGTGGTGCGCCACGACGACAACCTGATGACGCTGATCACCGCGGCGGTCGCGCAATGGCACGATTTCGAGTGGCTGAAATCGCGCATGCCCAAGGACGCACCGTTCAAGCTGATCGATCGGACCGAGGAATTCTCGACCCAGATCCTGGCAGGCCCGAACTCGCGAAAAATCCTCGCCGATGTCTGCGAAGCCGACCTCACTTTGCCATGGCTGACGCATCAGGAGACAAAGATCGCCGGTCGCTGGGCCAAACTCGTGCGCGTCTCCTTCGCCGGCGAACTCGGCTGGGAAATCCACACCAGGGTGGACGACACATCAGCCATCTTCGACGCCGTCTGCGCGGCAGGCCAGCAACATGGGCTGAAGCCATTCGGCATGTATGCGTTGGATTCGCTCAGGCTCGAAAAAGGCTACCGCACCTGGAAGGGCGACCTGTCGACCGACTATTCGATCCTGCAGGGCGGGTTAGAGCGCTTCGTCAAATGGGACAAGCCCGACTTCCGCGGCAAGGCGGCACTCCAGAACGAAAAGCAGCAAGGCGTGAAGAAGCGCTTCGTCACGCTGGTCGTGCAAAATCCCGGCGATTGTGACGCCCCTTCGGTGTCGACGCTGTGGCATGACGGCAAGATCGTCGGCGAGACGACGTCCGGCGGCTGGGGCCACCGGGTCGACAAGTCGATCGCGCTCGGCATGCTGCGCGCCGATCTGGCCGAGCCAGGCACATCAGTCGAGGTCGAAATCTTCGGTGACCGCTTTCAGGCGATCGTGCAGAAGGATGAACCGTTGTGGGATCCGAAGAACGAAAGGCTGCGCGCATGAAGAAAATCATCCTCACCGATGGCGGCATGGGCCAGGAACTGGTCCGTCGCAGCAAATCCGAGCCGACGCCGCTATGGTCGGCCAGGGTGCTGATCGACGAACCGGATCTGGTGCGCGACCTGCACGCGGAATTCATCCGCGCCGGCGCCCGCGTGATCACCATCAACACCTATTCGGCAACGCCCGAACGCCTGGCGCGTGAAGGTGCGCAAGACCTCTTCAAGCCATTGCAGAAGCGCGGCATCGAATTGGCCAGGCAGGCCCGCGACGAGGCCGGCGATGCAGCCATCGCCGGTTGCCTGTCGCCGCTTTTCGGCAGCTATGCACCGGCACTGACCATTTCCTTCCAGGACACGCTCGATATTTACCGCCGCATCGTTGCCGAGCAGGCCGATGGCGTCGACCTGTTCCTGTGTGAAACCATGGCGTCGGCGGACGAAGCCCGCGCGGCGGTCACCGCGGCATCGGAAAGCGGCAAGCCGGTATGGGTGTCGTGGACGCTGGCCGACCACGGCAAGCCGCGGCTGCGCAGCGGCGAAGCAATAGCCACCGCGGCAAGCGCGCTCGACGGCCTGGCAGTCGCCGCGCGGCTGGTCAATTGCTGCCGGCCGGAAGCAATCGCCGCGGCTTTGCCTGAACTGATCGACCTCGGCGGCCCGATCGGCGCCTACGCCAATGGCTTCACGTCAACCGAAGCACTCAAGCACGGCGGCACCGTCGATGTGCTGCACGCTCGTCACGACCTTGGCCCGGATGCCTATGCCGACCAGGCGATCGGCTGGGTCGAGGCTGGGGCAAGCATCGTTGGCGGCTGCTGCGAAGTCGGACCACCGCACATCGCCGCTCTGCGCGACCGGCTCGAACAGGCCGGCTACGAAATTTCGGGAGTTTTGCATGCCTAGACCATCATCGCGCATTTCCGGCATCGTGCCTTCGGGCAAGGACGGCTGGGAAGTGCATTTCGCCGCCTGGACGCGCAAGGAGGCCGGCGAAGACATCATCATGCTGTCGGTCGGCGACCATGATTTCGACACGCCTTCGCAGACGATCGAAGCCTGTGTAACCGCGGTTCGCGGCAGCAATCATCATTACACCCCGCTTCCCGGCCTGCCGCGCCTGCGCAAGGCGATGGCGGCGGCCTCGAGCGCCTGCACCGGCGTCGAAACGTCGCCGGATCAGGTGATCGCCACGCCGGGCGGACAGGCCGCACTTTACGCCGCTGTGCAGGGCGTGCTCGACCAGGGCGACCACGCCATCGTCGTGGCGCCCTACTACGCCACCTATCCCAACACGTTCAGCGCCGCGGGCGCTGATTTCACCGTCGTCGAGACACCGGCCGAGGATGGCTTCCAGCCACGTGCCGACATGATCCGCGCGGCAATCCGGCCGAACACGCGCGCCATCCTGATCAACACGCCGAACAATCCGACAGGTGCGGTCTATTCGCGCGAGCGGCTGGAGCAACTGGCAGAAGTCTGCCGGGAGCACGACCTCTGGCTGCTGTCGGACGAAGTCTACTGGACGCTCGGCGGCGGCGAGCACGTCTCGCCGCGCTCGCTGCCAGGGATGGCCGAGCGCACGCTGGTCATCAATTCGATGTCCAAGAGCCACGGCATGACCGGCTGGCGCATGGGCTGGCTGACGGGACCGGAGGAGATGATCACGCTCATGATCAATCTCAATCTGGTGACGACCTACGGCCTGCCGGCCTTCATCTCGATCGCCTGTTCCGAGGCGCTGGAGAACCGTTACGGCGTCAAGGAGATCGCCGAACGTTACGCGGCACGCCGCACCGTCTTGCTCGACGCCGTGCGGGGCATGAACGACGTGACCGTGCGCGGTTCGGAGGGCGGCATGTATGTCATGCTCGACATCTCGGCCGTCGAACCGGACGATGAGAAATTCGCCTGGGCCCTGCTCGACAAGGAAAAGGTCGGCGTCATGCCCGGCTCCAGCTTCGGCGAGGCGGCCGCCGGCCACATTCGCATCAGTCTCTGCCAGCCCGAACCGGTGCTGCAGGAAGCTGCACTTCGTCTGCGCCGCTTTGCTTCCAGCTACCGTCGCGAGGCAGCATGACCGCCAAGGCAGTTCCCGCCAAAGCAAGGGCGGTCATCATCGGCGGCGGCGTTTCCGGCTGTTCGGTCGCCTATCACCTGGCCAAGCTTGGCTGGACCGATATCGTGCTTCTCGAACGCAAACAGCTGACGTCGGGCACGACATGGCATGCCGCCGGCCTGATCGGCCAGCTGCGCGGCTCGCAGAACATGACGCGGCTGGCGAAATATTCCGCCGACCTCTACGTCAAGCTGGAAGCCGAGACCGAGGTCGGCACCGGCATGCGCCAGGTCGGTTCGATCACCGTGGCGCTGACCGAGGAGCGCAAGCACGAGATCTACAGGCAAGCATCGCTGGCGCGTGCCTTCGATGTCGATGTCCGCGAGATTTCGCCCAGGGAAGTCAGCGAGATGTACCCGCATCTCAATGTTTCCGATGTCGTCGGCGCCGTGCATCTGCCGCTCGACGGCCAGTGCGACCCCGCCAATATCGCCATGGCCCTGGCCAAGGGCGCGCGCCAGCGCGGCGCCACCATCGTCGAGAATGTCAAGGTCACCAAGGTCCACAGCAAGGCCGGCCGCGTCACCGGCGTGTCCTGGGCGCAAGGCGAAGAGCAAGGCACGATCGAGGCCGACATCGTCGTCAACTGCGCCGGCATGTGGGCCCGCGAACTGGGAGCGCAGAACGGCGTCACCATACCGCTGCACGCCTGCGAGCATTTTTACCTCGTCACCGAACCGATCCCCGGCCTCACCCGTCTGCCGGTGCTGCGCGTGCCCGATGAGTGCGCCTACTACAAGGAAGACGCCGGCAAGATGATGCTGGGCGCCTTCGAGCCGGTGGCCAAGCCGTGGGGCATGGACGGCATAAGCGAGGATTTCTGCTTCGACCAACTGCCTGAGGACATGGAGCATTTCGAGCCGATCCTCGAAATGGGCGTCAACCGCATGCCGATGCTGGCGACCGCCGGCATCCACACCTTCTTCAATGGTCCTGAGAGTTTTACGCCCGACGACCGCTACTATCTCGGCGAGGCGCCGGAACTGGCCGGCTACTGGATGGCGACCGGCTACAATTCGATCGGCATCGTCTCATCCGGAGGCGCCGGCATGGCGCTGGCGCAGTGGATCAATGACGGCGAAGCCCCCTTCGACCTGTGGGAAGTCGACATCCGCCGCGCACAGCCGTTCCAGAAGAACCGCCGCTACCTCAAGGAGCGCGTCTCCGAAACGCTCGGCCTGCTCTATGCCGACCATTTCCCCTACCGCCAGATGGCGACCTCGAGGAATGTCAGGCGTTCGCCGCTGCATGAGCATCTGAAGGCGCGCGGCGCCGTTTTCGGCGAAGTCGCCGGTTGGGAGCGCGCCAATTGGTTCGCACGCGAGGGCCAGGAGCGCGAATACCGCTATTCCTGGAAGCGCCAGAACTGGTTCGACAACCAGCGCGAAGAACACCTCGCGGTCAGGAATGGCGTCGGCCTGTTCGACATGACCTCGTTCGGCAAGATCCGTGTCGAGGGCCGCGACGCTCGGCACTTCCTGCAAAGACTATGCGCCAACGACATGGACGTCGCCCCGGGCAAGATCGTCTACACCCAGATGCTCAACCAGCGCGGCGGCATCGAGAGCGACCTGACGGTCTCGCGGCTGTCGGAAACGGCTTTCTTCCTCGTCGTCCCCGGCGCCACGCTGCAGCGCGACCTGGCTTGGTTGCGCAAGCACGTCGCCGACGAGTTCGTCGTCATCACCGACGTGACGGCGGCCGAAAGCGTGCTCTGCCTGATGGGCCCGGACGCGAGAAAGCTGATCCAGAAGGTCAGCCCCAACGATTTTTCCAATGATAAAAATCCGTTCGGCACGTTCCAGGAGATCGAGATCGGCATGGGCCTGGCCCGCGCGCATCGCGTCACCTATGTCGGCGAACTCGGCTGGGAACTCTATGTCTCGACCGACCAGGCGGCTCATGTCTTCGAGGCGATCGATGAGGCAGGTGCGGATGTCGGCCTAAAACTCTGCGGCCTGCACACGCTGGATTCCTGCCGCATCGAAAAGGCGTTCCGGCATTTCGGCCATGACATCACCGACGAGGACAATGTGCTGGAAGCCGGCCTTGGCTTCGCGGTGAAGACCGCCAAGGGCGACTTCATCGGCCGCGATGCCGTGCTGCGCAAGAAGGAAGCCGGCCTGTCACGCCGGCTCGTCCAGTTCCGCCTGAAGGATCCAGAGCCCCTGCTCTTCCACAACGAGGCGATCCTGCGCGACGGCAAGATCGTCGGCCCGATCACTTCAGGCAATTACGGCCATCATCTCTGCGGCGCGGTCGGGCTAGGCTATGTGCCTTGCGAGGGCGAGAGCGAGGCCGATCTGCTGGCCTCAACCTATGAGATCGAGATCGCCGGCGAGCGTTTTGCGGCGGAAGCGTCGTTGAAGCCGATGTACGATCCGAAGTCGGAGCGGACGAGGATGTAGCACTCTCTTCCTTCGCCCCGTTTACGGGGAGAAGGTGGCCCGAAGGGCCGGATGAGGGGCGGCGCCAACCTCTGCAATGTTCGTGCTGCCCCTCATCTGCCTGCAGGCATCTTCTCCCCGTAAACGGGGAGAAGGACGCTAATTCCCTAAAACCGCTCCAACTTCGCCCGCACCTTCGCCAGAAACGCCGCCCGCGTTGCCGGCGTCGAGGCATCCATCAAATAGTGCGCCAGGAAAAACGTCCGGCAGCGCGTCGCGCATAGCGCCCGCATGCCGCGCAGCAGGGTCTTGCGTCCCGGCTGGCCGACGACGACGCTCCACCAGGTCGGCGCGCCGCAGGTGGTGATGACGCCGACCTTGGTTACATGCGTCATCAGCGACTTGATCCGCCCCTTGCCCGCCGGCAGCTTGAAGGCGACGTCCGTCGCCCACACCCGGTCGAGCCAGCCCTTCAGCATCGCCGGCAGTCCGTACCACCAGGTCGGATAGACGAACAGGATCGCTTCGGCCCAGTTGAGCAATTCGAAATGCGGCTTCAGTGCCGGATCCTGCGGCGCCTGGTCATTGTAGGAGCGCCGCTCGTCGCAGCCCATCACCGGGTCGAATTTCTCGGCATAGAGGTCGAGCAGCCGCACCTCCCAGCCCCGTCGCATCAGCACGTCGATGGCGGTATCGCGAATTGCTGCACAGAAGCTGTCCGGCACCGGATGGCAGTAGACCACCAGCGCGCGCATCAGAAGGCGTCCATGCTGGCCGCGACCTTGATCGTGAAAGCCTTGCGCGTTTGGTCGGTAGACAGGTTCATCGCGTAGTACGCGAGATAGCTCACCGGCGCGCCCGGTTTTACGGTGGCGCGCAGCATGCGCTTGATCAGCTTGCGTGGCGGATCGCCCATCAGCATGGCGCGGAATCGGCTGCCGCCATAGGTTGTCACCGCGGCAACCTTGCGTATGTTGTGCAGCGACGGCTGCGCCTTGCCGTCGACCAATTTGAACGAAACGCCGGGCAGGAAGACGCGATCGAAAAAGCCTTTCAGGATCGCCGGAAAGCCGTAGTTCCAGACCGGATAGGAGAGCACCAGCGCATCGGCGCGCAGCAGGCGTTCGACATAAGGCGCGGCAGCGTCAGCGGCGCCGCGTTGGCTGTGGTAGTCCAGCCGCTCCTGGCGCGTCATCCGCGGATCGAACGCTTCGGCATAGAGATCGCAGTCGTCAACCGTATGGCCCGCCGCCGTCAGGCGCTCGACGATCATCCAATGCAGGCCGGCATTGAAGCTGGTCTCGACCGGATGGGCGTAAAGGACGAGGATGTTCATCGGAGGACATCCTGCAGGTCAGCGCGAGGCACCCCCCTCTGCCCTGCCGGGCATCTCCCCCTCAAGGGGGGAGATTGGCGGTTTCCGCGTTGCTGCCTATCTGCGACGTTGATGGTTAGCGAAAGCAGCGCGGCAGTCTGATCTCCCCCCTTGAGGGGGAGATGGCCGGCAGGCCAGAGGGGGGTGCGGCGCCACACGCTGGTCATCAGCTTGCCCTCTGCAGCCCCTTGAAAAGGAATGTCCGGCCTGAACGATAGTCATAGTCCGGGTTCTCCCAGGCGATCATCTTGCCGGGGTTGAGCAGCCCTTGCGGATCGGTCTCGCGCTTGAAAGCGAGCTGCACCGCGTCGGTCTGCTTCATGCCGCCCTCTTCCAGCGTGTAGCGATGCGGGTTGAAGATCGGACAGCCATTCTCCTCATGTAAGCGCACGATCTCGTCTAGCCGCGCTTCGGTGGTGAACTTGACCAGCGGCAGGCCGAAGCAGGTGATGTTGCCGTCCAGCCGCACGAATTCCAGATGCGAAAAAACCTCGCCGGGAAACATCGCATCCATCTTCTCGACCAGCGCCAGCTGGTTGGGAAAGGGATAGAGCGACTGCAGATAGGTAATCGAAGGATCGATGCGCAGCGCCCTCAGCGTGGTGTGGTTCCAGGCCAATTCATAGGCCGGCGGCAGGCCCTTTTTGTCGTCCGGCGTCGCCGTGGCCGCATTGTAGATCACCTCGCCACCGGCACGGCGGGTGAAGGCAAGGAAAGCGTCCAGCCCGTGCCGCGCCACCATGACGACGCAGATGCTTTGCCCTTCCCGGAGGAACTTCTGGTGCCGCTTGAAATAGAGCTGCGGCACGGGTGCGGCTATCGGCGTGATCAGCTTGGTCAGGATACCGTCCTGACACGCCAGCGCATTGCCATAGCGGGCGACATCCATGAAAGCGTCGAAGCCGACGATGACATCGATCCATTCATAAGCCGCGGTCAGCGGCATCTCGACCTCCGATATGATGCCGTTGGTGCCGTAAGCGTGGGTCACCTTGTGCAGATCCTCGCCAGTGAGTTCGAGCGCTTTCGGCTCGGCTTCCATCGTCACCACGCGCAGGCGCAGCACGTTGCCGAAATCGCGCAGGCCGCCGAAATTGATCGAGCCGACGCCGCCCGAACCGCCGGCGATGAAGCCGCCGATCGAAGCGGTGTTGTAGGTGGAGGGCGACAGCCGCAGCTCCTGCCCGGAATGCGCCCGCGTCGCCTTGTCGATATCGGCCAGGATCGCCCCCGGTGCGCTCACAACGCGACCTGGCGCGATCGACTTGATCTCGTTCATCTCGGCAAGGTTGAGCACGACGCCGCCGGAGAGCGGCATCGCCTGGCCGTAATTGCCGGTGCCGCTGCCACGCGGTGTCACCGGCACGCCATGGCAATGACACGCGGCAAGCACGCGTATCAGTTCGGTCTCATTCCTTGGCGTCACGATCAGATCGCCGGTGACATGGTCCAGTTGCTGCTTCAGCACCGGGCTGTACCAGTAGAAGTCACGGCTCTTCTGCTGGACGATGGCCGGGTTGTCGTCGACCTTGAGCCCGTCAAGATCGCGTTTGAGCGCCGAAACGTCCATTATCCCACCATCAGTTCGTCGAGTTCGGCATAGTCGGGCAATTGCCGGTCGATCGCCTTGCCGCCGCGCACCACGATGCGATCCGATTCGGGTCGCGAGAGCAATTCCGTCCAGCTTCGGCCTTTGAACAGGATGAAATCGGCATCGCCGCCGGCGGCAAGCGTGCCGAAGCCATCAAGCCGCATCACCTTGGCCGGCGTCGCGGTGACCGCTTGCGGCCAGTCGGCGACCGGATGGTCCAAATGCAGGATGCGCGTCGCCATGCGGTAGACCTCCAGCATGTCGAGATCGCCATAGGCGTAGAAGGGATCACGCGTGTTGTCGGAAGCGACTGCCACCGGAATGCCCCTCGCCTTCATCTCGTGCAGCAGCGTCACACCGCGCCAGCGCGGCGTGGTTTGGTCGCCGCGCCGGTCCTGCAGATAGAGATTGCACATCGGCAGCGAGACGACGGCGAGCCCGGCCTTCGCCACTTTGTCCAGCGTATCGAGCACATCGAGGTCCGGCTGGCGCGCGAGCGAGCAGCAATGGCCGACGAGGATCTTTCCTTCGAAACCGTTCCAGAGAGCGGCCTCGGCGATCTTCTTCAACGATATGGCGGAGATATCATCGGTCTCGTCGGCATGGAAATCGAGATCTAGGCCATGCTTGATGGCTTGCGCGAAGACATGGTCGAGCAGTTCTTCCAGGTCCGGCACCATATAGGTGACGACACCGAGCACGCCCTTGGCCGCGGCAACCCTCTTTGCCAGTCTGTCGAACCACTTTTTGTCACGCACGCCTTCGATGCCGAGCAAACAGGCGCCCTGCAATTCGATACGGCCGCACCATGCCTCGCGCATCGTCTCGAACACCGGCCAGGAGATCTCCTCCTGCGGCGCGACGCTGTCGATGTGGGTGCGCAGCGCCCTGGTGCCATGCGCGTAGGCGCAGCGCAGTGAAAAATCCATCCGCCGTGCCAAATCCTCGGCGCTCCAGCGTGCCACGCGATCGGCACCGGCGGCATTCAACGCGCCCAAGAACGTGCCGTCAGGATTGGGCTTTCGCGGCCAGATATGGCCCTTGTCGATATGCGTGTGGCAGTCGACGAAGCATGGCAGGATTATACGGCCGGCGAGGTCGATCGCATCGGCAGGCGCTTTCGATCGGTCATGCGCGGTGATGCTGGAAATCTTCCCGTCGGCCACAGCGATGTCGGCAAGCCCGAAGCCGTCAGCATCGAAGGGCGCGGAAAGGCCTGGTGCCAGTGAGCGATGAAGGCGAACATTGGCGAGATGGTAAGAGCCGAAGGTTGGTATCAAGCGTTGCCCCCCTCTGTCCTGCCGGACATCTCCCCCTCAAGGGGGAAGATTGGCAGCGTCCGCGCCGGCTCTTTTTTTTCAACGTTGGAGATTGGCGAAGGTCGTGACAACAGCCAATCTCCCCCCTTGAGGGGGAGATGTCCGGCAGGACAGAGGGGGGCGCTTCGCGCCAACCTTTCAGTCATCCTAGCGCTCCTGCTTCAGTGCGCTTTCGTGCCAGCGCCGCAAAATGAGATGCGAAATCAGCGACAGCACGAGGAAGATCAAAATGCCGGTCAGCGAGATCAGGAACAGCGCAGCGAACAGCCGCGGCGCGTTGAGCCGGTAGCCGGCCTCGATGATGCGTGAGGCAAGACCGGACGACTGGCCGGTGGTGCCGGCGACGAACTCGGCCACCACGGCGCCGATCAGCGACAGGCCTCCGGCGATCTTCAGCCCGCCGAGGAAATAGGGCATCGCCGCCGGTAGCCTGAGATAGCGCAGTTGCTGCCAGCGCGTCGCGCCGTTGAGCTTGAACATGTCGCGCAGATTGCGGTCGACGGAGTTGAGGCCAAGCGTGGTGTTGGACAGGATCGGAAAGAAGGCGACGATCCAGGCGCACAGCAGAAGCTTGGTCGTCTGGTCGTTCACATAGATGTTGATCAGCGGAAAGATCGCCACGATCGGCGTCACCTGCAGCACGATGGCGAAGGGGAAGAACGACATCTCCACCCATTTCGATTGTGCGAACAGCACCGCCAGCCCGACCCCGCCGATGACCGCCAGAGCCAGGCTGAGGAAGGTGATGCGCAAGGTCACCAGCAGCGAGGAAAACAGCAAGCCGGCATCGTTGTAGAGTGTCCACAGAACCACGCCCGGGCGTGGCAGGATGTATTGCGGAATCTCGTTCCAGACGCAGATGCGATCCCACAGCCAGATCGCCAGGATCATGATCGCCAGCGGCAGCACCCATCGGCCGATCCGCTCGAACCGCGCCTGGCGCACGCGGCGCGCCTCCTCGGGGTCGAGTTCGAGCGCCCGCTCGTCAATGGCCGTCATGATGCGCGCCTGCTGTTGAATTGATGGCCTTGACCAGCACATCGGAAGCCTGACGGCACAGTGCCGCATAGTCGGGCGAGGTGCGAAACACCTCATCGCGCGGATAGGAGGCCTCGATGGCAAGTTCGTCGAACACCCGGCCCGGCCGCGCCGCCATGACAACGACGCGGTTGGACAGGAACACGCTTTCAAAGACGCTGTGGGTGACGAAGACGACGGTGAAGCGTTCGTCCTGCCACAGGTCCAGGAGATCATTGTTGAGCTTGAAGCGGGTGATCTCGTCGAGTGCCGCGAACGGTTCGTCCATCAGCAGCACGCGCGGTTTGGTCACCATGGCGCGTGCGATCGAGACGCGCATCTTCATGCCGCCGGACAGTTCGCGCGGCACCGCGTCTTCGAAACCGGTCAGGTGAACCCGCGCCAGCATTTCCGTCACCGCAGGTGCCGCCTTGGCACGGGAAATACCTTTCAGCCGCAGCGGCAGCCAGACATTGTCGAAGATGTTGGCCCAGGGCAGCAGCGTCGGCTCCTGAAAGACGAAGCCGATGTTCGAGCGGTCAGCTGAGCCGCCGCCGCGCCAGTCGAGCACGCCGGAGGTCGGCGTCGACAGGCCGGCGATCAGCCGCAGCGCCGTCGACTTGCCGCAACCCGACGGCCCGAGCAGGCTGAGGAAATCGCCTTCCCTGATGGTCAGGTCGACATCGTTGAGCGCCGTCACGCCGTTGGAGAAAACCTTGCCGACGCCACGCAGCGCCAGAAGCGTCGGGGCCGCACCCGATGCAGCCGGCGCTTGCGCCACCTTTTCCCTTATCATACCGGGACCGGCCTATTTCTTCAGCTCGAGCCCGACGCCTTTGTTGATGAAGGTCAGCGTGTAGGCCTTCTTGATGTCGATGCCGGCTGGCGTGACCTTGGCCTTGACCATCTTGTCGTAGAAATTCTTGATCCGCTCGTCGGTCATGGCGCCGATGCCGAGCTTTTCGGTGTCGCCGGAATCGGCAAGGCCGAACTTCTTCATCTGCTCGATCGAGAACGCGATCTGCTCGTCGCTCATATCGGGATTGTCTTTCTTGATCATGTCGTTGGCGGCCTTGTTGTCGCCGTACAGATATTTGTACCAGCCCTTGGCCGAGCCATCGACGAAGCACTGGACCACCTCCGGCTTCTTGTCGATCGTATCCTGCATCACCTCGATCGTCGTCGAATAGGTGTCCCAGCCATAGTCGGCGAGCAGGAACTGGTTCGGCACGAAGCCGCCTTCCTTCTTGACCGCGAACGGCTCCGAGGTGACGTAGCCCTGCTGGATCGACTTCTTGTTGGCGAGGAAGGGAGCGGTGTTGTAGGTGTAGGGCGCGCGCTTGGAAGCGTCGAAGCCGAGTTCGATGACCATCCACTGGAAGAAGGTCTGCACGCCCTCGTCGCCCAATATGTACTGGTCGGCGTTCTTCAGGTCCTCCCATTTGTCGAGCCCTTCGCCGGGGTGGGACATGATGACCTGCGGGTCCTTCTGGAAGTCCGCCGCCACCACGCGCATGGGAATGCCTTGCTGGACGGCATCGAAAGCCGACAGCAGATTGCCGCCCATGTAGAAATCGATCTTGCCGGCCAGCAGCAGCGGTCGGCCGCTGACCTGCGGACCGCCCTGCATGATGGTGACGTCGAGGCCGCAGGCGGCGTAGGTGCCGTCCGCCACGGACTGATAATATCCACCATGCTCCGGCTGGGCCAACCAGTTGGTGCCGAAGGTGACTTTCTCATTCGCAGCAGCACCCAGCGTACTGGCTGCAAGCAGGGCCACCGCCGCCACCGAGATCTTCTGTTTTCCGTACATCCACACCACCCTCTGTTTGCTCCGGCGCGCCACGCGCCAGGCTCGACACCAAAGATTCAAGAAGCAAGACACATGCCACCGGCGTCTGGCGCCGGGACCGCCCGCTTGAAAGACGTTGCCATGCCAAGCGCGGACGGGTCATGCTGTACGAAAGGCATCGTGCCTATTTTTTGAACGGCTGTCCACAATCGCCCGGGCAACATGCACCGCCATCTTGAAGGTGTAATGGGTCCGGCTTTAGGCTGGCGGCACCCAGGAGATTGCCATGTTCAGATTCCTCACCCCGAAGTCGATCAAGCCGCCCTTTGCCCGCTACAGCCACGGGGTCGAGGTACCGCCTGGAAAGCGGCTGGTGCTGTGCTCGGGTCAGGTTGCCATAACCGCGGACGACCAGATTCCCGAAGAGGCCGGCGCACAGGCCGAACTCTGCTTCCGCAACATCGAAGCGATCCTCGGCGAAGCCGGGCTGGGCCTACGCGACATCATCCGTATCAACGCCTATGTCACCGACCGCGCGCATCTGCGGCCCTATATGGATGTCCGCGACCGGCTGTTTTCCAGCCCCGCGCCGGCCTCGACGCTGATGATCGTCTCCGGCTTTGCCCGACCCGAATTCAAGGTCGAGGTCGAGGCTATCGCGGCCGGGTGATCGACAGACAACCTCCGCCGCGCTAGGTCTGGCCGTTCATCGAAGAGGCATGACATGACTGTTGCGAAGAAACGCGTGTGGTGGGGCGACTACCGGACCACCGAATACGCCTCGATGGATCCGGAGGCGACGATCGCCGTGCTGCCGGTGGCGGCGATCGAGCAGCATGGCCCGCATCTGCCTGTCTCGACCGACACTTCGATCATGAACGGCATGCTCGACACGGTCATCGCCCGCCTGCCCGACGATCTCGACGTCCGCATCCTGCCGGTCCAGGCGGTAGGCAAATCGAACGAACATTTGCATGCGCCGGGCACCCTCACTTTGCCGGCAACGACGCTGATCGAAGCCTGGACCGAGCTTGGCCTGTCGATCGCGCGCGCTGGCGTGCGCAAGCTTATCGTGGTCAATTCGCATGGCGGCAACGAGGAGATCATGGGCATCGTCACGCGCGAATTGCGCGTGCGCGAAAAGATGCTGGCGGTAAAGACCAGCTGGCAACGGTTCGGCCGCCCGGCCGGCATGTACACCGAACTGGAGGACCGCCACGGCATCCATGGCGGCGATGTCGAGACCTCGCTGATGCTGCATTTCCGGCCGGACCTCGTCGACATGGCCAAGGCCGACAATTTCGTTTCCAATGTCGCCAAAGCCGAAAACGAATTTTCGCTCCTGCGCCACACCGGCACCCACGCCTTTGCCTGGATCGCTGGCGATCTCAACCCGAATGGCGTCGTCGGCGATGCCAGCATCGCGACGGCGGAGAAGGGCCGGCTGACGGCAGAATATCAGGCCGACGGGTTCATCAGCCTGCTGCGGGATGTGCGCAAGGCGAAGCTCGCGGACTGGTTGACGTAGCCTCCAAACCAGTGGTCTGGCATCGAAAGGCAAGCGCTGTCCTCTTGAACAAACCAGGCGACGGAGGGCGGATCTGACAATCGCGCTTTTGGACAAGAGATTTCCGCACAAGAGATTTTGACAAACTTTGCCAAAACGGACCATACTGGACGAGATATGGAGGCCAGTATGGCAACGATGAACGTATCATTGCCCGACCCGATGAAAGATTGGGTGGAGGCGCAAACCGAAACGGGCCGTTACGCCAACGCGAGCGACTATGTGCGCGATTTGATCCGTCGGGATCAGGAGCGCAATGACAAGATTGCCGCCATGCAGCGCTTTGTCGATGATGGCTTGAAGAGTGGCATCGGCAATCGATCCAGGGACGCGCTTTTCACGGAGGCGGTTAAACGCGCTGAAAAGCCATCCGGCAATGGGTAGTGGGATTTCGCCTTTCTTTAGCTGCGGAAGAGGACATCGTCAGTATTGCCGAGCAAGGGGTGCGCCTGTTCGGCGCTGTGCAGGCCAGACAGTATCATGACGAGTTGTTCACGATCTTGACCTGATCGCTGCCAGTCCCCGAATAGCGCGGGAGCGGCTTGAATTGGCGCCACCGATGCGTATCCATCCCTTCAAAGCCCATCTTGTCGTCTACCGGATCGAAGCCGACGACGACGTGTTCGTTGTCCGGATACGGCACGGGCATGAAGATTGGGCGAATGAAGGCACCCGATAATCGAACAACGACATGGGGGCAGCTAGCTGTCGATCCTCAGCGCGAAGGGCGTGCCTTCAAAGGCATCCGCACCGCGGCCGATCGATTCGATCGCCTCGATCATGCGGCCGTTGCGATCAAGCAGCGCATCGGCCACCGCGATCAGTCGCGGATTGGGTGTTGCCGAGGGCGACAGCGCCCGCAGCGTCCGCGCCAATTCGGCCTCGTCGCGTTTCGGCGCCAATGCGGCCGCGATGATATAGGCCGAAGCCGTCGAGCGGCTGATGCCGGCATAGCAATGCACGAGCATCGGCCTTGCCCGGTCCCAGCGGCGCGCGAAATCGAGCAGGTTGCGGACATGCTCCTCGCCCGGCATGGTCATGCCGTCCTGCGCCGCCGCGATGTCATGCATGACCAGATGCAGATGATTTTCTTTCGATATCGAGGCCGGCCGGACCACCGCCGTTCCGGCGGCAAGCAGCGACAGCATGCGGTCGGCGCCGCTCCTGGCCACCGTTTCCTCGATCTTTGCCAGCGAGCAGACATGGATCATTGTTTCGAACCCTTCGATTGAAGCTCGCGCCGCGACGCCCATTCGGCAAGAACGGTCTCGAGCCGCTGCCATTCCTCCTCACTCCCCGGCAGGCCGGCGCGCAGAACGTCAGGCCGATCGGCAAAATGGCGAAGCAGAATGCCGCGCCCGCCGAGCGCGGCAAACAAATCGGCAGCATGCGGTAGGCGAAGAAAACGGAACAGCGTGGTGCCACCCATAACGGGAATACCGAAGCGGCCGAACAGCGCATCGAGCCGCGCCGATTCATCAGCCAGCGCCGTCCGCATCGCGTCCTGCCAGTCGATGTCGGCAAGCGCGCGAATGCCGTATTCCAGCGCCGGGCCGGCAACGGCCCATGGCCCGAATTGTGTTTCCAGCCGTTCGACCGTCACAGCATCGGAAAGTGCAAAACCGAGCCGCAGGCCGGCTAGACCAAAGAACTTGCCGAACGAGCGCAGCACGACGACGCCGCCCTGGCCGACATCGCCGCAGAGGCTATGCTCGCGCGGCCCAACATCCATGAACGCCTCGTCGACAACCAGCAGCCCGCCCTTGGCGCGCAATCCGGCAGCCAGAGCCAGCAACCGGTCGCGCTCGATGACACGTCCATCCGGATTGTTCGGATTGACCATGATGGCAAGGTCGGCGTCCGCCAGGTCAGCGAAATCGCCGACCTCGGTCACCGCGTGCCCGGCGATCACTGCTGCGCGGGCATGTTCGGCGTAGGTCGGACCCAGCACCAGCGCCCTTCCGGGGGTAATCAGCGAGGCGACGCGCGGCAACAGGATCTGCGTGCCCGGTGCCGCCACGATGTTGGCTGGCGACGGCGCCCCATAGGCACTGGCAGCGATCTCTGTCAGCTCACGCGTGCGCGCGGCTTCCGGCAACCGCGACAGCGAGGTGGCGGGCAGGTCGAAAAGCGGGTAGGAGTGCGGATTGATACCGGTCGAGAGGTCGACGAATGGCAGCAGGGCGTTGGGGAAAAGCGCCCTCGCGCGGCCAAGACTTCCACCATGGTCCACAACCGCCCCATTAAGAAGCTTCATGTCAGTCCTGATCGCTTTCCTGTCATTGGCCGTCGAATTCGCCCTCGGTTACCCCGATTGGCTGTTTCGCGCCATCGGCCATCCGGTGACGTGGTTCGGCAGGCTGATATCCTTTCTCGACCGCAGGCTCAACCGCGCCACTGATCCCGACGCGCTGCGTCGCAAGCGTGGTGTCCAGGCGCTGCTGGTCATCGTGCTGGTGCCGGCGATAATTGGCCTGGGCGTGCAGATCCTGTTCTGGTTCGTTCCCATGGGCCTGGTCATCACTGCCCTTCTGGCAACGTCGCTTCTGTCGCAGAAGAGCCTCTATGAGCATGTCGAGGCTGTGGCGGACGCGCTCGACACCGGTGGCCTCGCTCTGGCCCGCCTTGCCGTTTCGCGAATCGTCGGCCGCGACCCTGAAACGCTCGACAGGGCCGGCGTCTGCCGCGCCGCGATCGAGAGCCTGGCTGAGAATTTCTCCGACGGCATCGTCGCCCCCGCCTTCTGGACCGGCGTCGGCGGCCTGGCCGGCGGCGCCGCCTACAAGGCCGCCAACACCGCCGATTCGATGATCGGCCACCGCACCCCGCGCCACGAGGCCTTCGGCTGGGCGGCGGCGCGCTTCGACGACTGGATCAATCTGCCGGCGTCGCGGCTGACGGCGCTGCTGATCGTGCTGGCGGCGTTCTTCGTCAAAGGCGCTGATGCGAAAAATGCCTGGCATGCGGTGTGGCGCGACGCGAAAAAACACCGCTCACCCAATGCCGGCTGGCCGGAAGCGGCGATGGCCGGTGCGCTCGGCCTGGCGCTCGCCGGGCCGCGCAGCTACGGCGGCGTGCTCGTGGACGACGTCTTCATGGGCGAAGGTGGGCGGCGCGAGGCCGACAGCGTCGACATAAGGCGAGCGCTGAAACTCTATCGCGTCGCCGACTATCTGCTGATCGCGCTGTTCGGGTTGGTTTCGGTCGTTGTCATCGTGGCGTGATCTACTTCACCCTCCCCCTTGTGGGGAGGGTAAGAAACGCTCAGAACTCGATCCCCTGCTGCGCTTTCACGCCTGCGGAAAAATGGTGCTTGGTTACGCCCATTTCGGTGACGAGGTCGGCCGCCTCGATCAGCGCCGGCTTGGCGTTGCGGCCGGTGACCACGACATGCAGGCCCTCACGCCGCGCCTTCAACGCCGCAACCACTTTGTCGAGGTCGAGATAGTCGTAGCGCAGCGCAATGTTCAGTTCGTCGAGCACCAGCAGGCTGATCGACGGATCGGCCATCAGCTCAAGCACCTTGGCCCACGCGGCTTCGGCGGCGGCGATGTCGCGCTTCAGGTCCTGCGTTTCCCAGGTGAACCCCTCGCCCATCGCGTGCCAGACAACGCGGTCGCCGAAGGCGGCGAAGGCGTCCTTCTCGCCGGTGTGCCACTTGCCCTTGATGAACTGGACGACCCCGACGCGCTTGCCGTAGCCGAGCATGCGCAGCGCCAGGCCAAAGGCGGCGGTGGTCTTTCCCTTGCCCGGTCCGGTGTTGACGATGAGCAAGCCCTTCTCGACCGTCTTGCTCGCCACCTCGGCATCCTGCACAGCCTTGCGCTTGGCCATCTTGGCGCGGTGGCGTTCTTCGTCCCTATTGTCGATGTCGGTCATGTCATTTCACCTTGAGCGGCAGCCCTGCCACCATCAGCAGCACCATGTCGGCGACGGCGGCGACCTGCTGGTTGAGCCGGCCGGCGGCATCGCGAAACCGGCGCGCCAGTGCATTGTCCGGTACGATACCTTGGCCGACTTCATTGGACACCACGAACCATGGCCCGCGCGGCCGCGACAGCACCTCCGCCAATCGCCGGCATTCCAGCTCGAAATCGTGTTCGGCCAGCATGTGGTTGGTCAGCCACAGCGTCAGGCAGTCGACAAGCACCGGCCGATCCTCCGGCAAGGCGGCAAGCGTACCGGCGAGATCGAGCGGTGCGTCGATGGTCGTCCAGCCTTCGCCGCGCCGCGATCGGTGCAACGCGATGCGTTCATGCATCTCGTCATCATAGGCTTGCGCCGTGGCGACATAGATCCAGGGAGGCGGCAAGGCGGTCGCCAAAATTTCGGCGTGGGGGGGGGGGGGGGGGGGGGGGGGGGCGCGCGGGGGGGGGGGGGGGGGGGGGGGGGGGGGGGGGGGGGGGGGGGGGGGGGGGGGGGGGGGGGGGGGGGGGGGGGGGGGGGGGGG
>NZ_JAMYUI010000028.1:0-110178 GCF_040322895.1 Mesorhizobium sp. M0088
CCCCCCCCCCCCCCACAACACCACGCTCGTTCTGGGCTTCTGTTCTATTTTCTATAACCAAACCCATCTCCCCGCTTGCGGTTTAAAGCTCCCCCGCGCCCCCCCCCCCCCCCCCCCCACCACTTTAGACCGGCTCCGGCTCTTCGAGAGCCTTCAAACGGGCGAGATTTGTGGCTGACCAGACTTCGACCGCGAACCAGTGGCCGGCAGATGCCGGCCCTTCCGATCTGATCTCTCCAGGCCGCAAACGCCTTGGCTGGGCGCTGATGGCCGTTGCGACGCTTGGCCTGCTGGCGACGATCGTGCTGGAGATCCTCTACAAGGGCAGCACCGATACGATCGGCTTCGAGACCTGGCGCCCCGTCGTCTATGCCTATGTTTTGTGGGGCGTGGCGATCGGCATCGGCCAGGTGCTGACGCGCGGCGAAGACGGACAGCGTGCCCTGTTCCTGCTGCCGGCGCTGCTGTTCACCATCGCCATGGTGATCTTCCCGACGCTGTTCGGTTTCTACATCGCCCTCACCGACTGGAACCTCAGCTCGTTCAGCGGTCGCAAGTTCAACGGGCTCGACAATTTCTGGCAGATGCTGGCCGATCCCTACTACCGCAACGCGCTGTTCAACATGGTGCTCTATGTGCTGGCGGTGGCGGTCGAATATGTCATCGCCTTCGGCTTGGCGCTGCTGCTCAACGCGCAGATCCGGGCGCGAAAATTCTTCCGCGTCGTCTTCCTGATGCCGTTGATGCTGTCGCCGGTCGCGGTGTCGTGGATGATCGGCAAGTCGCTGATGGAATACCGGTTCGGACCGGCAGCAACGCTGGCGCGCCATCTCGGCTGGGAAAATCCCGCCTTCTTCTCTGACCCGATCATCGCGCGCATATCGATCATGATACTGGATGCCTGGACCTTCATTCCGTTCATGATGATCATGCTGCTGGCCGGGCTGCAGGCGATGTCGCGCGAGGTGCTCGAAGCCGCACGCGTCGACGGCGCCAATGCGTGGCAGACCTTCTGGCAGGTCACCTTCCCGCTGATGCTGCCGGTGTCGGTGACGGCGGTGATCCTGCGCATCATCTTCAAGTTGAAGCTTGCCGACATCATCATCACCGTGACGTCCGGCGGCCCGGGCGGCGCCACCGATTCCGTGTCGAGCTTCATCTATCGCGAATACCGCGACCGCTCGAATGTCGGCTACGGAACCATGCTGGCGATGGCCTATCTGGTGATCATCGTCGTCTTCGTCACGTGGCTGTTGAAATTCGCCAACCGTTTTGTCCGCAATGTCAATTAAAGCAAGATGGGGGTGAATTGAGCCCGATGAGCGTTCAGACCACCGAATATGTCGCCTCGGAAATCCGCTCGCCGGCGAGCTTCCTCGCCAGCCGCGTTTTCATCTATGGCGCGCTGGCCTTCTGGGCGTTCATCTGCCTGTTCCCGATCTATTGGACGGTGACAACCTCGTTCAAGACCGCGGTCGACGTCACGCAGGGCCATCTCATCCCCTTCGTCGACTTCCAGCCGGACTGGAAAGGCTGGCGCTCGCTCGGCCTGTCGCCGGACTCGATTTTCCAGACCTCGACGGTGCGCGAGGAGTTCCTCAAGCGCTTCATGAATTCGGTGATCACCTCGGTCGGCGCGTCGAGCCTCGCCATTGTCATCGGCAGCCTCGCCGCCTATGGGCTCACCCGCTATCGCTATCATTTCGCCTGGTTCAAGAACGAGGACATCTCGTTCTTCTTCCTGTCGCAGCTGATCCTGCCGCCGGTGGTGCTGGCCCTGCCCTTCCTGGTGCTCTACCGCGAGGTCGGCCTGCTCGACACGCGCATCGGACTGATCCTGCTCTACACGCTGATGGTGCTGCCGATCGTCATCTGGATCATGCGCGACCAGTTCAACTCGATCCCCGTCGAGCTCGAGGAAGCAGCCCTGGTCGATGGGCTGTCGATCTGGGGGGCGTTCTTCCGCATCGTCATGCCGATCGCGCTGCCGGGCATGGTCGCCGCCTTCATCCTGGCGATGGTGCTGTGCTGGAACGAGTATTTCTTCGCCGCCCTTTTGACCTCGACCGACGCCAAGACCATCCCGGTCATGGTGGCGAGCCAGACCGGATCGCAAGGCATCAACTGGTGGTCGATGGCGGCGCTCGCCACGGCAGCCATCGCGCCGCTGGCGGTGATCGGCATCGCGCTTGAGCGCTATCTGATCATGGGCATGACCGCAGGAGCGGTGAAGTAGCAGGGCCGGCCTTCCCTTCTCCCCTTGTGGGAGAAGGTGGATCGGCGCGCAGCGCCGAGACGGATGAGGGGTGTTCCAGCGGAGTGAGACGTCGGTGTTCCCTAGAACACCCCTCATCCGACCGAGCTTCGCTCGGCCACCTTCTCCCGCAAGGGGAGAAGGAAGAACCGCGCTAGGCCCTCAGAATCATCCGCAGGTGGTCCATGATCATGGCGACGCCCTTCTGCCCTAGCTCGGCCGAAGCATCCTTGGCGCTCGCCGTATACCAGCTCTTGTTGTCGTTGAAGTGAGCGGCATCGACAGCCTCCGGGCATAGCGCCAGCATCAGCGAGGTCTCGCCGATGCCGGCATGATCGAACGGGTACTTGCCGTTCATGTCAGCCGACATCAGCGGATGCACTTGCACCCAGTTGAAGAAATTTTCACCCGCGGCGTGCCCGGAATAGTAGTCGGCCATCGCCTGAGAGCCCCACCAGCCCTCGCCGCGCTCCTTTTCGAGGAAGCGGAAGATCGCCTGGCGGCCGGCGGTCTTGAACGCCAGATCGGTCGGCATGCCGGCGGCAAAGTTCTCGGTCTGGTGGTGGATGATGGCGTGGATGTTGCGAAAGCCGATGCGCAGCAGGCTGTAGAACAGCTCCTCGCCGAACGGCGCCAGCGCATTGCCGCCGACCTGCACCGAGCCGCTGCCTTCCGGCGGCGCCACCGCATAGCTCGCAGCACCGTAATAGAAGGGCGGCAGGATGACGACGTCCTTCTCCTTTTCGAACAGCTCCAGCGTCTTGACGACGGCCAGCGTGTCCATGCCGACGGCCATGTGCTCGCCATGGTATTCGAGCACGCCGAGCGGCAGAGCGACCGGCCAATTCTCGGCGATCGCCCTGCGGATCTGGTGTGGCAGCATCAGTTCGTAGCGCATGATCTATTCCATGTTGGTGTGGCGGGCGCGCATGGCTTCGGGCGACGCTCCGATCAATTCCCTGAGCTTCAGCACCATCACCTCGAACAGCAGGAACAGCGCGCCTTCGAACACCGAGCCCATCGGCAGCACCGATGTCTTCTGCGCCCCCTGATCGTTGGCCATGGTCTGCGCGGGAATGAGCAGGGTGAAGTCGGCAAGCCTTGCCGCGCTGCCTTCGGCCTGGGCGGTCAGCAGGAGGTTGGTCGCGCCGGCATCGTGCGCGACCTGCATCAGGGTCAGCACGGTCGAGGTCTCTCCCGGCCCGGAGCTGACCAGGAAGACATCGCCCTGCCCCAGCGGCGGTGTGTTCATGTCGCCGACCACGGACACCGGCAGGCCCAAATGATAGAGCCGCATGGCAAAACCCTTGACCTGCAAGGCCTCGCGGCCGCAGCCATAGACGACGATCTGTCGCGCGCCGGCCAGCATTTTGCAGGCGGCGTCGATCCGGCTTTCGTCGATGCGGGCCAGCACGCCGCCGAGTTCCTCAAGCGCGGTCTCGAACAGGCTTTTGCTCTTGTCGCTCACCGCGATCCTGCCATCAAAAATCACCCCTGGGATTTGCCGCCATTGCTGCCACGAACAGCTTGATTTCGTTCATGCTAGCAACCGCGAAAATGCGTGTCCAACGCGCAGCGATGCTTTTGCCTGATCACAGGCGTGATAGTGTCATGTCAGACAAATCAGGCGAGGCAAGCAGCAGCATATGAAGACACGGCATTTCGACCGCATCGGCAATGGCGGCATCAGTTTCACCGAGCTCGGCTTCGGCGCGGCGCCGCTCGGCAACCTCTACCGTGCCGTCTCCGACGAGGACGCCAACGCCACGCTGGAGGCCGCGTGGGCGACCGGCTGCCGCTACTACGACACCGCGCCGCTCTATGGGCTCGGCCTCTCGGAAACGCGGCTCAACCCGTTCCTGCGCGGCAAGAAGCGCGACGACTATGTGCTGTCGAGCAAGGTCGGCCGCATCATGCGCGCCTGCCCGCCCGAAGAGCGCACCGGCATCGGCAAGTTCTTCGACACGCCGTCGCGCCGCGAAGTGTACGACTACAGCTATGACGGTGTCATGCGCTCGTTCGAGGCCTCGCTTGAGCGCCTCGGCGTCGACCGGATCGACATCCTCTTCGTCCACGATGTCGACATCTTCACGCATGGCAGCAAGGAAGCCTCCGACCGGCGCATCGAGGAGTTCATGCGCTCGGGCTATTACGGCTTGCTGTCGCTGCGCGACCAGGGCGTGATCAAGGCGTTCGGTGGCGGCATCAATGAGTGGCAGGTCGCGCAGACGCTGGCCGAGCGCGGCGACTTCGACCTGTTCCTGCTGGCCGGACGCTATACGCTCCTGGAACAGGAGGCGCTGACGTTCTTCCTGCCGCTCTGCCAGGCACGCGGCATCGGCATCGTTCTCGGCGGCCCCTACAACTCCGGCATCCTGGCGACCGGACCGAAGCCCGGCGCCTACTACAACTACTCGGAAGCGCCGAAGGACATACTCGATCGGGTCGCCGGGATCGAAAACGTCTGCAAGCGTCATGGTGTCAGGCTGATCGAGGCCGCCCTGCAATTCCCGCTGCTGCACCCCTCGGTCGTCTCGGTGATCCCCGGTGGCCAGCGGCCGAGCGAGGTCGAGAGCAATCGCTCGCTGCTCGATGCGAAACTGCCCCCAGCGCTTTGGGCCGATCTCAAGAAGGAAGGTCTTATGCGCACCGAGGCGCCGACCGCGTAAGCCGGCCGCCGTCGCGTCAGCGTCGGGCACAAAAATGAAAAGCCGGGCAAGCCCGGCTTTTCTGGTCGCGTGTACCTGCGTAGGCTATAAAAAATGAAAAGCCGGGCAAGCCCGGCTTTTCTGGTCGCATGTACCCGCGTCGGGCGCCAAAATGAAAAGCCGGGCAAGCCCGGCTTTTCTGAGGTCTCTGAAAAGAAAAAACGCTTAGTTGACTGCGTCCTTGAGGCCTTTGCCGGCCGAGAACTTCGGCACGGTGCGCGCCGGGATCTTCACTTCGGCGCCGGTCTGAGGATTGCGGCCGGTCGACGCCGCACGCTTTGACACGGAGAAATTGCCAAAGCCGACAAGCCGGACATCGCCGCCCTTCTTCAGTTCGCCGGTGATCACGGAAAATACCGCATCGACCGCCGACTGCGCGTCACCCTTCGAAATGCTCGCGGCGTCGGCGACAGCAGACACCAGTTCGTTCTTGTTCATAAAAATTCCCTTCCATGAGAACACCGGAACTATCGACTCATCCGGCAGGAAACGGACTTTAGAAAGAAGCGCTCCCGCAACCAAGTCGAAAAGGCAGGAAAAAAGCGGAAAAAGCCCGGAAATGCTGGGTTTTTCACATGAAAAAGCCGGGCTCTAGGCCCGGCTCTCCGTTTGTGCGCTGCAACCTTGACGAAAACCAACGCATAGCCTCGAAAACCGTAGCCGGTTTTCGGAAAGGGCCATGCGCAAGTCCGAGCGTTAGAGCGTCCTTTGTGCGTCCAGATGGACGCCCGGCGCTCTAATGCGCCAGGGACTTTCCAGCGTCGTCGGCACTGTCTGTCGAGGCCGGCGGATTGACCGGTTCGACCCATTCGATCGGCTCCGGCATACGCACCAGCGCGTGGCGCAACACCTCGCCGACACGTGAGACCGGAATGATCTCCATGCCGTTCTTCACGTTGTCCGGGATCTCCGCCAGATCCTTGGCATTGTCTTCCGGGATCAGCACCTTCTTGATGCCGCCGCGCAGCGCGGCGAGCAGCTTCTCCTTGAGCCCGCCGATCGGCAAGATGCGGCCGCGAAGCGTTATCTCACCGGTCATCGCCACATCCGCCCGGACCGGAATACCCGTCAGTACCGACACAATGGCTGTCGCCATGGCAGCACCCGCAGACGGGCCGTCCTTCGGCGTGGCGCCTTCCGGCAAGTGCACGTGGATGTCGCGCTTGTCGAACAGCGGCGGCTCGATGCCGAAATCGACGGCGCGCGAGCGGACATACGAGGCCGCCGCCGAAATCGATTCCTTCATCACGTCGCGCAGGTTGCCGGTCACCGTCATGCGGCCCTTGCCGGGCATCATGACGCCTTCGACCGTCAGCAGTTCGCCGCCGACTTCCGTCCAGGCAAGACCTGTAACGACACCGACCTGATCGTCAGCCTCGACCTGGCCGAAGCGGTAGCGCTGCACACCAAGGTAATCGGAGAGGTTCTCCGCCGTGATGCTCACCGTCTTCTTCTTCGTCTTCAGGATCTCGGTCACCGCCTTGCGCCCGAGCTTCATCAGCTCGCGCTCCAGGCTCCTGACGCCCGCTTCGCGGGTGTAGGTCTGGACGATGGCGCGGATCGCGTCCTCACCGACGGAAAACTCCTTCGGCTGCAGCGCGTGATCGCGGATCACCTTCGGCATCAGGTGCCGCTTGGCGATCTCGATCTTCTCGTCCTCGGTGTAGCCGGCGATACGGATGATCTCCATGCGGTCCATCAAGGGCGCCGGGATGTTCAGCGTGTTCGCCGTCGTCACAAACATGACGCTCGACAGGTCGTATTCGACCTCGAGGTAATGGTCCATGAACGTCGAGTTCTGTTCCGGATCGAGGACCTCAAGCAACGCCGATGACGGATCGCCACGGAAGTCCTGGCCCATCTTGTCGATCTCGTCGAGCAGGAAGAGCGGGTTGGACTTCTTGGCCTTCTTCATCGACTGGATGACCTTGCCGGGCATCGAGCCGATATAGGTGCGCCGGTGACCACGGATCTCGGCCTCGTCACGCACGCCGCCAAGCGCCATGCGGATGAATTCGCGACCAGTCGCCTTGGCGATCGACTTGCCGAGCGAGGTCTTGCCGACGCCGGGAGGGCCGACGAGGCACAGGATCGGCCCCTTCAGCTTCTTCTGGCGGCTTTGCACGGCGAGATACTCGACAATGCGCTCCTTGACCTTGTCGAGGCCGAAATGATCAGTGTCGAGCACGTTCTGCGCGAACGCCAGGTCCTGCTTGACCTTGGAGTTCTTGCCCCACGGGATCGACAGGATCCAGTCGAGGTAGTTGCGCACGACGGTCGATTCAGCCGACATCGGCGACATCGTCCGGAGCTTCTTCAACTCGGCTTCCGCCTTTTCGCGGGCCTCCTTGGAGAGCTTGGTCTTCTTGATGCGCGCCTCGATCTCGGCGGCCTCGTCGCGGCCGTCCTCGCCCTCGCCGAGCTCCTTCTGGATCGCCTTCATCTGCTCGTTGAGGTAGTATTCGCGCTGCGTCTTCTCCATCTGGCGCTTGACGCGCGAGCGGATGCGCTTCTCCACCTGCAGGACGGAGATTTCGGCTTCCATGAAGCCCATAGCCTTTTCCAGCCGCTCCTTGACCGAGAGCGTGGCCAGCATTTCCTGCTTCTCAGGGATTTTGATGGCGAGATGCGAGGCGACCGTGTCGGCGAGCTTGGAATAGTCGTCGATCTGGCTGGCTGCACCCACCACTTCGGGCGAGATCTTCTTGTTCAGCTTGACGTAGTTCTCGAAGTCGGTGACGACCGAACGCGCCAGCGCCTCAACCTCGACCTCTTCCTCGTCCGGCTCGACCAGCGCCGCGGCGCGGGCCTCGTGGAAGTCGGGACGGTCGGTGAACGAGACGATTTTCGCACGCGAAGCGCCTTCGACCAGAACCTTGACGGTGCCGTCGGGCAGCTTGAGCAATTGCAGCACATTGGCGAGCGTGCCGATGTCGAAGATGGCATCGGGCTCGGGATCGTCGTCGGCGGCATTCATCTGGGTGGCAAGCAGGATCTGCTTTTCCTGACCCATCACCTCTTCCAGCGCCTTGATCGACTTCTCACGCCCGACGAAGAGCGGCACGATCATGTGCGGGAACACCACGATGTCGCGCAGTGGGAGAACTGCGAAGACGCCGTCGCTGGGTGCCTTGGATACTTTGGCCATTGTCCAACCTTTCATGTCGCGGCCGCCAATCAGCCAACCGCGAATCTTATATTAACGACCGGGGATCGTTCCGCCTACCACCGTTTATGACGGGAGTTTTACAGCACAGAAATCGGGCACCTCGGCCTTCTCCAGTTAGTTGGATGCACGACCCCCAAAGATCAAGGGGCGTGTCCAAATCCGCACTTCCAACCCGTCCGCGAGTGACACATTTGCGACGCCAAGCCGTACGCCGCGCAAAAGCCCTGTGTGACAGCAAAACGGCGCCTTGCGGCGCCGTTTCAGAATTTCGCTGCGGGCTCATCATGTCAGGCGCTGACATTGCCCTTCTTTTCCTTCTGCTCGGAGTAGATGTAGAGCGGCCGGGCACTGCCGGTCACCACCTCCTCCGAAATCACCACTTCGCGCACGCCCTCGAGCGCGGGAAGCTCGAACATCGTGTCGAGCAGGATCGCCTCCATGATCGAACGCAGGCCGCGCGCGCCGGTCTTGCGCTCGATGGCGCGCTTGGCGATCGCCGAAAGAGCGTTCTCGTGGAAGGTCAGGTCGACATTCTCCATCTCGAACAGCCGCTGATACTGCTTGACCAGCGCGTTCTTCGGCTCGGTCAGGATCTGGATCAGCGCCGGTTCGTCGAGGTCTTCCAGCGTCGCCAGAACCGGCAGACGGCCGACAAATTCGGGGATAAGACCGAACTTCAACAGATCCTCGGGCTCGACCAGGCGGAAGACATCGCCAGTGCGGCGATCCTCGGGCGAAGCGACGACCGCGCCGAAACCGATCGAGGTCTTGCGGCCGCGATCCGAGATGATCTTGTCCAGCCCGGCGAAGGCGCCGCCGCAGATGAACAGGATGTTGGCTGTATCGACCTGCAGGAACTCCTGCTGCGGGTGCTTCCTGCCGCCTTGCGGCGGCACGGAGGCGACGGTGCCTTCCATGATCTTCAGGAGCGCCTGCTGCACGCCCTCGCCCGACACGTCGCGGGTGATCGAGGGATTGTCCGACTTGCGCGAAATCTTGTCGATTTCGTCGATGTAGACGATGCCGCGCTGGGCCCGCTCGACATTGTAGTCAGCCGACTGCAGCAGCTTCAGGATGATGTTCTCGACGTCCTCGCCGACATAACCGGCTTCGGTCAGCGTCGTCGCGTCAGCCATGGTGAAGGGCACGTCGATGATGCGGGCCAGCGTCTGCGCGAGCAGCGTCTTGCCGCAACCGGTCGGACCGATCAGCAGGATGTTGGACTTCGCCAGTTCGACATCGTTGTTCTTGCCGGCATGCGCGAGGCGCTTGTAGTGATTGTGGACCGCCACCGACAGCACGCGCTTGGCGTAGGGCTGACCGATGACATAGTCGTCGAGAACCTTGAGGATCTCCTGCGGTGTCGGCACGCCTTCGCGCGACTTCACCATCGAGGTCTTGTTCTCTTCACGGATGATGTCCATGCAGAGTTCGACGCACTCGTCGCAGATGAAGACCGTCGGACCGGCGATCAGCTTGCGCACTTCGTGCTGGCTTTTGCCGCAAAACGAGCAGTAAAGCGTGTTCTTGGAATCGCCGCTGTTGTTGCCGACCTTGCTCATTTTCATGTCCTTTCATGGCCGCCCGCCGATGGTCTGGCTGAAAGGGCGCATACTCTATCTATCGCGGGAATCCGCCGCCGCCAGTGTGTCCCGGCTCCCGCAACGCATTCCGTACGAAACACAAATCAGAAAACGTGGCAATGATTCGCGACAACCCCGCATAAAGCTAAGCCGCCGAAACTCAACATAGCCTTAACGTAGGCAATCCTGTCCCCCGAGGGAACAGCCAATTGTGGCCGAAATGCCGCAAGACGCGCCAAAAGCGCGTGATGGTGCCATCCAACTGCCAACTTGCCTTTATGCCAGCGCCCCTTCGGCCGCCTCGCGCGACGAAATGACCTTGTCGATGAGGCCGAAATCCTTGGCTTCGTCGGCGGTCATGAAATGGTCGCGGTCGAGCGTTTTCTCGATCTCTTCGTAGCTCTTGCCGGTGTGCTTGACGTAGACCTCGTTGAGGCGACGCTTCAGCTTGATGATATCCAGGGCATGGCGCTCGATGTCGGACGCCTGGCCCTGGAAGCCGCCGGAAGGCTGGTGAACCATGATGCGGGCGTTCGGCGTGGCAAAGCGCATGTCCTTGTGACCTGCGGTCAGGAGCAGCGAACCCATCGAAGCCGCCTGGCCGATGCAGAGCGTCGACACGGCCGGCTTGATGAACTGCATGGTGTCGTAGATCGCCATGCCCGAGGTGACGACGCCGCCCGGCGAATTGATGTAGAGGTTGATTTCCTTCTTCGGATTCTCGGCTTCGAGGAACAAAAGCTGCGCGCAGACCAGCGTCGCCATGCCGTCCTCGACCGGACCGGTGATGAAAATGATGCGCTCCTTGAGGAGGCGCGAGAAAATGTCGTAGGCCCGCTCGCCGCGATTGGTCTGTTCGACCACCATCGGAACGAGGTTCATGTAGGTTTCGACGGGGTTCTTCATCAGATATCTCTTATCTCGCGGTGGGATTCCGGCGCCGGGAATGCCGGCAGATCGGGCAGAATCGGTTCTGGATCGTTATTCCGTAAATAGGATGCCGGCTCATCCTTGTGCAAGGCCGACCCCTCCTAGCCATCTGGGTAAGTCGAATCAAGCTTTCTGACCAAGGATTCGGGCCGGCGGATGCTTCCGCGGGTCCGGAGCCGCATGGCCGGCCGCGCAAGGTAGCAGTTTCTTAACCGCGTCACTTAACGAAATGCGCCGAAACCGCTTTTTTCCGAGACGGCTTCCTCTACAATTCAACGTTGAACTTATGCGTAGAGTTCAACAGGGGAAGTGTCATGCCCGGGAAAACCGCATGCTTCACCATCGCCGGCCTGACCATGCTCGGCACGATTTCGCAGACGGCGGCCGGCGGCCGCGCCGTCGAATGTTATGAGCCGGTCCGCAGTCCGGCCGTCTACGACACGGTCTATGAAGACGTGATGATCAGTCCGCCCGGTCAGCAGGTCGACTATATCGCCCCCATCTATGGCACGCGCGAGCGCGTCGTGATGACCGTTCCGGCGCAAGTGACCTACCAGATCGTGCCGGCCGTCACCCGCACCGTCTACCGCACGGTCCGGATCGATGGCGGCGGCTATTCCTGGGAATGGCGCGTCATCCATGGCCGCAAGGTGCTGTGCAAGGTCTGGCACAAGGCGCGCTACGAACGTGTTGCCAAAACCGTGGTGATCCGGCCCGAACGCACGCGGCGCGTGGTCATCCCCGCACAATACGACAGGATCGCCCAGGAGGTGCTGGTGCGGCCGGAGCAAAGGCGCATCATCGATGTTCCCGCCTCCTACCAGACCGTCGCGCGTCGTGTGCTGGTTCGCGAGGGTTCATCGGGCTGGCGGCGGGTGCATATTCCCAGGCATTGCCAGAATTAGGTCACCCCCGGCGGCGCTCAGGCGACCTCCGCCCGCAGCCATGCCTTCAAGCCGGCAATATCCCCATCGCCGACAGCAGCGGCAACGCGCCTGCCGACCGCCGCGCCGAACTTGTAGCCGTGACCGGAGCATGCCGAGACAACAAGGCATTTGCCCTTTTCATGCGCCATGAATTTTTCGTCTGATGTGAAAGTGTAGGCGCAGGTGACGACCTCGGTCACACGATAGTCCTCGATGCGGTCGATCGGCGGCGAAAACAGGTTGCGGATCGCCTCGCCCTCCCCCGCCACCGGCTGACGGTTCCAATCGGCGTCGCTGGTCGGCACCCTGTGCCGCCCGGACCCGAATTTCATGCCGGCGCCGCCGGAGGGCGGGATCACATAGCCGTCGATCGCGCCGCCGACATCGAGGACGACCGGTGCCGCCTGCCAGGCCGCCTCGAGATCGGCGGGCGGTTCGACATAGGCAAGTGCGGTTCGATAGGTCTTCAGCTCGCCGTCCAGCTCCGGAAACAGTTTCAGCACCCAGGCGCCGGCGGCGACAACGATGCGGTCGGCCTGCATGGTCTCACCGCTTTCGAGCACGATGTGGCCGGCTTCGGCGTCGACTTCGACGACCTTGCTATTTTCGTAGACATTGGCGCCGTTGGCGCGCAGCCACTTTGCCAGGCCGGACGCGATCTTGCGGCAATGCAGGGCGCCGCCTTCGGTTGAGAAATAGGCGTAGCGGAACGACCCGGCTTCCAGGAACGGCCAGCGCTTCACGGCTGCATCCGGCTCCAGCAATTCGAACGGAAAATTGCCTTCTTCCAGGCCCTCGCGATATTCCTCGGCCTCGTCGCCCGGCTCGCGCGAAATGCAGACAAATCCTCTGGGATCGAGGTGGCTTTCGCCGAGATCGGCCCACATCTCGTCCCAGGCCTGGTAGGCTTCGGTGATCAGCCGGCCATAGCCGGTCCCCGCGCGGTAGGCGCGGCGGATGATGCGATGATGGTCGCCCGACGCGGCCATCGGGTTTGGGATCGGCCCTTGCTCGACGATCGAAACGCTGTGGCCGGCCTTGACCAGCGACCACGCCGTCGAGAGACCGGCAATACCCGCGCCGACAACGATCACCTTCATCAAATCAGACTTTCCGCAGCCGGTCGGCTGGCTCAACGTATTGGATTGCGGGCGCCAACATACGGTCTGGAACCAGGCTGGCAAGCCGCGCTATTGGTCTGGCATGAGCAAATTGACGCTTCCCGCCCTGGCCTTTGATCCAACCACTCGACATCTGCGGCTTGACCCGCACGAGCCGGCTTTTTTCCAAAACCCTTATGATGCCTATGCTTTCCTGCACGGCGTATCGAATGCATTCTTCTGGGAAGAATTCGGCTTCTGGTGCTTTGGCGGTTTCGACGACGTCAACCGGCTGCTGCGCGATCGCCGCTTCGGCCGCCAGAACCCGGCCGGCATTCCAGACAGCCGCGGCATTGGACAGGATCGCAGCCATCTCAGGGCCTTCGACGGCGTCGAAGCCAATTCGATGCTGGAACTGGAGCCGCCGGTGCACACGCGGCTGAGAACACTGGTCAACCGGGCCTTCGTCTCGCGCCAGGTCGAACGGCTGCGGCCGCGTGTCGAGGCTTTGGCCAACGAGTTGATCGACCGTTTCGAACCAGGCAAGACGGTCGACCTGTTGCCTGCTTTCGCGGCGCCCTTGCCGATCACCATCATTGCCGAAATGCTCGGCGTCCCGGTCGAAATGGGGCCGCAACTGCTCGACTGGTCGCACCAGATGGTCGCCATGTACATGCATGGCCGCACACGCGCGATCGAGGAGACGGCCAACCGCGCCGCCCGCGAATTTGCGGATTTCCTCCGTGGCTACGTCACCGAGCGACGCCGAGATCCCGGCGACGACCTGTTGTCGCTGCTGATCTCGGCGCAGGAGGACGGTGAGAGGCTGTCGGAGGACGAGATGGTGTCCTCGGCGATCCTGCTGCTCAATGCCGGCCATGAAGCGACCGTGCATCAGACCGGCAATGCCGTCCGCTCGATCCTTTTGCAAGGCGGCGATGTCAGCCGCTTCTTCGGTTCGCCCGAGGCGACCGCGGCAACGGTCGAGGAATGCCTGCGCTTCGACGCGCCGCTGCACATGTTCGCGCGCTATGCCTATCAGGAGATCGAGGTCGCGCCCGGCATCGTCGTGCAGCCGGGCCAGACGATCGGGCTGCTGCTGGGCATGGCCAATCATGACCCACGCGCCTTCGCCGATCCCCTCGCCTTCTGGCCCGACCGTGCCGACCAGAAGAACGTCTCCTTCGGCGCCGGTATCCATTTCTGCATCGGCGCGCCGCTCGCCCGGCTCGAATTGCAGGTGTCGCTGAAAACCTTGTTCGAACGGCATCCGAAGCTGCATCTTGCCGAAGAGGCGCGCTTCCGCGACACTTACCACTTCCATGGGCTGGAAACGCTCGCCGTCGGCCTCTGACGGCCACAAGCCGGGGCTACCTCAGACTGTCCCGGGGAAATAGGATGGCGCCGGCTTGCCTGACATGACTGAATTGAAATTCGCCTTCCTGGAAGAGCCGCCATTCTGCTTTGCAGGTGCATTGGGCGAGGTCTCAGGCTGTGACGTCGAGCTTGCGCGCAGGCTCGGTGACATGCTCGGATTGGCGAGCTTTAAGCCGATCGAAACCGAATTCGCTGAACTGCTGCCGGGATTGGTCGAGGGCCGTTGGACCATGACGACCGGCCTGTTCGTCTCCGAAGAGCGCAGGCAGCTTGTCGACTTTACACGGCCGATCTGGGCGCTGCAGGACGGGTTGCTGGTCGCGAAACACAATCCGCGTGGCTTTCGCGGCTACCAATCCATTGCCGAGGACCGGACAGCGTTGATTGGTGTCATAACCGATCAGGTTCAGCATCTTACGGCGTTGCACAACGGAATCGCATCCGAGCAGGTCAGGACGTTTGCAACGCAGGCGGATGCGGCGGACGCAGTGGCCAGCGGCGCGGTGCACGCCTACGCCAGCGTTGCGATGGCGCACCGAGGCTATCTGACCCGGCGGCCCGATATGCCGCTTGGGCTCGTCGAGGTTCCCCCGATTGAAAAGCAGCCGGCGGCCGGTGCCTTCGCGATCGCCAAAGGCAATTCAGCCCTGCTCCGGCGCATCGATGCTTGCCTCGATGAATTGGTGGGCAGCGACTGGCACCGGCGGATGATGGCGCGTTACGGATTCTCGGACAGCGATATCGATCGCATCGTCTGATCAGCGTCGATGCCTAAAACGCGACGCGCTTTAGGCCCTTGTTTCTATGCATGTCGTTCTCCCAAAACCGGGCCACTTTGGGCGACATGCATCAGAGCTTGATCACATACTCCTTGCGAGTCGTTTCAAGCACTTCCCAGCTGCCTTTGAAGCCGGGCCTGAGCACGAAGCTGTCGCCGGCCTTGACGGTGCGTGCCTGCCCGCCGTCTTCCGCGATCACCGACAGGCCGGACAGGATGTGGCAGAACTCCCATTCGTCATAGACGATGCGCCATTTGCCCGGGGTCGATTCCCAGATGCCTGCGTAAAGGCCGCCGTCGCGCTCCTCGACATTCCAGGTGCGGAATTTGGGATCGCCCGAGATCAGCCGATCCGGCGCCGGCGCGCCCTGTTCGGCGTCGACAGTGTCGACGCCGATGGCAAGAAATTTTGACTCGCTCATGATCGGTCAGACCTTGGCTAGCGCCTGTTCGAGGTCGGCGACGATGTCGTTGACGTCCTCGATGCCGATGGAAAGCCGCACCGTGTCCGGTCCTGCGCCGGCCTTGACCTTCTGCTCGTCGGAAAGCTGGCGGTGCGTGGTCGAGGCCGGGTGGATGACCAGCGACTTGGTGTCGCCGACATTGGCCAGGTGCGAGAACAACTCGAGCGCCTCGACGAATTTGACGCCGGCGTCATAGCCGCCCTTCAGCGCGAAGGTGAACACGGCACCGGCGCCCTGCGGCGAGTATTTCTTCTGTAGCGCATTGTTCTTGTCGGTCGGCAGGCCTGGATAGTTCACCGAAGCGACCTTGGGGTGGTTGGATAGCCAGGCGGCGACCGTCACGGCGTTATCGCAGTGACGCTGCATGCGCAGCGGCAGAGTTTCCAGGCCGGTCAGGATGAGAAAGGCGTTGAACGGAGAGATCGCCGGGCCGAGGTCGCGCAGGCCGAGCACGCGCGCGGCAATGGCGAAGGCGAAATTGCCGAAGGTTTCGTGCAGGACAAGACCGCCATATTCGGGACGCGGTTCCGACAGCATCGGATATTTGCCCGACTTCGACCAGTCGAAGGTGCCGCCGTCGACGATGGCGCCACCGATCGAATTGCCGTGGCCGCCGATGAACTTGGTCAGCGAATGGACGACGATGTCGGCGCCATGCTCGATCGGACGGATCAGGTAGGGCGAAGCCAGCGTGTTGTCGACGATCAGCGGCAGGCCATGCTTGCGCGCGATGTCGCCGATCTTCTCGATATCAACGAAAGTGCCGCCCGGATTGGCCAGGCTCTCGATGAAGATCGCCTTGGTCCTGTCGTCGATCTGGCTCTCGAAGGTCGAGATGTCGTTGGTGTCGGCCCAGCGCACCTCCCAGCCATAATTCTTGAAGGCATGGCCGAACTGGTTGATCGAACCGCCATAAAGCTTGTTGGCGGCAACGAAATTGTCGCCCGGCTGCATCAGATTGTGGAATACGATCACCTGCGCGGCGTGGCCGGAAGCGACCGCGAGTGCCGCCGTGCCGCCTTCGAGGGCCGCCATGCGCTCTTCCAGCACCGCCTGCGTCGGATTCATGATGCGGGTGTAGATGTTGCCGAAGGCCTTGAGCCCGAACAGCGACGCGGCATGGTCGGCATCGTCGAAGACGAAGGAGGTCGTCTGGTAGATCGGCGTGGCACGCGCGCCGGTCGCTGGATCGGGCTTGGCACCGGCATGGACGGCGAGCGTGTTGAAACCTGGCGTGCGGGTCACTGAAAACCTCCCTTTTGAAACTCTTGAAATCGCCGGGCATTCTTGGCGAAGCATGAGCGCGAATGCAAAGAAGAAAATGCCCTTCGGCGAACGATCTGCGGCCGAGGCCCGAGAAAATGCACTGGGCTAAGGAATAATTTTGCGCCCAAGGCGCATTGCGCATCAGGCCTTGCTTTTGGTGCACGTCGTTATCCCAAAACCGCCGCGCACTTTTAGCGACGTGTCCTACTTCTGGCGCACGCCAAAACTCTGGAATCCCGACCGCATCAGCGGCTTCTTCGACGACAGCACACCGGAATTGACGCCGGTCCAGCCGATCTCGCCGGACAGCTTGCCGTATTCGATCTTGGGGCAGCGGTTCATCACCACCTTGATGCCGGCGGCCTCGGCGCGCGCGGCGGCCTCGTCATGGCGAACGCCAAGCTGCATCCAGATGACTTTCGGCAAGGGATCGAGCCGCAACGCCTCGTCGACGATGCCGGGCACCGCCGCCGGCGCGCGAAAGACATCGACCATGTCGATCGGCTCGGGAATATCGGCGAGCCTCGCATAGGTCATCCGGCCGAGGATCTCCTTGCCGGCCTGGCCAGGATTGATCGGAAACACCGAAAATCCCTTGGCCAGCAGATATTTCAGCACGAAATAGCTTGGCCGCACATCGTTGGCGGACGCGCCGACCATGGCGATGGTCTTCACCGAATTGAGGATGCCGGCGATGTAGGTGTTGTCGTAGCTATCGTGGTTCATGCGGCTTCCTGCGGTAGTGGTATCGGTAAAGTTCACGGCTGAACCCAAGCGAGGCATAGAGAGCGCGAGCCGGCGTGTTGTCGACCACCACCTGCAAGCATGCGGCGTGAACCCCTGCCCGCCGCGCCCAGCCGATGAGGCCGCCGACAGTCTTGCGGCCCAGACCTTGCTGCCTGAAACGGCCATCGGTTTCAACCGATTCCACCACAAGCAGGCCATTGCGGATGACGCCATAGGCCAAGGCGGCAATTTCGCTGTCGCGTTCACAGGATACGAACGCCCGGTCGCCGACGATCAGCCCGGTCATCTCGCGAAAGATGCGGCACTCGGCGTCGTCAAAGGTCCCCATGCGGAACCGCGCCGCGAGCCAGTCCTCGCCCGGCACTTTCGAAACGGTGACCTGCTCATCGCGGACTTCAGCCAGGTCGCCGATCCCGGCATGGAGATGGATCGTGCCGCCTTCCGGCTGGTATCCGCGATGGTCGAGTATGGCTTCGAGCTCGCCGGCGATGTCGGGAACCCGAAACAAGGGCGTCTGGCCGTGGCCGATGTAGAAGGACTCGGCGGCGCCGATGACAGCATCCGGCGCGCCACGCTGGCCGCGCAAGGGATTGGCCGAATTGGTGCGCCGGATCCGTCCGCCCGATCGCCGCAGGAGCCAGCCATCAAAGACCGCACCGGTCGCCGCCGGCCAGCCTTCGCGGCATGCCTGCTCGACGCGCCAGTTGAGATCATCGTCGCCGGCGCTCACGCGTCATCCTCCCGCAGCGCTTCCTCCATGAACGCCTGCGGATCGGTACAGAAGTCGCGCATCATGCGAAAATGATCGGTATCGCTGAAATCGGTCGGGTCGAGCCCGAAGCGGCTGATGCGGAACAGCCGCGCGCCGGGACAAGCCATCAGCAGCGGCGAATGCGTCGCCATGATCACTTGCGCGGTGCCCGACTGGTCCATGCGCCGCAGCATCTTGAGCAGCTCGATCTGTCGCGTCGGCGACAGTGCGCTCTCGGGTTCGTCGAGGATGTAGATGCCTTGCCTGCGGCAGCGCTCCTCGAAAAATCGGATAAAGCCCTCGCCATGCGACCAGGACAGGAAGTCCGGCGGCGCCCCGCCGGACTCCAGCGCTGCCTGATCGAGATAGCGGGCCACGGAGTAGAAGGATTCGGCGCGAAAGAACCAGCCGGCGGTGACTTTCGGCAGCCAGTGACCACGGAATGCGTTGGCCAACGCAGCACCACTCTTGTCGATAGCGCTGGAATGGTCGACTGGCATATATCCCTTGCCGCCGCCGGCTTCGTCATAGCCGGCCAGTGCGCCGATCGCCTCGAGCAGCGTCGATTTGCCGGTGCCGTTCTCGCCGACAATGATGGTGATCGGCGTGGTGAATTCGAGCTCGAACTCATGGCCGCGAAACAGCGGCAGGTTCCAGGGATATTTCTCCCAGTCCGCCACGCGCTCGGCGTCGAGCAGGATGCGCTTCAGATAGGGAGCCTTTAGCCGCGTCAGCTGCTTGCGATGGGCCATCAGCCGGGTAGCGAAATCGTGCCGTCTTCCGCGATCGGAAAGGCCGGATTGTGCGCCACTTCCCAGACATGCCCGTCGGCGTCGGCGAAATAGCCGTACCAGCCGCCCCAAAAGGCCCGGCCGGCCGGCTTGACGATGCGGCCGCCGGCTTTTTCCGCCCTGGCGAGCACGTCGTCGACTTCGGCGTCGGAACGAGTGTTGTAGGCGAGGTAGACCGCCGATGGCGCCGCGGCGAAGGCGATGCCGGAATCCTCTTCTGCGCTGGCGCGCGGGAACAGGCCGAGGATGACGCCGCCCATCTGGAAGAAGGCGACCCCGTCGGTGATGCCGGCATGCCGCTTCAAGCCCATCTCTTCGTAGAAGCGCACGGCGCGGTCTAGATCATCGGTAGCAATGGTGATGATGGAGATGCGCGGTTCCATGACGTTCTCCTTACTCGTCCTTCCATTCCGGCTTGCGCTTGCCGATGAAGGCGCCGATGCCCTCCTCCGCGTCGCGCGCAAGCATGTTCTCGACCATGATCCGGCCGGTATAGGCATAGGCGTCGGCCAGCCCCATTTCAGCCTGGGCGTAAAAGGCTTCCTTGCCGGTCTTGACCACCAAAGATGATTTGGAAGCAATGGTTTGCGCGTATTTGGTGACGATCTGATTCAGGTATTCGCGCGGCACGACGCGGTTGACCAGGCCGAACTCCTTGGCGGTCGCCGCATCGATCGTCTCTCCGGTCAGCAGCATCTCCATGGCATGCTTGCGCGAAACGTTGCGCGACAGCGCCACCATCGGCGTCGAGCAGAACAGCCCGATATTGACGCCCGGCGTGCAGAAGGTCGCCTCATGCGAAGCGATCGCCAGATCGCAGCTGGCGACCAGTTGCAGCCCGGCGGCGGTGGCAAGGCCGTCAACCTCGGCGATCACAGGCACGGGATGGCGCACGATGGCCTGCATCAGCGTCGCACAAGCGGCAAACGTCTCTGCGAAGAAGGCCTTGCCATGATCGGCGTCAGTGCGGTGCGCCGTCATTTCCTTGAGATCATGGCCGGCGCAGAACACCTTGCCGGCCGCCGACAAAACGATGACGCGAACGGCCTTGTTGGTCTTGGCGCGCTCAAGTTCGGCCGTCAGCGCCGCCATCACCGCCAGCGACAGGGCGTTGGCGGGCGGATTGGCGAGCGTGAGGCGCAGCACGCCCTTGTCCAGTCTTGCGGCAACCGGACCGTCGACGGCAGCAGGCTTGATGGCTAGGATTTCGGCCATGGAAATGTCTCCGCGATTCCGCTCGGGGCTGTCAGAGTATCTAATACCGGATCGGATTTCGTCCAACACCCATCGCTTGCGCCAAGGGACGAAGGTTGCCAGAAATGCCGCGCCGCGCCCATACAGGTAGGCCAAAAACGAGAGACCGAAATGCCCGCCCAAACCAATTTGAAGCCGGTGCTGACCGCACAACAAGTCAATGCGCTGATGGAAACCGTCTATCCCCAGCTCAACGAGCAGTTCAAATATTTCGAAGCGATCGACGTGTTCCCTGGCGGCTGCACCGTGCGGCTCAATGCCGGCGAGCGGCATTTGCGTCCCGGCGGCACGGTGTCCGGCCCCTCGCTGTTCACGCTGGCCGACATCGGTGGTTATGTCTGCGTGCTCAGCCATGCCGGGCCTGATGCGCTCTCCGTTACCGTCAACCTCGACATCAATTTCGTGCGCAAGGCCGAGGCCGGACCGATCGACGGCCATTGCCGCATCCTGAAGCTGGGAAAGAGCCTGATGGTGTTCGACATCGACATCGTTGCCGGCCCGGACGGACACACGGTGGCGCACGCCACCGGCACCTATTCGATCCCGCCAAAGCGTTAGCCGAATTCCTACCGCCAACTATTTGTCCGCCAGCGGTCCCAAGATTTGCAGAACCGTCTCAAGAATGAGGCGCCGCAAGTTGGCAGGCCTATCGAGGTGACTGGCGATGAGCAGCCCATCGCTGGCAACGGTGAGGATATCGGCGGTGGTTTCGGAATCCGAACTGCCGTCGGCCACAAGCAGGCCGCGCAGCAGGTCACGCTTCCATTGCCTATGCTCATCGATCGCCTGCCGTACCGGATGGCTCGGATCGGGATATTCGGCGGCAGCGTTCAGAAACGGGCAGCCGCGGTAGCCAGGCTGGGCGGCGGCGTCCGCAACAAGATCAAAGATAGCCAGGATCGAATCCCGCGCCGATCGCGCGCTGATCTTGTCGATCATGGCCCTCCCTTGCCGGCTTTGGTTCTGAATGTACGCGCGGACGAGTTCGTCCTTGGCTGGAAAGTACTTGTAGAAAGTGGCCTTGGCCGCGCCTGCCTCGGCGATGATCCGGTCGATGCCGACCGCGTGCACGCCCTCGGCGTAGAACAGGTTCGTGGCTGTATCAAGTATGCGGCTGCGCGCAGCACTCGCCCGGCCGATGTCAGTAGCGTGGTCCACCATATCGAATACCCTTTGACGTCGACCCTCTTCCGCCATACAGACAGACTTGTCTAGTAGACAAACCTGTCTGCTCTTAAACGAGAGGTGCCAAAGTGGGATCAGTTATCAGGGAAATGATAGTCGACGCATCGCCTGAGAAGGTCTGGCAGACCGTCGGCAACTTCGCCGAAGGGCCGCGACTGACAACGCCAGATATTTTCGTGGATTGCCGGTTGATCGAGCCCGACTTGCGGCAAATGACCTTCGCCGACGGCAACGTCGTGCGGGAGAGGCTTATAGCCCGCGACGAACAGGCACGCCGCATTGTCTGGGCGTGGGAAGGAGAAGAGGTATCGCACGACAACACCTCCATGCAGGTCTTTGCAGAGAACAATGGACGCAGCCGGTTGGTGTGGATTCATGACACCTCACCGGACGAGCTCTGCGACTGGCTTGCCGCGGCGATGGACCAAATTGGGCCAGAGATCCGCCGCTCGCTCGAAAGAGCCAACTGAAGACCGGACCGGTCAAAGAACGTTCCGGCCATGCTCCGGAACGTTCTTTTCTCGCGGTATTATAATACCTATCCTATAACCCATTGTTTTTGCATCACCTTTTAGGAATACTCTAGCAACTTCAGCCTTGACGTGCCCCATCACCCTCGCCTATAAGCCCTTCACGAAGCAGCGGCCCGCAAAGGCCGCCGTTTTGTTATTGGCGGCGGGCAAGCGCTTTTCGCCAATCCAAGCAACAAGAAACGCCTTCTCTTATGAAGGTCAGAACCGAGAGCAGAAAACATGACAACCTTTTCGCAGAAGCCTGCGGATGTGGTGAAGAAGTGGATCCTGATCGACGCCGAAGGTCTCGTCGTCGGTCGCCTGGCCACTGTCATCGCCAATCATCTTCGCGGCAAGCACAAGCCGACCTTCACCCCGCATGTCGACGACGGCGACAACGTCATCGTCATCAATGCCGACAAGGTGGTGTTCACCGGCAAGAAGTTCACCGACAAGGTCTATTACTGGCACACCGGCCACCCCGGCGGCATCAAGGAGCGCACCGCGCGCCAGCTGCTCGAGGGTCGTTTCCCGGAGCGTGTCGTCGAGAAGGCCGTTGAGCGCATGGTCCCGCGTGGCCCGCTCGGCCGTCGCCAGATGAAGAACCTGCGCGTCTATGCAGGTGCAGAGCATCCGCATGTCGCCCAGCAGCCCGTCGTGCTCGATGTGGCCAAGCTGAACGCCAAGAACAAGAAGGTCGCATAAGATGGCTGAGCTTTCCTCGCTCGCAGAACTGGGCGCCGCCACCGGCAACACCAATACCCAGCCGGCGGCCCCCGTCCACGTCCAGAAGCTCGACAAGTCGGGCCGCGCCTATGCCACCGGCAAGCGCAAGAACGCCATTGCGCGCGTCTGGGTGAAGCCGGGTTCCGGCAAGATCATCGTCAACGACAAGGAATTCGCGACCTATTTCGCGCGTCCGGTCCTGCAGATGATCCTCAACCAGCCGATCATCGCCTCCAACCGCGCCGGCCAGTACGACATCGTCGCGACCGTCGTCGGCGGCGGTCTCTCCGGCCAGGCGGGCGCCGTGCGTCACGGCATCTCCAAGGCGCTGACCTACTACGAGCCGACGCTGCGCGCCGTGCTCAAGAAGGGCGGCTTCCTGACCCGCGACAGCCGCGTTGTCGAGCGCAAGAAGTACGGCAAGGCCAAGGCCCGTCGTTCGTTCCAGTTCTCGAAGCGCTAAGCGTACGCTGCTTCAGACAATCGAAAAGGTCGCCTCCGGGCGGCCTTTTTGCTTTTTGGCGCTCTTTGTTTACGGCTCGGCAGTCACCCCACCCGCGCCTGCGGCGCGACCTCCCCATCAAGGGGAGGTAGAAGAAAAGCGCGGCGCCCTACCTCCCCTCGATGGGGAGGTCGGCGCGGAGCGCCGGGTGGGGTGATGGCGCCTACGCAGTTCATGCCTGGCGCCAGATCAGGCCTTGCCGCCCTTGATATAGTCGATGAACGCCCGCAGCGGGGCCGGCACCAGCCGCCGGCCGGGATAATAGAGGAACGGTCCGGGAAAACTCGGCCACCACGGTTCGAGAATGGGCTCAAGCGCGCCGCTTTCGAAGTAGGGGCGAAGCCAGCCCTCGAAGAGGCCGATGATGCCGGTGCCGGCGATGGCCGCATCGACGGCAAGATCGGTCGCGCCGCCGATCCGCACGATCAGCGGCCCTGTCGGATCGACCCGCACCACCTCACCGTCGCGCTCGAACTCCCAAGGCAGCATCGCACCGCTGGAAAAGCGCCCGCGCACGCAAGAGTGGCCAAGCAGGTCGCTCGGGTGTTGCGGCCGCCCATGACGAGCAAGATAGGCAGGGCTGGCAGCGGTGGCGAAGCGCTGCACGCGCGGTCCGATCGGCACCGCGATCATGTCCTGCTCCAGCCGCTCGTCATAGCGGATGCCGGCGTCACACCCGGCCGCCAGCACATCGACAAAGTTCTCATCGGCGATCACTTCCAGACGGATGCCGGGATAGGCGGCGAGGAAACCCGGCACGATATCCGGCAATATCAGCCGCGCGGCGCTGACCGGCACATTGAGACGCAGCGAACCCGCCGGCCTGTCGCGAAAGCCGTTCACCACATCCAGCGCCGCCTCCACCTCCGACAGCGCCGGGCCGAGCCGCTCCAGAAGGCTGAGGCCCGCCTCGGTCGGAACAACGCTGCGCGTCGTGCGATTGAACAGCCTGACACCGAGCTGCGCCTCGAGGCGGCGCACCGCCTCGCTCAAGCCCGAGGCGCTGCCGCCACTCGCACGCGCGCCATCGCGAAAACCGCCGGCGCGCGCCACCGCCACGAAGGCGTTCAGATCACTGAGGTCCATCATTGTTCGCCATTCCGCACGGCCTGTGTGGATTGTACCGGATTATCACAAGGTTGGGCAGCGCCTATCTCTGGCTCCTCAAAGGAGATCAATCATGTCCAATATTCAACAGGCCGGCACCTTCACCCCCGCCACCTTCAAGCTTGGCAGCCATACCGTGAAGCGGCTCGGCTACGGCGCCATGCAGCTCGCCGGTCCCGGCGTGTTCGGGCCGCCCAGGGACCATGACGCTGCATTGGCCGTGCTGCGCGAGGCGGTTGCGCAAGGGGTCGACCACATCGATACCAGCGACTTCTATGGCCCGCATGTCACCAACCGGCTGATCCGCGAGGCGCTGGCACCCTACAAGGACGATCTCGTCATCGTCACCAAGATCGGCGCCCGGCGCGGCGTGGATGGATCGTGGTTGCCGGCGTTTTCTCCCGAAGCGCTGACCCAGGCGGTGCACGACAATCTCAGCAATCTCGGGCTCGAGGTGCTCGACGTCGTCAATCTACGCGTCATGTTCGACACCCATGGTCCCGCCGAGGGATCGATCGAAGCGCCGCTCACGGTGCTGGCGGAGCTTCAACAACAGGGCTTGGTCAGGCACATCGGGCTGAGCAACGTGACGTCGGCGCAGATTGCGCAAGGACGTGGGATCACCGAGATCGTCTGTGTGCAGAACCAGTACAATCTGGCGCATCGCGGCGACGACGCCCTGATCGACGATCTTGCTCGCGACGGCATCGCCTATGTGCCGTTCTTCCCGCTCGGCGGCTTCAATCCACTGCAATCCTCCACCCTGTCGGACGTCGCAGTGCGCCTCGGCGCCACCCCGATGCAGGTCGCGCTCGCCTGGCTGCTGCGCCGCGCGCCCAACATCCTGCTGATCCCCGGCACATCTTCGGTTGGGCATTTGCGGGAAAACCTCGCTGCTGCCGAACTCAAGCTTTCGGGGGATGTGCTCAACGAATTGGATGGGATGGCTAAGGCGGCGTAAAGCGCGCCAATCTCCCCCCTTGAGGGGGAGATGTCGCCAGAGGCGACAGAGGGGGTCGGCACGACCGGGCGCGACCTCCTGCGGCAGATGAAGGTTGGCGCTCTGTGCGCAGCGACCCCCTCTGGCCTGCCGGCCATCTCCCCCTCAAGGGGGGAGATCGCTGTTCCAGCGGCGAGCCTCTAGTTGATACTCGCCGTATTCGCCGGCTCGGCCGGCCGCGCCTCATTGGCATAAGGGACGCGAAAACCATTCGCCGTCAGCCATACGATGGCTGCCTTCGGCTCGTCCGTCTGGATGATTGTGGCGCCGCGATCGGCCCAAAAACCCCAGACTTCGCGCGGCAGGCTGGCCTGCACCGCCAGTTCGTCGCCGCGGCCGCCGGCCAGGAAGCCGCCCGGTTTGTTGGCGATGGCGTAGGTGTCGGCCCAGATGTGCCAGTTACCCCTGACCGCGGCCGCGCGCATGCGCATGCTGAACAACGGTCCGCCGGTCTCGGTCAGCGTCTCGGCGCCTGCCCGCCAGTTGATCAGCTCGATTGCGCGCGGCGAAAAGGCATGGCCGACCGTCCGGGCGAAGCCGGCATCACGCACCGCGTCATCGGCGATGATCGGCATGAACTGGAAGCCGCCGCCGATAGCGGTCATTGCCGCCTGGACCGTGGTGATCCGGTTCTGGTTCCACAAATTCTCCTTGACGATAACCTGCTCGGCCATGCCGAGATCGCGAGCCACCGCGATCATGCCCGAGAGGTCGCCGACGTCGAGCTTGTTGTCGAGGTTGATGAGGATCCTGTCCCTGGTTGCCAGCAGCATCTCGCGAAGCGTCGAAACCGTCTCGTTGGTGACGGCGCCGGTGCCCTCAATCACCAGCCGGCATGTCTTGAGATCGGCCAGCGTGTACTTGACCGCCTCGCCCTTGCAGGTCGTGGTGCGGTCGAGCCAGCTGTCATGCATGACGACGAACTCACCCTCCTTCGAGCGCCTTATGTCGACCTCGACGATTTCGGCGCCCATCGCGATCGCGCCTTCGACAGCAGCAATCGAATTTTCCGCATAAAGCGTCTTGCCGGCCTGCATGCTGCCGGCGCGATGCGCGGCCACCATGACGTGGTCGCGCCATTGGTTGGCATGTTCGAAGCGGTCGAGGATCTGTCTGGCGCGGGTTTCGCCGGCTAAGGCTTGGCCGGAGGTGACCGCAAGTGCGGTGTAAAGTAGAAGGCTCAGCCAGATGGTCCGCATCGAGAATCGCTCCTTGCCGGATCGAAACCCGGATAGGCGATGCCCGTGACATCTAGGTGAACGAAGCCGGCTAGCAGCTTTCGCAAAATGCTCGCGTCAGATGCGTTTCGAGAGTCGGCGGAACCACGCCATGGCCGGCATCTCGACGAAACGCCAGGTGATCCAGGAGGCGGCAATGGTGGCGGCGAGCATGACGACGATCGCCACCGATCCCGCCCAGCCGGCGCCGAAGCCGGTGGCAGCCTGGCCGCGCAGCATGAAGTCGCCAATCAGGCCGAGGCCGAGTTTGCGCTCGACAAGCCCGGCGACGTTGATCATGCGCGCCTGGACGAAGATGTGGACCATGTAGATCGAGTAGGACAGCGCGCCGAGGGTCAGCATGAACGGCGCTCTCAGCAAGGCGCTGATCCAACCGCCTTCATGGGCGAACAGAAACAGCGCCAGCGCGAACACCAGGGGTGCCGCGATGCCGAAATCACTGTCGCCCGCCAGCGAGACGAAAAGCACGATAACGGCCACCATGACGATCTCGGCAAGGGTCCAGTCCATCCGCGGGCCGCCCCTGGCGAGGGCCTGTCGTGCCCCCGCAATGGAATCATGCTGAAACCACGCAAGCAGGGCGCCGAGCGAGAAGCCGTACAGGCAGCGGATGAAGCCGAAATCGAAGGACACATCCATATGATGGGTCGAGAAGCCGAGCAGGAACAGCGGCGCGGTGACGGCGGCGGCAACGAACCATATCCAGGCGCGCGCGCCGGCGACCAAGACCACGCCGGCAAACAGCAGATAGGCGAAGAACTCCGCCGAAATGCTCCAGCTTGGCGCATTCCAGGTCAATTGATCCTCGAAGCCGACACCCTGCAGCAGGAGAAGATTGGCAAGCAGGCTCTTGAGATCGAAACCACCGGTGAAAGGAGCAGCCCCGGTTCCATGCAGTTGCGGCAGCATCAGCCGCAGCAATTCGAAGCCGGCAAAGGCGGCGAGCATGAGCAGATGCAGCGGGTAGATGCGGCCGAAACGGACCAGGGCGAAACGGGCGACCTGTTCCGGCTGGTTCAGCCGATTGCCGTAGCTGCTGGCGATGACGAAGCCCGAAAGAACGAAGAAGAAATCGACGAAGAGGTAGGACGAACCGATGAAGGCGCTTTGCGAAATCGTCGAACCGGTCGGGAAGTGAAACAGCGCCACCAGAAGCGCGCAGATGCCGCGCCACGAATCGAGGACCAGAAAGCGTTCGCCGGCGACCGTACCGCTGTGGGTCGACACCGCGGCACGGGGAGGATTAAGAAACGCGGTCTGCGTCATGATGATACAAATCCTGTGTTGCCGTGGCACTCGGGCGGCGCCGTTTCGTCTCCCCAAGCTGTGACTGGCATCTTCCGTGCCGGTTCTGTAGTGGTTGCACCCCGATGAAAAACGAGGATCCGTAATGGCGAACAACATTATCGACCACGCCTTCACCGCCCGTTCCAAAACGGGCGCCGCGTTCGAGCCGACCTATGCCGGCGCGCTGTCGTTCATGCGGCGCAAATATACCAAGGACGTGAAGGGCGCGGACGCTGTGGTGTGGGGTATTCCCTTCGATGCCGCTGTCACCAACCGGCCTGGCGCCCGTTTCGGGCCGCAGGCGATCCGTCGCGCCTCGGCGATCCTCGACAACGACCCGCAATATCCGTTTTCACGCGATCTGTTCGAGCATCTCGCGGTCGTCGACTATGGCGACTGCCTGCTCGATTCGGGCAACCACCAGAAGACGCCCGGCACGATCGAGCGCGAAGCGGCGAAGATCCTCAAATCCGGCGCCTTCCTGCTGACGCTCGGCGGCGACCATTTCGTCACCTGGCCGCTGCTCAAGGCGCATGCCGCCATCCATGGTCCGCTCGCTTTGGTGCAGTTCGATGCGCATCAGGACACCTGGCCGGACGACGGCAAGCGCATCGACCACGGATCCTTCGTCGGCCGCGCCGTCAAGGAAGGCATCATCGATCCCGACCGCTCGATCCAGATCGGCATCCGCACCCATGCGCCCGACACGTTCGGCATCAAGATCCTCTACGGCCATGAAATCGAGGAGATGCGGGCGTCCGATATCGCCTACGCCATCGTCGACCGCACCGGCGGCAAGAAGACCTATCTCACCTTCGACATCGACTGCCTCGACCCGGCCTATGCGCCGGGAACCGGCACGCCGGTTGCCGGCGGACCGTCCTCGGCGAAGATCCTGTCGACGCTGCGTCAGCTCAACCAGATCGATATTGTCGGCGCCGATGTCGTAGAGGTTGCACCGGCCTATGATCACGCCGATATAACGGCGATCGCCGGCTCGATGGTGGCCATGCAATATCTCGGCCTGCTGGCGGAGCGAAAGGCCCGGCTTGAAGAGCTGAACAACGGCAACCACAATGGCGCCGCAGTGAATCACGGCAACGGCATATAGTCCTAGAATATCAGGGAATTTGATCAACCCATGAAACCGAAAATCTTCATCGACGGCGAACACGGCACCACCGGCCTGCAGATCCGGGCGCTGCTTGCCGATCGCGGCGACCTGGAAATCATCTCGGTTCCCGCCGAACGCCGCAAGGAAACGGCCGCACGCGCCGAGTTCCTCAATGCCGCCGATGTCGCGATCCTGTGCCTGCCCGACGATGCGGCGAAGGAAAGCGTCTCGCTGATCGCCAACGACACCACCAAGGTCATCGATGCGTCGACCGCGCATCGCGTGGCGGAAGGCTGGGCGTATGGTTTCGCCGAGATGGACAAGGACCAGGCAAAGGCGATCGCCTCGGCAAAACGCGTCGCCAACCCAGGCTGCTGGCCGCAGGGACCGATCGCCACGCTACGGCCGCTGGTCACGTCAGGCCTGCTGCCGGCGGATTTCCCGATCACCGTCAACGGCATTTCGGGCTATTCGGGCGGCGGACGGCCGATGATCGAGGACTATGTCGCCAAGGGCGAGGAAGCCTCGGAATTCCTGCCCTACGGCCTCACGCTTCAGCACAAGCACGTGCCGGAATTGAGGGCCTATGCCAGGCTGTCGCATGATCCGATCATGCAGCCGGCGGTCGGCAATTTCGCGCAAGGCATGATCACCGTCGTGCCGTTGCAGCTTGGCGGCCTCGACCATGTGCCGACCGGTGCGGAACTGCATGCGGCGATTGCCGACCATTTCGCCGCCATCAAGGGCGGCGTGGTCGAAGTGGCGCCCTATGCGCATTCGGAGCGCATGCCGGAGATCGATCCCGAGGTCTACAACGGCACCAACCGGATGAAGGTCTATGTCTTTGCCAATGACAAACGGGCGCAGGCCCTGCTGCTGGCGGTCTATGACAATCTTGGCAAGGGTGCCTCCGGTGCCGCCGTGCAGAACATGGACCTGATGCTCGGCCTCTGATGGACACGCCAGCCTTTCCGGCGCGCTGGAAAGTCAGCGCGCCCGAACTCATTGCCGAGACCTTTTCGAGCCGCATCTGGAAGGTTTTGCGCGAAGACGGCTCGCCGGCGATCGTCAAGGCGCTCAAGCCTTTCGACGATGTCGCCGACGAGTTGCGCGGCGAGCATTATCTCGCCTGGCGGCGCGGCGAAGGCGCGGTGCGCCTGCTCGGCCGCGACGGCCACAGCATGCTGCTGGAATATGCCGGTGAAACGCTGCTTCAGCAGGTTCTCGAAGAACAGGGCGACTTTGCCGCGACCGCAATTGCGGCCGAGGTGATGGCGAAACTGTTTTCACAGGGGAAAGACCCCTTCCCGCCCGAACTTCAGCCGCTGAGGGAACGGTTCGCCAGCCTGTTCAACAAGGCAAATGCCGATCGCGACGCCGGCCATGAGAGCCTCTATGTCGAGGCCGCCACTATTGCCGACCGGCTGCTGGCCGATCCGCACGATATCAGGCCCCTGCATGGCGATCTGCATCACGAGAATATCCTGCACGGACCGCGCGGCTGGCTGGCTATCGATCCGAAGGGCGTTCTCGGCGACCCCGGCTTCGACGCCGCGAACATGCTCTACAACCCGCTCGGCCGGGACGATCTGTGCCTCGACCCTGAGCGGATCGCAGATATGGCCGGGATTTTTGCCAACACTCTGGGCCAGACACCACCCGCTATCCTCGATCATGCCATTGCCTATGGGTGCCTGTCGGCATCCTGGCACCATGAAGACGACAATGCTGTCGAGGAGAGCCGCGAATTGTCGATCGCCGAGGCGATCCGGGCGGTGCGGGCAGGCTTCTGATCCGGACCCGGTAGACCAGCTCGGGATCAGCCCCTGAGCGCTATTCCCGCCGGCAAGGGATAAGCACCCTTGGTGCCGCGCCAATGGGCGGCTGCAAACCCCAGGACGATGAGCGCAAATCCCTGATGGGTCAGCGCCAAATGCAGCGGCACATGCATCAGCAGCGTGCCGATGCCGATCGAAGCTTGGACCAGCACCAGTAGAAACAGCAGCGTCGCGCGCCGCGCATGCGTTGTTTCAGGCAGCCGCCGGCGCGTGGCGATCATGTGCCACAAGGCCACGGCGAAAACCGTGTAGGCGCCGAGCCGATGGATGAACTGCACCGTCTTCGGACTCTCGAAGAAGTTGCGCCACGCCGGCTCGAGGATCAGCAGATCGCCCGGGATGATTTTGCCGTCCATCAGCGGCCAGGTGTTGTAGCTCAGGCCTGCGTCGAGCCCGGCGACCAGGCCGCCGAGATAGATCTGGATCAGCGCCAGCAGCACGATGAAGCCGGCCAGCCTCTGCGTCGACCGATCGGCGGCGGGTTCGGAATGCGGCGCCAATCCTCGCGCGACCACCATGGTGGCGGTGAAGATCAGCGCGGCGAGTGTCAGGTGGGTCGCCAGCCGGTACTGGCTGACGGAGACCCGGTCGACCAATCCTGAAGCCACCATCCACCAGCCGATGGCGCCTTGCAGGCCGCCAAGCAGCAGAATGCCCACCAGCTTCGCTCCCAGGCCGCGCTCGATGCGGCGCGTCGCCCAGAAGAACATGAGCGGCAACGCAAAGACCAGGCCGACGCTGCGCGCCAGGATGCGGTGCGCCCATTCCCACCAGAAGATCGACTTGAACGCCTCAATGCTCATGCCCTTGTTGAGCTCGGCATATTGCGGGATCTGCTGATAGAGCTGGAATTCCTCTTGCCACTCGGCATCGTTGAGCGGCGGGATCACGCCATGGATCGGCTTCCACTGCGTTATCGACAGGCCGGAATCGGTGAGCCTGGTGGCGCCGCCGACCAGCACCAGCGCAAACAGCACCAGAAGCACCACATAGAGCCAGCCGCGCAGCAGCGCCCGGTTATGCAGGTCGCGGTCGCGGGCGACGTATGGCGCGGCAGCTGATATGGCAGCCATGATCTTGTCCCGGCAGGTTGATTTGGCGGATTGGTGGACCATCGCACCCGTGCTGGCAAGACCATACGGCGCGGCACGCCGTCGCGCCGCGTCTCACCGGTTGCACAGTTTCGCCTCAAGGCCTATGCGAGGCCAATACCCCTTGAGCCTGCCAAGCCGCCTGTGCAAATTCCGGCATGCTCGATCAGGAGACCAACCATGCCCCTGCGCCTGAAAAAGCTGATCGGAATGCTTCTGCTGGTGGCGCTGGTCATCATCTATGCGCTGGTCGCATCGATCTTCGCGGTCGCCCGGCTCTCGGAGTCGGGTCCGTGGGTGCATTTCCTTTTCTTCCTGCTCAGCGGCCTGCTCTGGGTGCTGCCGGCAATGGGCATCATCAAATGGCTGATGCTGGAGCCGAGGGCCAAGCGCTAGGGGAAACCGCCAGCGTCAGATGGTGACGACCATCTTGCCGGCATTGGCGAGCGGCGTCGTCACGCCCGACAGCATGGTGCGGATGTGGGCGAGGCTCTGGTAGCGGCCGTTGACGGAAATGCGCGGCAAGGCATGCAGGAACCCGGCATGCTCGGCGCGCAGCACGCCGTGGCGCGTCGTCACGGCGGAGGTATAGCCTGCGTCGCGGGCAAAGCCCACTTCGCGGCAGCCGACGGCGCTGGCATAGCCATAGGGATAAGCGAAATGGCGGGGCTCTTCGCCCAGTTCGGCCCGCAACATGGCGCGCACGGCGCCGACCTCGTGCCGGGCATCGGCTTCGGAAAGCCGCTTCAGATTGCTGTGGTTGATCGTATGGGCGCCGATCGTCACCAGCGGATGCGCGGCGATGCGGCGGATTTCATCCCAGTTCATCAATGTGCGCAAGCGTGGGCCGTCGGAGTCGATGCCGTTTGCGCGAGCTAGGTCACGCAACACAGCCTGCAGGTCCTCCTCGCGGATTTCGGCGGTGAGATAGGCGTGCAGGCGTGCATTGGCCTGCAGCTTCTTCGCGGGGGTCGAGCAATCGATTGTCAGGGGACCGTTCGGCCGCGTCAGAGTGAGGGTATCGCGCGCGTTGACGATGTCCTCGACAACGTCCCACCACAGGTCGGCTGTGCCGTTGATCAGCCCGGGCGCGACATAGATGGTGATCGGCGCGCCGTGCTTCTCGAGCACCGGCAGCGCCTCGACCATGTTGTCGCGATAGGCATCGTCGGCGGTGATCGTGGCAAACTGACCGCCTTTGCCGCCCACCTTGATGCACTCCACCGCTTCGTCCATGGAGACGAAGGCATAGCCATGCGCCTTCATGTCGGCGATCATGGCGTCAAGGAAGCCGGGCGCGATATTCAGATGCCGGTTGACGCTGTCCGGCTTTTCCGGCGTCGCGGTAACACGGTGCAGCATCAGGATGGCGCCAATGCCGCCGATGAACGGCTTGGCCAGCGGTGCAAGGCCGGTATAGCGGGCGACGTTCAGCGCCAGTTTCCGGATTGCCTCCCCGCCGTCGATCATTCATTCACCTTTTGCGCCTAGGCTGATCCAAGCACGGAATGCGCCTATGCGAACCCCCAAATCGCGATCAATACGCCCTAAGGATTGAGGTATGGTTGACGCAACTGCGTCATTTGACGGCAATCGGCTTGCGGCGACCGAGGCATCGTCGCGCGCCTTGCCACGGGACCATGCCGGCCTGTCGATTTCAGTGGCGTCCACGGACGGCCTCGCGGCCTATGCCGAGTTCTGCCGCTCGGCTCTGTTTGGGCCGGCGCAGAGTGCTGCCTGGGTCCAGAATTGGGCGGGCGAGACACGACCGGACCTGCTCGTCACGACGCTGAGTGCCGAGGGCAAACCGGTTTTTTCGCTGGCGCTGGAAGTTTCCTCCAAGGGGCCGTTCCGGATCGCCCGCTTCATGGGTGGGCGCCACGCCAACGGCAATTTCGTCGCCGCGGACCCGGACTGGCTGGCCAAAGCGGATATACCGGCCCTCCGATCGGTGCTGGCGGCCATCGCCAAGGCACGCCCGGACATCGATCTGGTCGCGCTCGAGCGGTTGCTGCCCGATCTCGACGGCGTCGCCAATCCGCTCGCATCGCTTGACCATTTTTCCAGCCCCAATCTGTCGCTGGCCGTCGATCTCGCCGGCGGCTTCGATGCGCTGCTTTCCCGCGCCAGCGGCAAACGCAAACGCAAGAAGCACCGGTCGCAGATCCGGAAATTCGAGGCCGTAGGCAGCTATCGGCGCATTGAGGCCCGCACCCCCGACGAGGTGGACACGCTGCTCGACGCCTTCTTCGAGATGAAGGAGCTCCGCTTCCGCAAGATGGGCATCGCCAATGTTTTTGGCGACGCGCAGGTACGCGGCTTCTTCCGCGCGCTGTTCATGCAGGCGCTTGCCGAGGACAAGCCTTCGTTCGTGCTGCACGGACTCGCGGTTGCCGGCAAGCTGCGCGCCATCACCGGTTCAAGCCGCTCGGGCAAACGCCTGATCTGCGAATTCGGAGCGATCGCCGAGGACGATCTCGGGCACGCCAGCCCCGGCGACTTCCTGTTCTTCGACAACATCCAGGAAGCCTGCGAGACTGGTTTCGAGGTCTATGACTTTTCGGTCGGAGATGAGCCTTACAAGCGGCTGTGGTGCGATATCGAAACGCGGCATTTCGAAGTGCTGGTCCCGTTGACCGTGAAGGGCCGCATGCTGGCGCTGACGCTTCGGCAAGGCGCGCGGCTGAAAGCCTTCGTCAAGAACAGCCCGATGATCTGGAAGCTGACCAAGGTGCTGCGCCGCAAAGCCGCCGGTCAGGCAGCGCCCTCGGAAGAAGATAGCTGACGCCATGAAGCCGATCATCCGCACACTGTCCCTGCAGGAACTGGGGCTTCTCGTCGACTGGGCGGCCGCGGAAGGCTGGAACCCAGGTCTTGAAGACCCGGCGATGCTCCAGGCGGCGGACCCCGAAGGCTTCATCGGCGCCTTTGTCGGCGACGACATGGCTGCGGCAATTTCGGCCGTGGCCTATGGAAGCGAATTCGGTTTCATCGGCCTCTACATCTCCCGGCCTGACATGCGCGGCATGGGCTACGGCAAGACGGTGTGGGACGCCGGCATGAAAAGGCTCGTTGGCCGGACCGTCGGCCTTGACGGCGTCGCCGAGCAGCAGGCCAATTACCGGCGCAAGGGCTTCGCACCGGCCTACGAGACCATCCGCTTCACCGGGCGCAAGGCAGGCCCGGCGGTCAGGGACGATGGGCTGCGGATGATTACAAAGCAGCTCCTGTCCGACATCGTCGCCTATGACTCCCATTGTTTTCCGGCGTCACGATGGGCCTTCCTGCAGGGATGGCTGCAGGAACCGCATCATGGACTGGCGGCGATCGGTTCGCGCGGCGTCACCGGCTTTGGTGTGGCGCGCCGCTGTCGATCCGGCTTCAAGATCGGCCCGCTGTTTGCCGACGACATGGAAACCGCTTTGCAACTCCTGGAGGGACTGGCCGGTGCCTGTGAGGGCGGCGAGCTGCACATCGACGTCCCCGCCGATAACACCGGCTTCATAACTGCGCTCGATGCGGCCGGCTTTGCGCCGACCTTCACCACCACGCGCATGTACAAAGGTCCTGCCCCGGAACTGGACCTGCAAAGGGTGTTCGGCGTAACGACGCTTGAACTGGGATAGATCGGGCGAACCGCAGAACGGTTCCGCCAAGCGATCCGCGGCTCCCTCAGGCAGCGGCAGTGCGCCGTCCCGGGACCGGATTGCCGGGCGGTTCGTGGCCGAGCGGCGTCACCAGCGTCAGGTCGGGGTAGCCGTTCTCGATCAGCTTGACCGCAGCCTGCGTCACCTCATCGTCGGCCTCCAGCATGGAGAGAAAGACCTCGGTGGCATCGCCGGTCAGGCGGCCGATGCCTTGCGCGTCGGCCGGTCCGCACTCGACCACGACCAGGTCGTAGGCTGTCGTCAGCGACTGCATGATGATCGGCAGCCGGTCGGCGGCACGCATGGCACGAACCGGATCGGCGGTTCCGACGGGAATGACGTGACAGTCCGAGTAGAGATCGGCGTGGATGACGTCGCTGAACTGCGCTTCCGAAGCGAGCAGGTTGGTGATGCCCGGGAAAAGGCCGCTGTCCAGCATCGGCCGCGAGGCGGCCCCCGACGCGGTGAGGTCCAGCAACAGCACGCGCAGCCCGGCGTCGGCGACCTCGCGCGCCACCAGGATCGCGGATGCAGCCGCCTCGTCGCCTTCCGGCGAGACGAATATGGCGCGCGCCGCACCGCTGGAGATCAGCTTTTCGGCAGCTTTCTCGATATCGATCTCGCCCAAGGTGGAACGCGCCGGTTCGGGCTCGACAGCCGTTTGCTCTGTCGCCGCAGTTGCGGGCATTGCGACCACATCCGGCGCCTCGGCCATGGCCGGCATCGCGGCGGCATAGGGCTCCGCATCTGCTTCATCCGCAGGTTCAGGCAGCTCCTGGCGAACGACGGGGTCCTGCAAAACGGCAGGCTCCTGGCGGAGAAATGGCTTGGCGACCGGCGCCTGCGCCACATGGGGCATTGCGACCTCATCGATCCGTTCGAAACGGGAACCGCTCGCCGGCCGCATCGCGCGGCCTGAAAACAGCTCCCGCAGAAGCGTCACGATGGCCATGATCAGCAGCGATGCGGCGAAAGCCGCGCCGACGATCGGCCCGACCTTCGGGAAATAGGCCTCGGAGGGAACAGAAGCCTTCGAGGCGATCCGGGCGTCGACCGGCAGATAGTTGCGATCCTGGCGCGATGCCGCTTCGCGGTAGTTGGTCAGGTAGAGCTCGAGTTGCTGTCGCTTGGCGGTCGCGTCGCGCTGCAGTGCGTCGAGATCGACCTGCTGTTCGCCGGCCTGCGCCGAAGCGGCCTTCAACGTGTTGACGTCGGCGACAAGCTGGTTCTCGCGGGCCTTTGCCGTCTCGGCCTGCATCAACAGGCCTTTCATGATCTTCTGGGCCTCGCTGCGGATCTGCGCGTCGAGATCGGACAGTTGCGATTTCAGCGCGCGAATGCGCGGATGATTGCCAAGCAGTGTCGTCGACAGATCGGCGATGTTGGAGCGCAATTCGACCTGTCGCTCACGCAAGCGTTGGATCAGGTCCGATGACAGAACCTCCGGCACGGCATCCAGCGAACCGCCATTCTGCAGCGCCCTGCGCACACCGTCGGCGGTCGCTTCCGCAGCGGCGTGGTTGGCGCGCACTTTCGACAGTTCGCTCGACAGTTCTGAAAGCTGCTGGGTGGCCAGCACCGAATTGTTGCCACCCATCAGAAGATCGGACTGGGCGCGATAAGCGGCGACCTTCGCCTCGGCATCCTTAACCTGCCGCTGCAGGTCGGCGATTTCCGGCGCCAGGAAGTCCGCCGCGGCGCTGTTCGATTCGAGCTTGGCCGCCCCTTGCCCCGCTATATAGGCGGCGGCGATAGCGTCTGGTATGGCGGCCGCGAGCTTGGGATCTTCCGATGAGAACTCGATGGCAATGATGCGGGTCTTCTCGACGCCATAGACGTTGAGCTTCTCGTGCATTTTCTTCAGCACGCGCTCTTCCGTCGGAATTTCCATCGGGTCGCTTTTCAAGCCGACCAGGACCAGAGCGCGGCTCAGCGCCGACATGTCGAGCGCTTCATTGAACTCGGGCAGTTTTTCCAGACCGAGCTTTTGCGAGACCTGCTTGAGGATTTCGTTGGAGGAAATGATCTGGACCTGGGTGGCGACGCCCTGTTCGTCGAGAATAGGCTTGTCGGTGTCGTTGTTGTTGCTGGCCGGCCGCGTGTAGATGGATTCGCGCGGCGCGATCTCCACCTGCGTCTCGGCTTTGTAGTGCCGGGTTGCCAGCGAGGCGAAAGCGAAGGCCAGCCCGGTTGCCAACAGGACGACGAGGACTATACGCAGCCAGTTCCTCGCCAGGCTGGCGAAGAGCTGCCTGAGATCGACATCGACATCTGCGGCCGCGGACTGAACGGACATGCATCCCTACTCCGATACTGGGTCAGCACGCACCGTAAACAACTATGGTAACTCAGCCGTTAAGATCGTGGTAAGTTTCCGTTAGGGTTTACTGGCGGGTGACAAACAAAACCGCCAAAAATCACAAAAACTCTTGCCGATGCGCCACGTGTCGGCCGCTCCCTTTACCGGCCATTAACCCTAACAGGATGATAACGGACCTCGATCCCTAGAGTTGCTGCGACGTTGCAGCGACCAGTCGAAGGTACCTGTCCGGCCATGAAAAGCACTGCTTCCCTGTTTCGCGCGCTGCTTGCCGTATCGATGCTGGCTGGCTGTTCCAGCTACCGGCCGACGCCGGCCGCCTTCCATGAGGTGCTCGATCAGCCCTACCGTCTTGGCGCCGGCGACCGCGTCCGCGTGACCGTGTTCGAGCAGGACGGGCTGACCAACACCTACAGCGTCGATCAATCCGGCTATCTCTCCTTCCCGCTTGTCGGCGCCATACCAGCGCGCGGCCACACCGCGCAGCAAATGGAAAAGGAGATTGCCGACAAATTGCGGCAAGGCTATCTGCGCGATCCCGACGTTTCGGTCGAGATCGACCGCTACCGCCCGATCTTCGTCATGGGCGAAGTGGGTGCCGCCGGCCAATATTCCTATGTTCCCGGCCTGACGGTGCAGAAGGCGATCGCCATTGCCGGCGGCTTCACGCCGCGCGCCAACCAGGAAAGCGTCGACATCACCCGCGACATCAACGGCAAGGTGATGACCGGCCGCGTGGTCACCTCCGACCCGCTGCTGCCGGGCGATACGGTCTACGTCCGCGAACGTCTGTTCTGACAGATACCAAGTGGCGGACAGGCTCAGGATCGTCCATTGCTTTCGCTCACCCGTCGGAGGAATTTTCCGGCATGTGCGCGACCTGGCCGAGGCGCAGGTCGCCGCCGGGCATTCCGTCGGCATCGTCTGCGATTCGACGACAGGCGGCACGTTCGAGGAACATCTGTTCGAGCAGATGAAGGACTTGCTGGCGCTCGGCATTCATCGCACGCCGATGCAGCGCCACGTCGGTCCCGGCGACCTTGCCTCGGCCTGGCGCACGTACAGGATCATCAAGGAATTGCGGCCGGACGTACTGCATGGGCACGGCGCCAAGGGTGGCGCCTATGCCCGTCTGTTCGGCTCATTGTTGCGGGTATCAAGGTCTCGCGTAGCCCGCCTTTATTCGCCGCATGGCGGCTCGCTCCACTATGACGAGAACACGACCACCGGAAAGCTGTTCTTCGCGCTCGAGCGCTTCATGGCTCGCTTCACCGACTATCTGCTGTTTGTCTCGGACTATGAGCGGCGGACCTATCGCCACAAGGTAGGCGAGCCGCCCATTCCCAACACCCTCGTCTATAACGGCCTGCGCGCCACTGAATTCGAGCCGGTGATCACCGCGCCGGACGCAGCCGACCTGCTTTATATCGGCATGATGCGCGACCTGAAGGGACCGGACATCTTCATCGACGCATTGGCGCTCGCCGGCCCGCGGTTCGGCCGCGCGCTGACCGCGGTGATGGTCGGCGACGGCGACGACCTTCCGCGTTACCACGGGCAAGTGAAACGCCTCGGGCTCGAGCGCCATGTCCGCTTCCTGCCGCCGATGCCGGCCAGGGAGGCCTTTGCCCTTGCCGCGCTTATCATCGTTCCCTCGCGCGCCGAAGCCATGCCCTATATCGTCCTGGAAACGCTTGCCGCGGGAAAGCCGATGATTGCAACCGCGGTCGGCGGCATTCCGGAGATATTCGACACCGGTTCCCCTGCCCTGATCCGACCCGACCCGATCGAGCTCGCCGACAGGATGAGCCAGGCGCTGGCCGACCCGGCCGCCTATCGCGACCTGATGCCCGATGGCGCCAACCTCAAGGCACGCTTCGGCGCCGATGTGATGGCCGCCGACGTCGAGAAGGCCTATTTCGCCGCGCTCGGCAGGTAGGCACAGGATCAAGCCGTTCCAAAGCCATACGTTGTTTCAAGGGTTTCTTAGCTCTCTTTTGCTATGACCGTGGGGAAGCTTGCGGAAAGCCCTCATGAACGAGATCGACCCCGCGCGCCGCTTTTCAGCAGAGGCGGTGCGTAAATTCGACGGCCCGGCCGATGGCGACACGCCAAGCGGCATGAACGATGTCGCCCGCCAGGTCGCCTCGCAGTACAGGCGCGATACGATGTCGCCGATCATGGTCAGCGGTGTCCTGCGCATGGTCGAATTCGGCTTGCTGTTCCTGTCCGGGCTTGCCGTCTATTTCCACTATGTCGGGTTCTTCAACTATCTCGCCTGGCAATATCCGGTGACGATGGCAGCGGGCTCGTTCCTTGCCGTGGTGCTGCTCGACGTCACCGACTGCTACCAGATCGTCGCCCTGATGCGGCCCATCGCCAATTTCGGCCGCGTGCTGCTCGTCTGGGCCGGCACTTTCGCCCTGATGGCGCTGACGGCGTTCGTCATGAAGATGTCGGAAGACTATTCGCGCCTTTTGTTCGGCAGTTGGTTCGTCGTCGGCTTCGTTCTCATCTTCGGCCTCAGGCTGGTGATGTCGAGGCTGATCCGGGCCTGGGCGCGCGATGGCCGCATGGAACGGCGCGCCGTCATCGTCGGCGGCGGCAAGGCGGCGGAAATCCTGATCCGCTCGGTCGAAAAGCAGCCCTACAACGATATCCGCATCTGCGGCATCTTCGACGATCGCGGCGACAAGCGCTCACCGCCCATCGTCGCCGGCTACCCCAAGCTCGGCACCATTTCGGAACTGATCGAGTTCGCCCGCATCGCCCGCATCGACATGCTGATCGTATCGCTGCCGCTGACCGCCGAATCGCGCGTTCTGCAACTGCTGAAGAAGCTGTGGGTGCTGCCGGTCGACATCCGGCTTTCGGCGCATTCCAACGCGTTGCAGTTTCGCCCGCGCGCCTATTCCTACATCGGCGCGGTGCCGATGCTCGACATCTTCGACAAGCCGATCAACGACTGGGATTCTGTGGCCAAACGCGCCTTCGACATCGTCTTCAGCCTGATCGGCATCGTCGTGTTCTCGCCGGTGATGCTGGCGACCGCCATCGCCATCAAGCTCGACAGCAAGGGTCCGGTGCTGTTCCATCAGAAGCGGCACGGTTTCAACAACGAGATCATTGAGGTCTACAAGTTCCGTTCGATGTATACGGACAAGGCCGACCCGACCGCCAAGCAGACGGTGACCAAGAACGATCCTCGCGTCACCCGCGTCGGCCGCTTCATCCGCAAGACCTCGATCGACGAGCTGCCGCAGTTCTTCAACTCGCTGCTCGGTTCGTTGTCGCTGGTCGGCCCGCGTCCGCACGCCATCGCCGCGCAGTCGCATAACCTGCTCTACAACGAGGTGGTCGACGGCTATTTCGCCCGCCACAAGGTCAAGCCCGGCGTCACCGGCTGGGCGCAGATCAATGGCTGGCGCGGCGAGATGGACACCAACGAAAAGATCCGCATGCGGACGGAGTATGACCTCTACTACATCGAGAACTGGTCGCTGCTGTTCGATTTGCGGATCCTGTTCCTGACGCCGCTCCGGCTCTTGAACACGGAAAACGCCTATTGAGCGCGATCAGCCATGATCTGCCGCGCGCGGCGGTCAACGCCAAGCTGGTCGCGCTGATTTCCTCGGGCGCGGTCTTCCTCGGCATTCTGCTGTCCGGCTTCGTCATCAGCGAGCCGGCGCCCTATGAGCTCTACATGGCCGGGCTGATCGCCATCTGGGCGCTTTTCGGCTTGAGGATTTCCCGCGCGGCCACGCCGCTGCTGGTGCTGCTGGTGACGATGAACATCGGCGGCATGATCTCCATGACGCAGATGGCGGACCTTGCCAACACGCCGCTCTACCTCGCCGTGTCGCTGTTTCTCGCCTTCAGCGCGGTGTTCTTCGCATCGATCACCGCCGTACAGCCGAACCTCTACCGGCTGATCTTCATTGCCTATGTGGTTTCGGCCGTGGCCACATCGCTGCTTGGCATTGCAGGCTACTTCCACGCCTTTCCAGGCGCGGAGATGTTCACCAAATACGATCGTGCCGCCGGCGCCTTCCAGGACCCGAACGTGTTCGGCCCCTTCCTAGTGCTGCCCGGCATCTATCTGCTCTATCTGCTTTTGACCGGACCGGTGACACGCATGCCGCTGCTGGCGGTACCGCTGCTGATCATCACCGCCGGCATCTTCTTCTCCTTCTCGCGCGGCGCCTGGGGCATGTTCGCCGTCTCGGCCGTCCTGCTCACCGGCTGCCTGTTCCTGCAGAGCGCCAGCGGCAAGTTCCGGCTGCGCGTGGTGGTGATGACGATTGCAGCACTGGCGCTGCTGGTCGTCGCCATGATCGTCATCCTGCAGCTGCCCGGCGTGTCGGAGATGTTCTCCAACCGTGCCCATCTCGAACAGAGCTACGACACCGCCCGCCTCGGCCGCTTCGCCCGCTACGGCATCGGCTTCCAGATGGCGATGGAGCATCCGTTCGGCATCGGTCCGCTGGTCTTCGGCACGATCTTCGGTGAAGACACCCACGACATCTGGCTGAAGATGCTGATGGATTATGGCTGGCTCGGCTTCGTGTCGTTCCTCACACTCGTCGCTTGGACGATGGCAGCCGGATTCCGCATCCTGCTGCGCGACCGGCCGTGGCAGCCCTATCTCCTGTGCGCCTATGTCGCCTTCATCGGCAATATCGGGCTCGGCACCTTCATCGACATCGACCACTGGCGCCATGTCTACCTGCTGCTCGGCCTGATCTGGGGCGCCATCGCGCTGGAATACAGCCATCGGCGGCTGTTGCGGCCGGCCTTGCAGGGCTCGCCGGCACCGGCAATCGCAGCGGGATAAAAGTCGCGGAATTCGGTTGACCCGCACCGGGTTATCACGATACATCGCGACCGGTCCGGAGTGTAGCGCAGCCCGGTAGCGCACTTGACTGGGGGTCAAGGGGTCGTCGGTTCGAATCCGGCCACTCCGACCAATTATATCAAGGACTTACCCCCAAAGTCCTTTTTGACAGAACTCTTGGATTCGCGACGCGGGTATTTGTTCGGGTAACAAGCCTACTTCCAACTGATTCATTTGGTTGATTTCTAATTTCAAGATTTCCATGAAGTTGGCGCCTTCCGGGATTGACGCTACTGAAGTTGTGCGCATTTGCTCTGGCAGGCTCGCACATTGGTACGAATCGGCGACTTAGTGAGCAGACATTGAAATGACCAAGCTCCCAGTTGCACTGCACAAAGATCCAATCGCTAATGCGGTTTTTGAGATCCGGTTCTCGTCGGACGTAACCGGAATTTCGGACATTCTGCCTGGACTGATGTTCTCGAAACTCCGCGGACGTTATGACCGGGTAATCACTCTACCGGCTGGGGAAATGCCGCCTGCTCTCCGAGCACAACTACCCAACAGTGAATACCAGAGCGTCAAAAGCCTCGTAGGCAAACGTACGAGCATTAATTTTGCTGAGCGCTCTTTGGTCGTTGAGCTAGTGCGCCCATATTGGGGCTGGAAGGCGTTTAAGGAACTGATTTGTGAAGTTCTTGGCACCGTCCGAGACACTGAATTGGTGTCGAAAGTGGAGCGTTGCTCCATCCGCTACACCAATGTTTTGGAGGGCACAGGAAGCAATTCTGTCTTCGATGCGCTCAACGTGTCAGGGACGGTTGGGGATTTTAAGATCAAAGAAGATGGTTTCCACCTACGAGTGGAAACGCTTTTGGACGATGGAATCCTCGCCATTATTCAAGTCGCGAATTCGGCCATGGTCGAAATCCAAGACGCGATTTCACATGTCAAATTGAGCGGAATTTTATTGGATGTGGACTGTATTTTGTCGAGTTCGCTAGACAATTTTTGGCAAGAATTTCCGGATCTCATCGAGATGATCCATTCCGGTGAGAAGCGCGTATTTTTCGGAATGCTGAACGACAAGACATTGCAGGCCTACGGGCCAAAGTGGGAGTAACTCCGTGATGTTCACCGCCAACACTGTCCAGACCAGCTCAACCATGACTTCACAAAGCGCCGTGGCGCTGCTGGCAGCGCTCGTTCAATGCGCAACGCCTTTTACCTCGGCGCATGCTCAGGTTGCTCCGCGGCAGGTACTGGTTAAGTACGAAAGAAGTGAATCCAGCGACGCACCTCGGATGATCGTTCGCGACACCACGAACTCGGATGAACTTCTTGCGGCTGACCTACACTCCTTTTTCAACAGACTCGCTGCGGCTCAGACTGACGTTGAGGAGGAGTTCTTGCCTGCCCTCTATGACAAACGAACTGATTTTTACACCTTGCTCTAAATGGCGATGGAATCCACCGTTTCCGGGGCTTCAGGTTCGTTGGCTGACGAACTGGCAAAGGTGTTTCCGCGCTATCTGACGGACGCCAGTAAGGACGAACTTCGGAAGCGCATCCAAGCCTACCCGAACAATCAAAACTTTTATTCGACCAAATGGGAAGGCCCACCGGGGCCGCTCCAAGGTGATGGCTGGAATGGCTTTGAAAAGTTGGATTTTGCCACTGCCAACCGATACCCGGTGGCCGGGATCGTAATTTCAAATAGCTGCGATATCGACGAGGAAAACAAATCTCTGCGAATGCGAAACATTGTGTTCGCTCCCATTGTCCCCCTTTCCAGATACGCTGATCAGTTGCGTTCCTCTGGGAAGCTCTCGGACGAGAAAATTGCGACGCATCTGGGCGCGATAAAGAGCCAGCAGAAAACAGAGCTATTCTATCTCCCGGAATCAAATCGGACGCCTGAAGCTATTGTGCAATTCGACGACGTCGCGACACAGCCCTTGGGCGCTTTCGCGGAAGCTCCAAAGAAAGAGCGTCTCTTCAGGCTCAATAACTATGGCTTCTACATTCTGCTCATGAAATTTTCGATTCATTTTACCCGCTTTGGAGAGGCACTTGATAGAGCCGGCTAACACCTCCGCAGTGTTCGTAGCCATCGGTGCCCTCTGAGGCCCCTCTCTCGAAAGCACCAAGCACCTGAGCACCGGTCAAAGAGTCGTCCGCTAGATTTCGGGCGCTCGGACCAGAAACCAAGGACTTGGGCCGATAGTTCAGACCATTGATCACCCCTACATCTGACCAAGGGTATTGCCTGGGTAGTCACGTAGGCATTTTTTCATATGGGATGATAGAGTTTCCGCCGAGTGGAGGGGGAAGATGCAGAAGCTTGTTACGGTCAAAAATTCTGTTGTTGAGTTGGTTTCCGTCGGCGTTTTCGGAGCGATGTCGGGAGCGGTCATCTTTGCCTTCTTAGCCGACAGAATAGCGTCAACCGCTGAATACGCGACTTTACTAAGTGGCTTCGGCGGGGCCGTCTTAGGATCCGGTATGAGCGCCTTCGTGGCGCTCGTGCTCGCGAGGCAGACAGCGAAGGAAACTCTGGATAGGGACATCGGCGCTAGAAACGCCGAGCAGCAATCTTACGCGCTTCGCCTGATGGTAAAGGCCTCATTGATTTTGAGCGATGTCGTTGCCATTCAGCGCACGATAGAATCATCGCTATCTGATGCGAATGATCGGCATCTGACCTCGCTACCTCTTTGGAAGCGCATTCTGCCGATCGTGGGGAGCTACCAGCTATACGATGTCGATGCTGCTGAGCTATCGCCCCTTATCGCAGCAAAAGACAGTGACCTCATGCAATCTGCCGTAACGCTTTTCATGCAACATCGAAACTTGGTCGAGGCGGTTAAGGTCTACAGCGAAAAAAGGGACCTAGTTAAAGGCCATATTACACATCACATCGCGTCAGCAGATGGCGTCATCACCTCTGATCTAACCAAAGAAGAGGTGTCGCGGTTGGCGCCGCTAGAGATGGAACTTGAAAGCCTCGTAAAAAATATCAGGTCGATGATTCCAGATTTGGTAACCTTGGGAGAACAGGTGACCTATGGCGTCGGACCGGCGATGAGAAAATTCTATGCCGACGATGAGTTCCCTGTGTTTAAGCCAATATCTTCACCGGATCAGCCGTCCCATCCGCCGACAGTGGCGGCCGAAGTCGGGGCAAAATCTCAGAACGTGTCCTCTACCGTCGGCTAGAATTCTATGTTGGGCCTGATCTACCCTTGGCACACATCAACCCATTCGGCCCCAATCAGCTCAACCATGCGCTGCGGGCTGATCCGCACGGCCGCGTTGGTGGCGCCGGCGGCAGGCACCACCTCGTCGAATTCACGCAGCGACACGTCGCAGTAGACCGGCAGCGGCGCCGGCAGGCCGAACGGGCAGACGCCGCCGACCGGATGGCTGGTTGCTTCGACAACCTCGGTGGCGTCGAGCATACGCGGCTTGCCGCCGAACTGGTCCTTGAACTTGCGGTTGTCCAGCCTGGCGATGCCGCTGGTCACCACCAGCATGGTGCGGTCGCCGACGCGCAGGCAGATCGTCTTGGCGATCTGTGCCGGCAGCACGCCATGCGCCTCGGCCGCCAATGCCACCGTAGCCGAGCTCGCTTCCGTGACGATGACGTCGATGTCGGGTGCATGGGTGTCGAAGAAGGCACGAACGGATTCCAGGCTCATGTCGAAAACCCATGGTTCAAAAACTTGAAGGACGGCATATTGCTGTCCAGCAGCCGAGGCCGCCGCGCGTATAAGCACGTGCGGCATACAAATCGGCAAGCCCCAGGCTGAAGCAGAATGCCGCGGCAGGTACAAAGAAACCCGCCAAGAGACCTTGGCGGGTTCTCTGGAATGCCTGGTGCGGATCTACGCCAGCGATCGACCTTGCGCCGCCGGCGTCGGCGCAGCCGGGGTGATCAGAGCCTCCTGGGGAAGGTGAAGCGCGGACACAATACGACGCAGCTTCGACGGGTCGGTCACTCTGCCGCTTTCGATATCCTCAATCTCGTCCACCGCCAGGCCGCATGTCAGGGAGAGCTCTTCCACGCTGTAACCGCGGGTCTCCCGCATCGCTCTGAGGGTGTTGTAATCTGGCCCGCTCCCGTTGGTTGCCGGTCCGGAGTGGGGTTCGCTTTTCGCATTATGGGGCATTGGCAACTCCATGACTGAAAGAGTTTGATCAAATGAGGAGTGTTGCCTGAGACGGTCGGGAAGATGCCCTCTCGCCGGCGATTTGCCAAGAGCCAAAAGGGCCGTCACGGGATCGTGAACCGGGTGCCTGGCGCGGCCCTCTCGCGCACACGTCGCGATCAAGTTGTTTTGAAGGCCTGATCGGCCTTTTGCCGGCAGTTTCGCCGCGCCCATTCGTTATCTCCGGGTCGCTGGCGTGAAACCATCCGGTTCCAGCCAGTTCGTTCCCGGAAGGATTTTTTGCAATGAACCTGAAGACAGTCATGGTCGTGCTCGGCACGATTTCCAGCCTTTCCGTCGCCGGCGCAGGCGCCGCCCAGGCCGCAGACGCGCTGCGTGTGCGCGGCACGGTGGTCAGTTTCGAACCCACGCTGCTCACCGTGAAAACGCGCCAGGGCGATACCGATGCGATCAAGCTCAAGGCTGGCTGGAAGATCTCGGGCGTCGCCAACGCCTCGGCAAAGGACATCAAGCAGGGCGATTTCCTCGGCATTGCCTCTGTTTCGAAAGCGGATGGCGGCAGCGGCGCCCTGGAGGTGGTGGTCTTTCCGGCCGCGCTGAAAGGCACTGGCGAAGGCGATCGTCCCTGGGACCTGCAGCCAAACAGCCGGATGACCAACGGCACCGTCGCCGACGTTACCGATATAAGCGGGCGATCCGTCACGCTGACCTATGACAATGGCCAGACCAAGAAGATCTCGATCCCCGACGCCACGCCCGTCGTGACCTTCGCGCCGGCGACGCCGACCGACCTCAAGCCGGGTGCGACGGTCTTCGTCACCGCTGAGCGGGGCAGCGACGGCGCGCTGAGCGCCAGCCGCGTCGTGGTCGGAACCAACGGCGTCGTGCCACCGATGTAGTCGGACAGGCGGCCCAATGGCCGTCTCTCTCGATCTTGCCGTGCATGGTGGCGGGAGGCTGGATTGGGCAGAAACAGTCCAGAAACAAAATTCTACAATCGGGAAATACTGACGAAAAAATTCAGGCGCGTAATTCCATTCGCGGCGGCCGGGCTATCGCCCCGATCCATATGCGCCCGCGAAACAAAAGGAAACCATCCATGAAGAAGTCCCTCCTCTCGGCCCTCGGGCTTGCAGTTGCATTGGCTTTCACGGTGCCCGTCATCGGCGCGACGAGCGCGGATGCGGCCCCGATGGCCAAGCATCATCGTCACCACCATCATCACCGCCACCATGTCCGCCACCACCATCATCACCGCCACCACCACCATGTGATCGGAAACAAGGCCTAAGCACCGCAGACCGCCACCGAGAAGACCGGCCTTGGCTTCCTGTCCAAGGCCGGCTACTCCGCCCCGCGAGGCTCGATCTCGGACTGGATCGACAATTCACGCAAATCCACGCCGCGACGTCGTCGTCTATCCCGGCGCTGGTATGGCACCACGACCAATCCGGCGTTCGCCAGCGAAATCGAGCGGCTCTGGCGGCTCGACCAATCGCATTGCGCCGGCGGCACAGAGGTGCGAGGCGCCTCCAGCGACAACAGACATAGCCGACCGCAAGGAAAATGACGGATCACCTTGAGGCGAGCCGTCACTTCTCATGCTCGTATCCCTGGGATTGGGTTCTAGAATTCAGCGCCGGCTGAACAGCAGACTGGCGACAAGACCGAGCACCACAAGGCCCACCGCCGCGGCAGCCGCCGGATGGTCGCGGGCCGACCTCTCGATCACCCTGCCCTGTTTACGGATTGCCGGCATGGCGTCGCGCAGGCGCCCGGCAAGATCGGAATAGGTGTCCAGCGCGGCATCGCGACCGTCCTCGTAATACGCGCCGCCTCGCCTTGCCACGGCCCTCTTCAAGCTGGCCAGTTCCTTGGTAAGAGCCGCGACCTGCCTGTCGAGATCGATGTCGGAGAGGGTCGAAAATGATGCCATTGGTATGTTTCCTTCACTTGCAGAAGGAAGCGTAACGCCTCACCGGAAGACGGGTTCCGGCTTTCGAACTATCGATGTCGCGTCGGGCCGCGGTCAGCGCACCTGGTCAAGCAGGCGCTTGCATTCCAGGAGGTCGAACAGCGCCTCCTGCAGCAAGGCCCTGTTGTCGCGCGAGAGTTTCGACGCATCCGGCTGCACCGGACCCTCCTCGTCGCTCTTGCCCAGGCCGAAAAAGCGGCGGCTGGGTTTGACGCGGGGCTGGCCAACCAGTTCGTCGTCCATGCCGCGCGGCTGGGCCGCAGGCGTCAGCGGCACCTGATCGGCCTGCTTTCGCTGCGAGATCGCCTCTACGGCGGCCATGTCGCCATTGCCGATGGCAACCAGGAAATGGTTGCCGTTCTCGCGCAACAGCTTCTGCACGCCCTTGATGGTGTAGCCCTGGTCGTAGAGCATGTGGCGGATGCCCTTGATCAGCTCGACATCCTGCGGCCGGTAGTAACGACGGCCGCCGCCGCGCTTCATCGGCTTGATCTGGTTGAAACGCGTTTCCCAGAAGCGCAGCACATGCTGCGGCAGATCGAGATCTTCGGCGACCTCGCTGATGGTACGAAAGGCGTCGGGGCTCTTGTCCATGGGCGAATCCTCACGCTGGACGATGATCCGGCCTACCTGCCGAATCGGGGCTTATTTCAGCGGTTTATGAAGCAATATTCAAGCCCGGCGTCATGGCGGCGACGGTTTTCAACCGCGCAGTAGGACTACTTGCCGCTTTTGGCCTTGCCGCTCTGATGGGAGCGCAAGATACGGCTCTTCAGCACATTCGACGACTTGAAGGTCATCACCCGACGCGGCAGGATCGGCACTTCCTCGCCGGTCTTGGGATTGCGGCCGATGCGTTCGTTCTTGGAGCGGACGTGGAATGTCGCGAAGGACGACAGCTTCACCGTTTCGCCGCGCACGATGGCTTCGCAGATTTCATCCAGCACCGCTTCGACGAGTTCGGCCGATTCAGTGCGCGACAGGCCGACCTTCCGGTAAACTGCCTCGGCAAGGTCGGCGCGCGTAAGTGTCTTTCCCCCCATGCGACCGTCCCATCAGCTCAAAACATAAAATTCGGCACAACAACGGCAGAGCCTAAGTAATTGATCCGTCAAGGTCAAGGACCGAAACTGGACCGTTCGGCACTTACCAGCGAACCAGGACAGCGCCCCAGGTGAAGCCGCCACCCATCGCTTCCAGGAGGACGAGATCGCCCTTCTTGATGCGGCCGTCGGCGACGGCCACCGACAGCGCCAACGGCACGGAAGCAGCCGAGGTGTTACCGTGCAAATCGACCGTAACCACCACCTTTTGCTCAGCTATCCCGAGCTTCTTGGCGGAAGCGTCAATAATTCGTTTATTGGCCTGGTGGGGCACGAACCAGTCGAGATCATCGGCTGAGATACCCGCTTGCGCGAACGTCGCCTCGATGACGTCGGTGATCATGCCGACCGCATGCTTGAAGACTTCGCGGCCCTCCATCCGGAGGTGGCCGACCGTACCCGTGGTCGACGGCCCGCCGTCGACGAAAAGCTTGTCCTTGTGCGTGCCGTCGGAGCGCAGGCTGGCCGCCAGAACGCCATGGTCGGCGATCGCACCCGTCCCCTCGCCTGCTTCCAGGATCATGGCACCGGCGCCGTCGCCGAATAGCACACAGGTCGAGCGGTCGCTCCAGTCGAGGATGCGCGAGAATGTTTCCGAACCGATCACCAGGACACGCTTGGCCAGGCCGCCGCGGATGTAGAGATCGGCGGTGGTCACGGCATAGACGAAGCCCGAACAGACCGCCTGCAGGTCGAAGGCAAAGCCGTGATGCATGCCGAGCCGGTTCTGGATCTCGACGGCAGTGGCCGGGAATGTGTTGTTGGGCGTCGAGGTCGCCAGCACGATCAGATCGATGTCGGCGGGCGTGAGGCCGGCATTGGCAAGTGCGGCACGTGCCGCTGCTTCCCCCAGCGAAGCCGTGGTCTCGTCGTCACCAGCGATATGGCGCTGGCGAATACCGGTACGCTGGGCGATCCACTCGTCGGAGGTCTCGACCATGCCTTCGAAATCGGCATTCTTCATGATTCGGCGGGGCAGCGCGGCGCCCGTGCCGCGCACGACTGATCTGATCAAAGTTCTTTCCTATTCCTTTGCGTCGGTGACGACGTCGGATTTCCTAGATGACAGGGCACGCGGGTTGCGCGCATGAAACAGATCCAGATCGGCCTCGATGCGGTCGAGGAGGTTGTTGCGGACCATGTCATAGCCGAGTTCGATCGCGGCGGCGAACCCGTCAGAATCAGCACCGCCATGGCTTTTGACGACGATGCCGCTCAACCCCAGGAAAACGCCGCCGTTGGACCGGCCGACATCCATCTTTTCGCGCAGGCGATCGAAGGCGCCCTTGGCGAAGATGTAGCCGATCCTGGCCATCAGAGTCCGGCTCATCGCCGCGCGCAGATAGCCACCGATCTGGCGCACCGTGCCTTCCGCCGTCTTCAGCGCGATGTTGCCGGCAAAGCCTTCGGTGACGACGACGTCGACCACGCCCTTGCCGATATCGTCACCCTCGACGAAACCGTGATAGTTCATCGAGGCCATGTTGGCTTCGCGCAGCATGCGCCCGGCCTCCTTGACCTCTTCCTGGCCCTTGATCTCCTCGACGCCGACATTGAGCAGGCCGACGCTGGGCCGGGCTATGCCGAAGACCGAGCGCGCCATGCCGGTGCCGAGAATGGCAAAATCAATGAGCTGTTGCGCATCGGCCCCAATGGTCGCGCCGACGTCCAGCACCACGCTTTCGCCGCGCAATGTCGGCCAAAGGGCTGCGATCGCCGGGCGATCGATGGTGGCCATGGTGCGCAGGCAAAATTTCGACATCGCCATCAGCGCGCCGGTGTTGCCGGCGGAAATGCAGGCGTCGGCCGTGCCGGCCTTGACCGCTTCGACGGCCTTCCACATCGATGACTTCCAGCGGCCGTGGCGCAGCGCCTGGCTCGGCTTGTCGTCCATCCTGACCGCAATTTCGCAATGGAAGAATTCGCTGATCTCGGCGAGCTTGGGAAATTTGGCAAGCTCCGGGCGCACGACCTCCTCACGCCCGAAGATGACGAAGCGGATGTCGGGACGACGGGTCGCAACCGTCATGAGCGCTGGAATGACCACGGCTGGTCCGTGATCGCCGCCCATGGCATCGATGGAAATCCTGATCACGCGGTATTTATCTCACGGTTAGGCGGCAGGTCGCTTGAGCGACCGCGAAGGTTCGGCGAAAATAACGGTTTTGGGCTGCCGCACAACCGACTTTTCCGTCGCGGGCGAGCTTTTCAGGATTTTCCCAGCAAGGATCGCAGTTTTTGCTGAAATTCATTCTCCGCCGGTTCGGTCTCGCTGCCGGCATTGAGCGATGCGCCCTGCTTACGCGGATAGGGGTCGATGGCGAGCCCGAAATACTGTTCGGCGAGTGCCCCGACATCGATCGTGTCACCGGAAAATGTCTCTGGACTGTCAGGGCCTTCCGCATCGAGCAGGATCTCGCCGCCACCATCGAAGCCCTGCCGTCCGAGCTTGGAATCCTCGGGCAGCAGCAGCGCTTCGACCGGTTCGTCGATATGCGCTTCGACAGGCTCGAGCGTGACGATGCAGGCCTGAGTGATGTCGGCCTCGACGCGGCCGCTGATCTTCACGCCATTGCGCTTCCACGACGCCACCAGAAGCTCGGCGCGATAGGATTCGACCGAAATCAGCCCGTGCTCCTCGGCCAGTGCCGCACGCTGTGCGGCATCGGCCTCGATAACCAGCGGGAGGCCCTTCTGCGGCAGGCGCGTAATGTTGGCGCGGAAGGAGACCGGGCTTTGCGGGTCAACATGCTTCATTGTTCAACCTCCTTGGCGGCGGGAAAGGTCAGCGTGCCGGAGACAATCGATTCGGATGGCTGCGCGGCCAGATGACTGCGCGCGTCGGTAACATAGTTGGCCAGCAGCGATGCTTCCAACCAGGCGCCCGCGTCGGGCCGGACATTGCGGGCAAGAGCCGCGGTCAGCCCGTCATGGTCGTTTCTTTCCAGGGCATCGTCATAGGCAGCGGTACGGCCATAAAACATCTTTGCCAGCTTTTTCATGCGTTTGGGCACGCCAACGTCGCCAATGCCCAATTCCCGCAACGAATGGTCGACGTCGAGGAAGAACTCGTCGATCAGCACCTGGGCGACCTCCTGCGCCGCACCGCTCTCCCCGCGCAACCTGTGCTGGAACAGGAACATGTGCAGCGACAGCATCTCGAAACGGCCAAGCGGCGTATCTGGCACATTCCAGTGGGAATAAAACACAGTCTGCCGCGCCGCCGCCACGATTTGTGCGTAAAGCGCCTCGGTGATAGCGCGGTTGGCGTAGCGTTCGCGGCCAAAAAAGCGCTGGAACATTGGGGATGGTCTCCTGGGGACCGTTTGTTGAAGTGGGCTTGTTGCATCGGCAAGCAAGCTGGTTTACCGGTTTCGCGGCCCAGCGCAAGTTGCGGCCAGCTAATGGAGTTGTTGTTGCGCGCGCTGAATTTCAAGTCGACCTTCTCGTCCAGGCCCGCCGGCGCGATCTCGCTGCTGATGATCGTTTCGGCACTGTCCGCCTGCCACACCTCCAAGATGATGGGCGATCTCAGCCCGAGCGAGACGCTGACGCAAGGTTACGTCATAGACCAGCAGGCAATCGACCTGGTGCCGGTCGGTTCGAGCCGCGAGCAGGTGCTTCTGGCGCTCGGCACGCCGTCGACGACCGCGACCTTCGACAACGAGGCATTCTATTACATTTCGCAGACGCGCAAGCGCTACGTCGCCTTCGACAAGCCACGGCTCATTGACCAGCATGTGCTGGCTGTCTATTTCGGCGCCGATGGCCGTGTCACCCAGATCGCCAATTACGGGAAGAAGGATGGCAAGATGTTCGACTTCATCTCGCGCACCACACCGACCGGCGGCAAGGACCAGAACTTCCTCAGCCAGGTCATCAACGGTGCCAGCAAGCTGGCGCCCGGCATTCCCGGCGGCGGCGTCTAATTCCCTTCGGCTTCCATTCCCGGAAGCCTCGTCATCTCAGGCGACCAAAAACCCGCGGGAGCGATCCTGCGGGTTTTTGTTATGGGTCACCAGTCAGGGCACGGCCACTGGCATGCTGCAGTGGCCACCACTGAAAACACGACGCTGGGTCCGGCATAAGGTGCTAGCGCACGCATTGCGAAAACCGAGCGAAAGCGAGCGCTGAAGGATCGTTTGGCTTTGCCTCAACAAAAAACCCGCGGGATCGCTCCCGCGGGTTTTTTCGGGCTGAAGCCTTGATCAGCCGTGCGCGAGCACCGCCAGCAGCAAGAGTGCGACGATGTTGGTGATCTTGATCGCCGGGTTGACGGCCGGGCCAGCGGTGTCCTTGTAGGGATCGCCGACCGTGTCGCCGGTCACCGAAGCCTTGTGCGCCTCGGAACCCTTGAGATGCTTGACGCCGTCCTTGTCGACAAAGCCGTCTTCGAAGGACTTCTTGGCGTTGTCCCAGGCACCGCCGCCAGAGGTCATCGAGATGGCGACGAACAGGCCATTGACGATGACGCCGAGCAACGAGGCACCCAGCGCTGCAAAGGCGGACGCCTTCGAGCCCGAGATCAACAGCACGCCGAAATAGACGACGAGCGGTGCCAGCACCGGCAGCAGCGACGGGATGATCATCTCGCGGATCGCCGCCTTGGTCAGAAGGTCGACCGCGCGTGCGTAGTTCGGCTTCGAGGTGCCGGCCATGATGCCCGGATCCTCGCGGAACTGCTTGCGCACTTCCTCAACGATGGCGCCCGCCGCGCGGCCGACGGCCGTCATGGCGATGCCGCCGAACAGATATGGGATCAAGCCGCCGAAGATCAGGCCGGCGACGACGTAGGGGTTGGAGAGATCGAAGGAGATCTCGCCCATGCCCTGGAAGTAGGGATATTTGTCGCCATTGGCGGCAAAGAACTTCAGGTCGTTCGAGTAGGCGGCAAACAGCACCAGTGCGCCGAGACCGGCCGAACCGATGGCGTAGCCCTTGGTCACCGCCTTGGTGGTGTTGCCGACCGCGTCGAGCGCGTCGGTGGACTGGCGCACTTCCTTGGGCAGGCCGGCCATTTCGGCAATGCCGCCGGCATTGTCGGTGACCGGGCCGAAGGCGTCGAGCGCAACGATCATGCCGGCAAGACCGAGCATCGTCGTGACCGCGATCGCCGTACCGAAGAGGCCGGCAAGCTGATAGGTCGAGATGATGCCGCCGACGATGACGATCGCCGGCAGCGCCGTCGATTCCAGCGAGACCGCAAGGCCCTGGATGACGTTGGTGCCGTGACCGGTGACCGACGCCTGAGCGATGGAGTTGACCGGGCGCTTGTTGGTGCCGGTGTAGTACTCGGTGATGACGACGATGAGACCGGTCACCACGAGGCCGATCAGGCCGCATATGAACAGGTTCTTGCCGGTGATGACCATGCCGGCGACTGTGCCGATCTCGCCCCAGCCGAGCGTCACCTGTGTGGCGACGCCGAGGCCGACGATGGACAGCAGGCCGGTGACGATCAGGCCCTTGTAGAGCGCGCCCATGATCGAGCCATTGGAACCGAGCTTGACGAAGAAGGTGCCGACGATCGAGGTGAGGATGCAGGCGCCGCAGATGGCGAGCGGATAAAGCATGGCCGCACCCAGAACGGCGGTGCCGCCAAAGAAGATGGCAGCCAGAACCATGGTGGCGACGACGGTCACCGCATAGGTTTCGAACAGGTCAGCGGCCATGCCGGCGCAGTCGCCGACATTGTCGCCGACATTGTCGGCGATCGTGGCCGGGTTGCGCGGATCGTCTTCGGGAATACCGGCTTCGACCTTGCCGACGAGATCGCCGCCGACGTCAGCGCCCTTGGTGAAGATACCGCCGCCGAGACGGGCGAAGATCGAGATCAGCGATGCGCCGAAGCCGAGCGAGACCAGCGAGTCGATGACGATGCGGTCATTGGGCTGGAGGCCCATGAAGTGGGTCAGGATGAGGTAGTAGATCGACACGCCGAGCAAGGCCAGGCCAGCAACCAGCATGCCGGTGATGGCGCCCGATTTGAACGCGATATCGAGGCCGGCAGCAAGGCTGTTCGATGCGGCCTGCGCCGTACGAACGTTGGCGCGAACGGAGACATGCATGCCGATGAAGCCGGCGGCGCCCGAAAGCACTGCACCGATCAGGAAGCCGATCGCGGCGGTGATGGACAGCAGCCACCAGGCGAGCACGAGGACGACGACGCCAACGATGGCGATGGTGGTGTACTGACGCGCCAGATAGGCCTGTGCGCCCTCGCGGATAGCCGCGGAGATTTCCTGCATGCGTGCATTGCCTTGATCGGCCGCAAGGACCGAACGTGTCGCCCAGATGGCGTAAAGGATTGAAAGCAGGCCGCAGGCGATGACGGCGGAAATAATTGTCATTGCCGGATTTTCCTCGATTGATGGCCCAAAAGAACCCCTCCCTGGGCCGTTGAGACAAAGACCGGATTCCGCGCACGGAATCCGCCTCTTCGCATCGGTGTATGCGAAACAGGGCTGCGAACGTCAAGATATTGTTCGGTTTTTGCCCGGCTTTCGCCTAAATGGTTAGACGGCGGCGTGCTTGGCAATGATGTCGCCTGATTAGATCGATTGAAATGACGCTGCGGCACTGAGCTGTCAGCTCCTCCCACCCGATCCGCTAGCCACGTGGAGCGTGAACGCGTCCGCCGGCGCCTATGCTTCTTTGCAAAGACCTGTAGGGTAGCCTATCTTCAGGATGGAACCGGAGCTAGCCCATGAATTTCAAAGCTATTATCCACGAAGCCGACGAAGGCGGGTTCTGGGCAGAGGTGCCGGCAATTCCGGGCTGCGCGACCCAGGGCGAAACCATGGAAGAACTTGTCCAGAATTTGCGTGAAGCGATCGAAGGCTGCCTCTCAGTAGAGCCGCTGTCATTCACGTCGGAGCCTGGGCGGATCGTGGAAATCGCTGTTTGAAGTCCATTTCCGGCAAGGAATTTGCGCGTGCCGTCGAACGGCAAGGCTGGAAGCTTTTGCGCATCGCCGGAAGCCACCACATCTATGGCAAGCAGGGAAGCATTGTTCGGCTTTCAATCCCTATTCATGCCAATAAACCGCTCAAAACCGGACTTCTACGACATCTCCTAGCGCTGGCTGAAATGAACGAGCGCGATATCTGAGATACTGTCGACTATTCGGCCTCTCTGCCCATGCGGCGCGCCGTGTAGCGCTCGATCGCCGACAGACCGTCATAGATCAGCACGGCAAGCGCTGCCACGATCAGGCCGCCCTGCAGGATGAAGGCGAGATTGTTGGACAACAGCCCGGCGATGATCACTTCGCCCAGCGTTTTGGCTGCCACGGTCGAACCGATGGTCGCGGTGGCAAGACTGATCACCACCGACAGCCTGATGCCGCCGAGAATGATCGGGGCGCTGAGCGGCAGCTCGACCTTGGTGAGCCTTTGCCAACCGGTCATGCCGGCGCCGCGCGCCGCCTCGACGACATTGGCCGGCAGCGTCGTCAGGCCGGTCAGTGCATTCTCGAAAATCGGCAGCAGGCCATAGAGAAACAGGGCGATCAGTGTCGGCTTCTCGCCGAAGCCGACGGCCGGTACGGCAAGCGCCAGCACCGCCACCGGCGGAAAGGTCTGACCGATGTTGACGAGGCTGCGCGATAGCGGCAGGAATTCGGCGCCGGCCGGCCTGGTGACCAGGATGGCAAGCGCCACCGCAACGATGGTTGCCGCCACGGTGGCGATCAGAACCGTGCGTAAGTGCAGCAGGGTCAGCGTCAGCAGGCTGCCCTGGTTGTAGATCACCGGCGCGTTGTTTTCGGTCAGCGGCTTCAGCAGCGGCACGAACCACCCGGGATTGGTGACGAAGGCGACAAGCAGCACCACCAATGCTAGCCTGAGCAGCGATGGAAGCCAGGCCTTCATGCCGGCCTCGCCGCACGCTTCACCAGCCCTTCGACGGTCACGCGGCCAAGCGGCTTGCCGTCGGCGCCTTTGACCGACAGCGCCGGCCGGCCCGACCACAACAATTCGGCCAGCGCGTCGCGCTGGCTCGCATCGCCGGGGATCGCCTCACCTTCGGCGGAGCCCTTCTCCACGGCATCGCGGACCCGGCCGAGCGACAGCAACCGGAACGGCCTTTCGCTGGCGCCAACCAGGGTCTCGACGAAGGCGCTTGCCGGCTTTGCCAGGATCTCGGCCGGCTTGGCGTATTGCACCAGCTTGCCGGCATCCATGACCGCGATCTTGTCGCCCATATGCACGGCCTCTTCCATGTCGTGGGTGACGAGGATGATGGTGGTGCCGAAGCGCTTCTGGATCGCCAGCAGATCTTCCTGCGCCTTGGTGCGGATGATCGGGTCGAGGGCGCCGAACGGTTCGTCCATCAACAGCACGTTGGGTTCGGCGGCGAGTGCGCGGGCAACACCGACGCGCTGCTGCTGGCCGCCGGACAGTTCGTGCGGGTAGCGAGGCCCGAAGGCTTCGGGATCGAGCTGATAGAGCGTCATCAGCTCGTCGACCCGGGCCTTGATACGGTCCTTGTCCCAGCCAAGCAGCACCGGCACGGTGGCAATGTTCTGTGCCACCGTGCGATGCGGAAACAGGCCGTGCCCCTGGATAGCGTAGCCGATGCTGCGGCGCAGCTCGTAGCCGGGCAGCGAACGATTGTCGGCGCCGTCGAGCTTGATGATGCCCGAGGTCGGCTCGACCAGCCGGTTGATCATGCGCAGCAGCGTCGTCTTGCCGGAACCGGACGTGCCGACAATGACGGCGATGGTGCGCGGCTCGATAACCATCGACACGTCATCGACCACGGTCGTCGCGTCATAGCGCTTGGTGATGCTTTCGATCTCGATCATGCCGTTTCAACCCTGCGCCTGGTGTCGGTCATTTCGATCACCGCATCGAGGATGATGGCGGCGGCAAAGGCGAGCGCGACCGTTGGCACCGCGCCAAGCAGCACAAGGTCCATCGCCGTCTGGCCCACACCCTGGAAGACGAACACGCCGAAACCGCCGCCGCCGATCAGCGCGGCAATGGTGGCGAGGCCGATGTTCTGCACCAAGACGATGCGGATGCCGGTGAGGATGACAGGAAAAGCCAGCGGAAACTCGACGCCGAACAGGCGCTGCCTGTCGGTCATGCCCATGCCGCGCGCCGCGTCGTTGGCCGCGCGCGGCACGCCGGCCAGACCGACCACGGTGTTGGCCACCACCGGCAGCAGCGAGTAAAGGAACAGCGCCACAAAAGCCGGTGCGGTGCCGATGCCGCGAATGCCGAGCGCGGCAGCTCCCGGCACATGCGTGGCAACCCAGCCGAGCGGCGCGATCAAAAGGCCGAACAGCGCGATCGAGGGAATGGTCTGGATGATATTGAGCACGGTGAGAACACCGGCGCGCAGACTTTCGAAACGATGGCAGAGAATGCCGAGTGGCAGGCCGACGACCACCGCCGCAAGCAGCGACCCTAGCGCCAGCGTTACATGCTTGGAGCCCTCTACCCAGAAACTGTCGGCGCGGTTGAAATATTCCTTCAGGATCGACAGATTGTCCCAGCTTCCCGAAATCAACAGCAGCCCGATCGCCAAAGCCGCGACCACAAGCACGCCAACCCGCGCCAATGGCGACAGGTTCAGCCTTGTCAGCACGTCGGCGAGCAAAAGCGTGAAGGCAAAGATCAGAATCCAGAAACCGGAGGCTGGCGAAACTCTGGCGAAGGTGTTGCCCGCCGGCGTGAGAAATGTTCCGGCGACACCGATCAGCAGCGCGAGCGCGGCAAGCGCCATCACGCTGGCGGCAAGGCGCAGCACGAGTGGTGTCTTGAACAGCGCAATGAGTGCCGCGGCGACAATGATGGCGAGCAGCAGCGTTCCGGTCGTTGCCGGCAGCGCCTCGAGAATCGAGCGCGCCTGGCCGGGGACGATGCGGTTGGCACGGAACGTGGCAAAGGGGGCGGCGAAGGCCGCATATGCTGATATCGCGGCGATGACCACGCCGAGCTTGTCGAAGCGGATGTTCACGCCCTGCCCCGTCAGTCGATCCGGCGCGCCACGAAAGCGGCGCGCCGGAATCGTCCTACTTCAGGAAGCCGTTCTTCTTCAGGAAGTCCTCGGCGACGCCCTTGACCGGCTCGCCGCCGACCTGAACGCGACCGTTCAGTTCCTGCAGGGTGACGAGGTCGAGCTTGGCGAAAACCGGCTTCAGCAGCGTCTCGATCTCGGGATGCTCCTTCAGCACCGCTTCGCGGATGATCGGCGCCGGCTGGTAGACCGGCTGCACGCCCTTGTCGTCGTCGAGCACGACGAGCCCGGACGGTGCGATGCCGCCATCGGTGCCGTAGACCATGGCCGCATTGGCGCCATTGGTCTGGTTGGCGGCCGCTGCGATGGTTGCCGCCGTGTCGCCGCCCGAGAGGGTGATCAATTGCTCAGGCTTCAGCGTGAAGCCATAGGTGGTCTGGAAAGCCGGAAGTGCGGCCGCCGAATTGACGAACTCGGCGGAAGCCGCCAGCACCACCTGACCGCCGCCCGCGACATATTTGCCGAAGTCGGTAAGCGTGGCGAGCTTGTTGGTCTCGGCGACTTCCTTGCGAAGCGCGATCGCCCAGGTGTTGTTTGCGGGCGACGGCGACAGCCAGACGATCTTGTTGGCGTCGTAGTCGAGCTTCTTGGCCGTTTCATAGGCCTTGGCGGCGTCTTTCCAGACCGGGTCGTCGGCCTTTTCGAAGAAGAAAGCGGCGTTGCCGGTATATTCGGGATAGATGTCGATCTCGCCGGCGGTGATCGCCTTGCGCACCACCGGCGTGCCACCGAGCTGGATACGGTCCGATGTCTTGATGTTGTTGGCGTTGAGCACGAGCTGGATGATGTTACCCAGCACGCCGCCCTCTGTGTCGATCTTCGAAGAGACAACCACCTGGGCATTGGCGGAAGCCACCGTGATGCCGAGCGCCAATGCCGCGCCGGCCAGAAACTTGACTGAAAACATTGTGGAACCCCTTGCTATGAACCGAAACGCGGTGACCGCATATGAGCATGGCTTCAACGGCCAGTCGGGGCACACGGTTTCATAACAATAGGTACAGACGCAATATTTTTGTTCCGAAGCGGTAAATTCGGCCGACATCGTGCTGACAGCGCCGTGTCAGGTGAAACGGCGATGGATCAGGCTTCGGCTTTGCGCAAGCTCGTCAGCTTGAGCGCGCCGAGCGCCACGAAGCACAGGACGGTAACCGGAAAGACTATCCAGTTCAGCATCTCCCAGCCCCAGGCGTTGTAGACCATGCCCGACATCAGCGAGGCGCAGGCGACGGAGCCGAACAGGACGAAGTCGTGGAAGCCTTGCACTTTGCCCTTTTCCGACGGCCGGTAGGTGGCGGCAACCATCGCGGTCGCGCCAATGAAGCCGAAGTTCCAGCCAAGGCCCAGCAGGATCAGCGACGTCCAGAACTGCCACAGCGCCAGGCCCGACAGAGCGACAATGGCGCAGCCGATGAGCAGGATCAGGCCTGTGGCCACAATGCGTTCGGCGCCGAAGCGATGGATCAGCGAGCCGGTGAAGAAGCTTGGCGCGAACATCGCCATGACGTGCCAGGAGATGCCGAGCGTCGCGTCGTTTTCCGAAAGGCCGCAACCGACCATGGCCAGCGGTGCGCCCGTCATGACGAAGCTCATCAGCGCATAGCTGCCGACCGCGCAGAAAAGCGCGGCGACGAAACGCGGCTGCGTGATGATTTCAGCCAGTGGTCTGGCGTCGCTGTCGGCGATCTCCACCTTGCCGGATGCTTTCGCCGGCAGCCGCAGGAACGACAGGATGATGGCGCCGACGGCGGCCAGCGGCAGGATGGAGATGAACGAACCGGCAAACATGACCGGCGCAAGCAATTCGCGGGTGAAGATGACGATCTGCGGCCCGAGGATGGCGGTGACGACGCCGCCGGCCAGCACGAAGGAGATGGCGCGCGCCTTGAATTCAGGCGGTGCGTTGTCGGCGGCGGCAAAGCGGAACTGCTGGACGAAGGCGCCGCCGACACCGATCGTGAGCAAGCCGAAGGCAAACAGCCAGAAGCCGCCCTGAAAAAGCGCCAAGGAGGCGATCAGGCCACCAAGCGCCGTGACGATCGTGCCGGTCATGAAGCCGCTTCGCTGGCCCATGCTGCGGATGATGGCCGCTGCAGGCAGCGCGCCGAGCGCCACGCCGATGTTGAAGCCGGTGATCGGCGCTGTCGCCAATGACTTGTCGGGACCAAGCAGATATTGCCCGGCCAGCGCGCCCACGGAGATGGCGATGGGGGCCGCCGAGCCGATGATCGCCTGCGAGGCGGCGAGGATCAGCGCGGTGCGGCGCGCCTCCTGACCGGTCTCGAGGGCGATCGCCGTCATGATGCGTCCTTGCCGCGCCCCTCGCCACGCACCCGGCGAGACACACGGTCGAGCACGGCATTGACCAGCTTCGGCTCGTCTTCCTCGTAGAAGGCCTTGGCGATGTCGACATATTCGGAGACGATGACGGCGACGGGTACATCCTCGCGCTTCATCAGTTCGTAGACGCCGGCGCGCAGGATGGCGCGCAGCGTCGAATCCAGCCGCGACAGGGGCCAGTCCTCGGTCAGCGCCTGGCGGATGATCGGATCGATGGTCTTCTGGTTCTCGACGACACCCGCCAGGATGGCGCGAAACCATTGCGCATCGGCCTCGCGATAGAGCGCGCCGTCAACTTCCTTGCCGAGACGAAAGGCCTCATATTCGGCGGTGATCTCGAAGACACCGCTGCCGGCGACATCCATCTGATAGAGCGCCTGCACGGCGGCCAGACGGGCAGCGCCGCGCTTGTTGGCGTGGCGCACCGTGGGCTGGCCGGGCGAAGCGGGTTCGCTCACGATCGCGCTCCCAATTGTTCCTTGAGGGCAATCATGGTCAGCGCCGCACGCGCGGCAAAGCCGCCCTTGTCGCCTTCCGAGCGCTTGGCGCGAGTCCAGGCCTGGGCGTCATTCTCGGTGGTGAGGATGCCGTTGCCGATGCAGACAGAGTCCTGCACGCTCAAATCCATGAGCGCTCGGCTGGATTCATTGGCGACAATGTCGAAATGATAGGTGTCGCCGCGGACGACGGTGCCGAGCGCGACAAAGCCATCATAATGTGTGCCGCCTTCCGTTGCGCCGTCCAGTGCAAAGGTGATCACCGCGGGGATCTCGAGCGAACCTGGAACGGTGACGACATCATAAGTCGCGCCCGCTTCATCGAGCGCGCTTGTCGCGCCATCGAGCAGCGCGTCGGCAAGGTCGTCGTGAAAGCGCGCTTCGACAATGAGCAGATGCGCCTTCGCCTTCGGACGAATGAAGGCTTTGCCGTGTTGGGATGTACCAGCCATAAAAGTCTCCGGGGAGTTGCCGGTGACTTAGGCCGAAGCCGGGTTCATCGCAAGCGAAGATGTTGCGCACGCCCGGTTTGCCGACCTATTCAGGTTCACCAACCTCGTTTTTGAGATGGCCGTCGAGGCTCTCAACCCAAGCCAGCACGGCCTGATGATCAATCACACGACCAGCGTCCACATCGGCCAAGGCCTCGAGCGTCCGTCGCCGGTATTCCTCTTCCGGCACAGCCGAGATCCGTCTATTCCTGACCATCAAAGCCCCTCTTTCGTGGCCTCCACCAGCCGCGCCGCGTAGCGGGCCATGGTATCGATCTCGAGATTGACGCGGTCACCGACCTTGCGCTCACCCCAAGTGGTCACGGTCAGCGAATGGTGGATCAAAAGCACGTCGAAGCGCGCGCCTTCGACCTTGTTGACGGTGAGCGAGGTGCCGTCGAGCGCAACCGAACCCTTGGGCGCGATGAACTTCGCCAGGTCGCGCGGCGCCTCCAGCGTGAAGCGCACCGCGTCGCCCTCATCCTTGCGCTCGACGATCTCGGCCATGCCGTCGACATGGCCCGAAACGATGTGGCCGCCGAGTTCGTCGCCGATCTTCAGCGCCCGCTCCAGATTGACCTTGGTGCCGGATTTCCAGCCCGAGGCCGTCGTCAGCCTGAGCGCCTCTTCCCAAGCCTCGACCTCGAACCAGCGCGCATTCGAGCCGCTGTCGGGCAAGGCCGTCACCGTCAGGCAGACGCCGCCGCAGGAGATCGAGGCGCCGATGGCGATGGTCTGCGGGTCATAGGCTGTGTCGATGCGCAGCCCCACCCCTTCCTTGAGCGGCTTGACGGAAGCGACAGTGCCGACATCGGTGACAATTCCGGTAAACATCGGTGTTGATCCCTAGAGGTCTCTTATCCACTCGGCGTAGCTGTCTTCGCCGAAACGCATCTCGCGCAGCTTGCGAAATCCTGCCGGGATATGGTCAGCGTCAACAGGCGATGCAATGCCGTCGTCGCCGATCGCTTCCGGCCCCTGGAACAGCACAATACGGTCGACCAGCCCATCGGCCAGGAAGGCGCTCGCCACCTTGGCGCCGCCCTCGACCAGCACGCTGGCCATGCCGAGCGCGGCCAGATCCTCGAGCAATTCCGGCAAGGCTACGCCGCCCTCGTGCGTCTCGGTGCCGATGAAGCGCACGCCGGCGCGCTCGAGTGCTGCGCGCCGCAGCGGATCGGCCTCCAGGCAGGCGGCGATATAGAGCGGCACCCGGTCGACGCCAGAAACCAGCTTCGAGGCCTCCGGCAACCGGATCTGCCGGTCGAGCACGATGCGGGCAGGCGAACGGTTCTCCAGCCCCGGCAAACGCACCGTCAGGGCCGGATCGTCCTCAAGGGCCGTGCCGATACCAACCAGTATGCCATCCGCCTCGGCCCGCATCAGATACACTTCGCGGCGCGCGATATCTCCGGTGATCGACACCTGCCCACCGCCTTCCCTGCCGATCTTGCCGTCGCTGGAAAGCGCAAGCTTGAGAATCACTTCCGGGCGTTTTCTCAACGAACGAATCAAATAGCCGGCCATCTGCTCGGCGGCTTGCTCGGCCAACACCTTCTCGACCACCTCGACACCGGCGGCACGCAGGATCGCGTAGCCCTTGCCGGACACGCGCGAATCGGGATCGCTGGCCGCACCGACGACGCGCGCGACACCGGCATTGACCAGCGCGTTGGCGCAAGGCGGCGTGCGGCCGTGATGGGCGCAAGGTTCCAGCGTGACGTAAGCGGTGGCGCCGCGCGCGAGCTCGCCGGCCTCGGCCAGGGCCTCGGTCTCGGCATGCGGGCGGCCGCCGACAGCGGTGACGCCGGTGCCGACGATCATCGGACCGTTGCCGTCATCGCGTACGATCAGCGTGCCGACGGACGGGTTGGTCGCGGTGCGCCCGGCATTTTTTCGCGACAGTCTGAGTGCCGCCGCCATGAAGCGGCGATCAAGGGCGGCCTGTTCGCTTGCAGTCATGCTCAGCTGGCTTCCTCTTCACCCTTGATTTCGTCGCCCTTGAGCTCGCCCAGCAATTCATGGAAATCCTTGGCCTCGCGAAAATTGCGGTAGACCGAGGCGAAGCGGACATAGGCGACATCGTCGAGCGACTTCAGCGCTTCCATGACCAGCCGGCCGACTTCTCCCGAAGCAACCTCCGTCTCGCCGGAACTTTCGAGCTGGCGCACGATGCCGGTCACCGCGCGGTCGATGCGCTCGGGGTCGACATTGCGCTTGCGCACGGCGATCTCCACCGAACGCAGCAGCTTGTCGCGGTCGAAAGGCACTTTGCGGCCCGATTTCTTGACCACGACGAGGTCGCGCAACTGCACGCGCTCGAAGGTGGTGAAGCGACCGCCGCAATCGGGGCAGACACGCCGCCTGCGGATCGCCGCGCCATCCTCTGCGGGGCGCGAATCCTTCACCTGCGTATCTTCTGACTGGCAATAGGGACAGCGCATGGAGAAGCCTTTGGTTGGCGAATCTGGTGAAGCGAAAGGCTTAGAGGTTTTTGCAGCGATGGCAAAGTGTCGCCAACAGCCCCTCGCCCTTCAGAGATAGCGAGGCGCAAGCAGGATTGCCAGCCTCGCCAGCCAGCCGCACCGCGTACCGATGTCTTCAGGGAGCTACGTCGGCGGTCGGGAATCCGCACGATGCACCGAGGCTGCGATAGGCCTTGGTGAAGCCGTCCATGGATATGCTTCCAACAGGCGCGTCGCCAAAGGAGACATCAAGCACCGATGCCCGGCGCATGGCGCGCAGGAGCGCCAGGCTGATCTTGGCCTGATTGTCCACGGTCCAGCTGAGCCGGCCGTGGACGGCGCCATCGGAATGGAGTTTGGCGGCGACACGGCCCTTGTCGTCGCCGAAGGTGGCGGCAATCGACTTGCCGGCCGGCAGACCCTTGTTGTCGACGGCGATGGTTATGGAGGGGTAGGCATCCGGCGGCAGTGCATCGCCGTTCGTGATGACGAGCGTCAAGGTACCGGGCACGCCGCCCGCGCCGATAAAGGCGGTCGAGGCAGCGCAGGTCTTGCGCAGATCCTCACCGGTGTCGACCTCGTCGACCAGGGTCGACCATCTGCCGAACGTTTCGAGCTTGGGTGCCACCTGGGCGGGCGCCGCCGGCTCGGCCTGAGGTGCGGGTTGAGCGGGCGCTGGTTGAGCAGAGGCGGTTTGCGCCAAGGCGATGCCGGGAAAGGCACGGCGATCAAAGCGGCCAGAGCGCCAACGGCACCAAGGTCGGCGAAACGAAATGGTCGCATCATCAAGGCTCCTGCCGGTCGCCCCGGCCTGCTGAAACGGCGCTTGTCGTTGCAGCAGGCGGTAAGACTTCCTATCGCGTCAGCCGAGATAGGGATAGAGCGGGAAGCGATCGGTCAGCGCCACGACCTTGGCCTTGACCGCAGCTTCGACAGCGGCATTGCCCTCGTCGGAATTCGCAACCTTGAGACCGTCCAGCACTTCGGCGATCAGCTTGCCGATCTCGCGGAATTCGGCCTGGCCGAAGCCGCGCGTGGTGCCGGCCGGGGTGCCGAGACGCACGCCCGAGGTGACGAAAGGCTTTTCCGGGTCGAACGGGATGCCGTTCTTGTTGCAAGTAATGTTGGCGCGGCCGAGCGCCGCCTCGGCGCGCTTGCCGGTGGCGTTCTTGGGCCTGAGGTCGACCAGCATGAGATGGTTGTCGGTGCCGCCGGAGACGATGTCGAGACCGGTTTCCTTGAGGCTGGAGGCGAGCGCCTTGGCGTTGGCGGCGACGCTCTCGGCATAGACCTTGAAGCTCGGCTTCAGCGCTTCGCCGAAGGCGACAGCCTTGGCGGCGATGACATGCATCAGCGGGCCGCCCTGTAGGCCGGGGAACACCGCCGAATTCATCTTCTTGGCGATGTCCTCGTCATTACACAGGATCATGCCGCCGCGCGGGCCGCGCAGCGACTTGTGCGTCGTAGTGGTCACGACATGGGCGTGCGGCAGCGGCGACGGATGCACGCCGCCGGCGACCAGGCCGGCGATGTGCGCCATGTCGACCATCAGATAGGCGCCGACCGCATCGGCGATCTCGCGAAACCGCTTCCAGTCCCAGACGCGCGAATAGGCGGTGCCGCCGGCCAGGATCAGCTTCGGCTTGGTCTCATGCGCGGTCTTCTCGATGGCATCCATGTCGAGCAGATGGTCGTCCTGGCGCACGCCATAGGAGACGACCTTGAACCATTTACCGCTCATGTTGACCGGCGAACCATGGGTCAGATGGCCGCCGGAATTGAGGTCGAGGCCCATGAACGTGTCGCCCGGCTGCAAAAGCGCTAGGAACACCGCCTGGTTCATCTGGCTGCCGGAATTCGGCTGGACGTTTGCGAAGTTGCAGCCGAACAGCTTCTTGGCGCGCTCGATGGCCAGTTCCTCGGCCACGTCGACGAACTGGCAGCCGCCATAATAGCGCTTGCCGGGATAGCCCTCGGCGTACTTGTTGGTCATGATCGAGCCCTGCGCTTCAAGCACGGCGCGGGAAACAATGTTTTCCGAGGCGATCAGCTCGATCTCGTGGCGCTGGCGACCGAGTTCGTTGCGGATGGCGCCGAAAATCTCCGGATCGGCGTCTGCCAGCGTGGTTTCGAAGAAGGATTCGAACTTGTTCGACACTGCCGCTGCTGTTGCCATGGCCTGAAATCCTCGGGGTTCGGGGGCAATTTTGATTTATGCAAGCCGTTGTCCCAAAACCGCTGCACACTTTTGGGCGACTTGCATTTGCCGCGCCATTAACACAGTTGTTTTCGCCCCGCCACGTTTGCGGCGCGAAATTTGCTGGCCGGATTGCGCCAGCCAGGCCCGCGGGCCGCTATTTCCTCGCCTTGCGGCCTTTCAGCAGTGCCTCGGTGAGCGTGATTTCGGCAAACAGCGCCTGCGACGTATGGTCGTTGATCTCGCCGCTGCGAAACATGGCGCGCACGGCCTCGCGCTCGGCTTCGATGCCGGCAGATCTCAATTCGAGTTCCAGCCTTCCGGCTTCGCGCGCCTCAGCGCGGGCCTCATCGGCTTCGTCCGAGGCGGCGATGCGGCGCCGGTAGCCGGCGACAATGCTGTCAGCAGCGGCAAGCCTGGCGCCGGGCACCTCGCCTCCCTCATCATCGGCGGCTCCGGCAATGCTCTCGATGCGCGCGATTGCCGCCTTGGCGGCGCCCACGCGCGCCAGGCGCTCCTCGGCGGCGCCGGCATCCTCACCGGGCTCGACCAGCCCCCTGGCGATCGTCGGCAGAGCGAGGCTAGCGATGACCAGCGAGCAGATGATGACGCCGGCGGCCAGGAAAATGACCAGGTCGCGCGCCGGAAACGGCGAGCCGTCCGGCATGGCGAGCGGCAGTGACAGGATGCCGGCCAGCGTAATGGCGCCACGCACGCCGGCCACCGAACCGGCGAGCCGCACGCGCAGCCCGAACGGCTCCACCTTGCGCTTGCCCAGACGCGCAGCGATGCCGGCCGCGATATCGCCCACCCAAATCCATAGGAAGCGCAACGCGATCAGGCACAGCGTCAGCGCGATGACGGTCGCGATCGGCTGGATGATCGGGTGCAGGCTCATGAGTTCCGGCGGCACATGGCGGATGATGTCGGGAAGTTGGAGCCCAAGCACGATGAAGAGAGCACCGTTGAAAACGAAGGAAAGCGTCGTCCACAGCGACATCGTCTGCATGCGCGCCGAGACGCCGAGGAAGCGAAACACGCCGGAGCCGCCGGTGAGCAGGCCGGCGGTGACAGCCGCCAGGATGCCGGAAGCTCCGACATGCTCGGCGCCGAGATAGGCTATGAAGGGCAGCAGGACCATCACCAGCACCCTGCGCTTCGGCCGGCACGCCGCCGATCCGGTTGAGCAATTGCAGCAGCTTGGCGGCAACGAACAGCGCCGCCACGCCGATCAGGATGCCGATCGCCACGGCATAGAGAAAACTGAGCGAAGCCGCGGCAAGGGAAAAGCTGCCGGTCAGCACCGCCGCCACGGCAAAGCGGAACATGACCAGCCCCGACGCATCGTTGAGCAGCGACTCGCCTTCCAGAATGTGCATCAGCCGGGCCGGGACGACATTCCTGTCGACGATCGAGGACACCGCCACCGCGTCGGTCGGCGACAGCACCGCGGCAAGCGCAAAAGCGACCACCAGAGGGATGCTCGGCACCAGCCAATGCAAGGCGTAGCCGAAGCCGACGATGGTGAAGAAGACCAGCCCTATGGCCAGATCCAGGATCGGTCCGCGCAGCGCCATCAGTTCACGCTTCGGTGCGCCATAGGCATCGCCGAACAGCAGCGGCGGAATGAACACCAGCAGAAACAGTTCCGGATTGATCTCGACATGGATGCCACGCACCGGCCACGCAAGCGCGGCACCGATCGCAATCTGCAGCACCGGCAACGGCACCCGTACCAGGCGAACCAGAGCGCCGGAAAGCGCCACGAAGACGAGCACGACCAGAATGAAGACGGCGACTTCCATGGTCCGGTTCCAGGCTTTCCGCCGACCATGCGCAAAGCTGGCCGATCCGTCCAGCCGCCCGTCCCGTGAAAAACGCCGCGGCAGCCAATCAATGAAAAAGGCCGCCCTGAGAGGCGGCCCTTTTTATATAAATCAAATGTTTATAGCGCAGACGTGATCTGCAGCTCGTTGTTGCCGTCAAGCGCGTAGACGTCGTCGCGGAACTGCACGACGCCCGGACCGGTCGACCAGGCCGAGAGATAGAGGAAGTGGACCGGCACCGGATTGGTGACCTGGATCGGCGTGTTTTCACCGGTCTTGATCGCCGCCTCGAAATGCTGGCGATCCCAGCCGGGCGTGTCGCGTAGGATCCAGGTGACGAGGTCGCGCACATTCTGCACGCGCACGCAGCCCGAGGAATCGAAACGCAACATCTTGCCGAACAGGCTCTGCTGCGGTGTATCGTGCATGTAGACGCCGTCAGGGCTCGGGAAATTGATCTTCACCGAGGCCATGGCGTTTTCCGAGCCGGGATCCTGGCGGAAACGGTACTTGGCGGCGTCGTCGGTCGACCAATCCACATTCATGGGATCGACTTCGCTGCCGTCCGGCGCGAACAGGCGGATGTGGCTGTTCTTGAGATAATCGGGATCTTTCCGCATCAGCGGAATGATGTCCTTGCGGACGATCGAGACGGGCGCGTTCCAGTATGGATTGACGATGATCTCGTTGATCTTGGAATTGACGATCGGCGTCTGCCGGTCGATCTTGCCGACGATCGCGGTGTGGCGAAGCACGACGCGGTCGTTCTCGACCGCTTCGACCTGCGCTGCCGGAATGTCGACCAGCACGTAACGGCTGCCCAGCGTGCCGGCCTTCTCGCGCAGCCGCTGCAGATTGGTCTGCAACTGGCCGAGCCGGATCTGCGCCGAAACGTTCATCGCCGCATAGGTGTATTTGCCGAGCGCACCATCGGCAGGCAGGCCATGGCGCAGCTGGAAACGCTTGACCGCCGAGTCGACATAGGAATCGAAGGCCGTCGAAATGCCGGCACTCTGCGACAGATCGCCGGAAACCATCAGCCGCTTGCGCAACGGCACCACATCGGGATCATCGACGCCAAGCTGCAGCTTCTTGGTCGCGGGAACCTCGACCCAGCCACCCTGCCCGACAATGTTCTGGTATTGCCCGACCGCCTGTTCCGTGAAGGCGACGGTCTGCGGGCTGAAGATCGGCAGCGTCGAGGCCACCTTGCCGCCCTCGCTGGCGCGGGCGTCGAACTGGTCGTCCCAATTGCCGCGCGCTGAGGATTTCAGGATATCACCGATCACATCTTGCGCATTGGCGCCGCCGGCGACCACCGCTGCTGCGAGCGCGGAGGCTCCGGAGAGGAAAAAACGACGGCTGGTTCTCATGGACGTTCCAGACATTTGTAGCAGTTCGATCACTTGCTGCGTTGATCACCGGGCGATCTCGCCCGCACTGTAAAATTGGCAATCTTAACAATTAGCCAACCATGCTCCGTATCACCTTGGTGTGACAGCGCCCAGGCGCGATACGGATTGCGGGTGAACGCATGGTCTTCACACCAGCATCACTGCCACTCTCGGTTCCATTGGAATATGGCGGCAACGTGGCCTTGGCCCGCGATTTGCATCGGGCGCCGCAGCGAAATGAAAGGCCCGTGCTTTTTCGGTATCGATCGGCATCCTTGATCGCGTCAAGCAGACGGCGGTTCGGCCGCTCCACGAGACGCGCTGCCTATCCTCACGATCCCTCAGTGTGAGGTTTCAACCTTTGGGCCCGGACCTGGCTTCGCCTTCAATTCCGAACATCGTTGCAACACCTCATGCTGGGGGTAGCGCAGGACTTTGTTGTCCTCGAGTTTGAGCAGCAGCTCCCGCCTCTTGTCTGTGCTCTCGCCGTCCGTACACGTCATATCCAGGATGACGACATCCAGGCGGTTGATCTTCTGAACCTTGTCCAACGTGCAGCGGACCTCCCACATCTCCATTGCTTTGTCGGTAAACGTCACTATCGAGTCATTGTTGTCACAGGGCTCGCTGCCTTCCCCAGCGAAAGAATCCTTCCACCATTCCTCGGCAAAAGCCGTTTGCGAGACCAACAAAAGCACTGCGGCAACCGAGCAAATCTTCGAGCGTTTTCCCTCACCCATAACGCGCCCCTCCAGGCCGTGACATTAGGCACTGCTGCAGCGAAAGCAAACCTGGCCGGATATTTGGGCTTTGGGATCAGGAAAAGAAAAGGCCGATGCCTCTCGGCACCGGCCCTGACTGAAGGTCGATATTTCGGCCGCGCTTCTGTGGCGCGGGCCGGATCCGATGCGGCGCCTTACATCCGGTAGGCGATGGTGTCGTTCCAGAAGCGGTCGAGCCGCTGCAAAGCGCGGTTCATCTGCTTGAACTCGTCGGTGTTGATGCCGCCGACCTGTTCGATCGAGCCGACATGACGCTCGTAGAGGCCGGCAACGACCTCCGCCACCTCGTTGCCCTTCGGCGTCAGCGAGACACGGACCGAACGGCGGTCGATGCGCGAGCGCTGGTGGTTGATGAAGCCGAGATCGACCAGCTTCTTCAGATTGTAGGAGACGTTCGAGCCGAGATAGTAGCCACGCGAGCGCAGCTCGCCGGCGGTCAGCTCGGAATTGCCGATATTGAACAGCAGCAGCGCCTGGATGGCATTGATGTCGGAACGGCCGTTGCGGTCGAATTCGTCCTTGATCACATCAAGCAGGCGGCGGTGCAGCCGCTCAACAAGCTGCAGCGATTCCATGTACAGGGAACGGATAGCCTCGCGGCGATCGTCGGATACGTTGGCGGTCTTCGCCGCCGGACGCGAATTGATCATTGTCTTTGCCTCTCGTTTGTCGCCCTGGTGATTTTTTGTTTTTCACCTTGATCGCGACACTATCGAATACTCATAAAATTCGACTTAAACGCTAGGGCTAACAAGAGCTTACCGGTAAGAGGTTTCGCAAGAGGCTTAACGAACGGTCACCCGAGCAAGGATAATTAACCTAAAGATTTCGGCAACGATTGCGGGGCTCATTCGAGGCGACAGCGGGGCCGCCAATGTGCTCAAGGGCTTAGTGGCGGACCGGGCGCTTCTGCAGGTAGATGACGACGCGGAAGACGATGTAGAGGACAGCCACCGCCGCATGCGAGACGACAATCAGCAAGCGATGGCCGAATAGCTCGGGAAAGCCGGCATACATGACCGTCTCGGTCACCGCGCAAATGAACCAGATCACCGGGCCCCAGGACGCCAGCATCCACAGGCCGGCAGCGGCAAAGGGGAAGAACACGGCGAGCACCACCGCCGCGACCTGCCAGTGCACGGGCATCAGGTCGAACCGCCACAGCGTACCCGGATAAAAGCCGATCAACCTGATCCAGTAGAGAATGCCGAACAGCAGGCAGTAGCCCGATATGACGCGCTGGAACCAGGCGAAGATCACCTCCACCCCGGAGGGCTGCAGCACGACGCGCCTCGAGGTCACCTCGCTCATATCAAGAGTTCCCGTTCGCCGAGCGGAGCGAAATAGGCATCGACATCCGCTTCGCTGACCGCAGCGAGGCTTGCCGGCCGCCATTGCGGCTTCGAGCCCTTGTCGATGATGGCGGCGCGGATACCTTCGTAGAAATCATGGCCGGCGAGCATCCGGTTGAGGATGCGGAACTCCATTTTCATGCAGGCTTCCATGGACAGCGTCAGTCCGGCGCTGATCTGCCGCCAGGCGACGCGCAGGCTGGTCGGCGAGCGGGTGCGGATCGTCGCCAGTGTCTTTGCCGCGAACTCGTCGGCGGCGGCCGCACGCTCGAGGCTGTCGATGACGCGGTTCAGGGACGGTTGCGAAAAATGGCGAACAATCGCCTCCAGCGTCGGCCTGTCGGTTTCTCGCCTTGCCTGCACGAAGAAGCCGCGCAGCACCGATTCCGGATCGCCGGTCAGCGCCAGGCGGTCGAGGAAGCCAGCCTGGTCCTCGGCCTTGATGGTATGGGTGGCCAGCCCCGACCACAGCGCATCGCCATAGCGGATGCGATTGCCGGTCAGCGCCAGATACATACCGAAGGAGCCGCCGAGGTCAGGCAGCAGGTGGCTGGCGCCAACATCCGGAAAGAAGCCGATGCCGACTTCCGGCATGGCAAATTGGGCATTCTCGGTCATCACCCGGTGCGAGCCGTGGAAGGAGATGCCGACACCACCGCCCATGACGATGCCGTCAATCAGGGCCACGTAAGGTTTCCTATAACTGTTGATGCGGGCGTTGAGGCGATATTCGTCGGCGAAGAACTCGACCGGCGGTTTTCCCGCCCGGCCTGTCTCATAGACATGCAGGATATCGCCGCCGGCCGAAAAGGCCCTGCCCTCTGCCTTGACGACGATGACGTCGATGCCCTGGTCGGCCTCCCAGGCGGAAAGAGCAGCGTCGAGCGCCCCGATCATGCGGTGCGTCAAGGCATTGAGCGCCTGCGGCCGCGTCAAGGTGACGACGCCGGCCCGGCCCAGATGTTCGAAGCGGATCTCGTCGCCTCCGCCAAAATCCATCGTGAAGAATCCCTCCCCCGGCCGCCGGGACTGAAGTGCTAAAGCGTGGCGCATGGGTGCGTCAATGGCGAGCACACCGGTGCAAGCTCTGGCCCGGACCAGGAGCCGGTACTAAAAATCGAGCTGCAATACTGAAAAACTGGATAGAGTTCATTGCAGCGCAGCTCTGGCGGGTCTTCGAACGGGACGATTGGTTATGACTCGATTTTCACGCTTTGCGCCGGTGGCAATTGGGCTGAGCATCTGCTTGGCTGTTCACCCTGTCATGGCGGGGACTTTGGAAGATCTCTACAGTTCGCAGACCATCGTCAACGGCAAGTCCGAGAAGAACCGCCAGTCCGGCTTCAAGCGCTGTCTCGACGCGGTTCTGGTGCGGATTTCCGGTGATCAGCGCCTGCCGGCGAAACCTGAAATGACGGTATTGCGTGATAAGGCGGGCAGCTTCGTCGCTGGCTTTCGCTACCGCGACCGCATGGAAGGCATTCCCAACCATGACGATCAAGGCACCTACGACCGGCCTCACAACCTTTACTGCCAGTACAAGCCTGAAGTGATCGACCCGGTGCTTGCTTCGCTCGGCAGCAGGCCATGGCTGACCGCGCGGCCACGGCTGGCGGTGTTTTTGGCGACGGAGCGCGGAACAATGCATTACGCGCTCGATGCCGATGGCGACCGTGGCATGCCGATGCGCGAATCGTTCGGCAATGCCGCCGTACCGCTGGCCATGCAGGTGGCTTTTCCCACGGCAGCACAGCTGGCGCAGGCCGGATTGGACGATCGGGCGCTTCGCAATGCCCAGATGACAAAGCTCGACACACTCGCGAAGAAGGCCGGCGCCGACCAAGCGCTTTCCGGCAGTCTCATCTGGAGCGACAAGGAACTGGGCTGGATCGCCGACTGGCGGCTGGCCATGGCCGGCAAGACCTACATCTGGCAGGTGCGCGGTGTCGGCTTCGACGAGGCTTTCCGTGTCGCCATCAGGGGCGCAGCACAGATTCTGTCAGGCAATGGGCAACCCGAATAGACCTCGACCGCGTCGCTGGCACAATCGTGCCGCATTGGTCAGCGGCGGGAGCTCGTGGTAAAAGCCTGCCCGAACGAGAGTATTGGCGATGAACAAATTCACCCCCGCAAAGCCCGCCGGCGCGCGCGGCGTCGACGAGATCACCGGCAGCCGCCGTCTGCGCCGCATGCGCAAGGCCGACTGGTCGCGCCGCCTCGTGCAGGAGAACCGGCTCACGGTCGACGACCTGATCTGGCCGATCTTCGTCGTCGAGGGCAAGGGTGTCCGCGAGCCGATCGCCGCCATGCCCGGCGTCTTCCGCCTGTCGATCGATCTCGCCGTCAAGGAGGCCGAGCGCGCGGCAAAACTCGGCATTCCGGCACTCGCCACCTTCCCCAATGTCGACATCTCGCTGCGCGACCAGACCGGCTCGCATATCCTCGATCCCAACAATGTCATCAACCGCGCCACCCGTGCGATCAAGGATGCGGTGCCGGAGATCGGCATCATCACCGACGCAGCGCTCGACCCGTTCACCAGCCACGGCCATGACGGCATCCTGCGCGACGGCATCATCGTCAACGACGAGACAGTGGAACAGGTGACCGCCGCTGCTGTCATCCAGGCGGCCGCCGGTGCCGACATCATCGCGCCGTCCGACATGATGGACGGCCGCATCGGCGCCATCCGGGACGCGCTTGACGCCAATGGTTTCCAGGATGTGGCGATCATGTCCTATGCGACCAAATTCGCTTCGGCCTTCTACGGCCCCTATCGCGAGGCGGTGGGCACCGCCGGCCTGCTCAAGGGCGACAAGAAGACCTATTACATCGACCATGCCAATTCCGACGAAGCGGTGAGAGAGGCCGAACAGGACATTGCCGAGGGCGCCGACATGCTGATGGTCAAGCCCGGCCTGCCCTATCTCGACATCATCCGACGGCTGAAAGACGAGTTCCAGATGCCGACCTTCGCCTACCAGGTGTCGGGCGAATATTCGATGATCAAGGCGGCAGGCGCCAATGGCTGGATCGACGGCGAGAAGGCAATGCTGGAATCGCTGCTCGCCTTCAAGCGCGCCGGCTGCGACGGCATCTTGACCTATTTCGCGCCCGAAGTGGCGGAACTGCTGAAGGGATAGCCGACATTGCTGCGAAGGCTGGGCAAGCATTTCAGATCATTGTTTGTCCCCGTGCCACGCGGCGACACTGCTACGCCCGGCTATCACGCCTACGTCACGCTCCATGACTGGATTGTGCCGAGCCTAAAACTGTCAAACGCTATCGGGCAGCTTTCGGACAAACATAAATCCGCGGTCGAGGCGATATGGGCAGAGCTGGAGAGCGGCCTCGCCGGCTGGAGGACGAAGCATCTGATTCTGGCAGCGGATATTGCCACTGAAGTCCGGGATAGCGTATCGGCGCCTGACCGCGCTGATACGGTCGTCTCCATTCTCGTCGACCAGTCCGGATCGATGCGCGGCCAGAAAATGCTGTACGCGGCTGCTTCAGTCGACATTGCACAGGAGTTTCTGCGGACACTCGGCATAAAGGTCGATATCCTTGGGTTCACCACGCGCAATTGGCGCGGTGGGGAATCGCGGCGCATCTGGAATGAAGATGGCCGGCCCAAAAATCCGGGAAGGCTGAACGACCTGCTGCACATTATCTACCGGCAGGCCGACGACAGCCGTCAGAGCAGTTTGGGTCATGTTCTCAAGCCGATGTTACGGCCGGACCTTCCCAAGGAGAACATCGACGGCGAAGCCATCGAGTGGGCCGTTGGGCGTCTGCGAGAACGACCCGAGGCCCGTAAGGTTCTGCTTGTTGTCTCAGACGGAGCACCCGTTGACGACGCCACGCTGCTGGCAAATGGAGCGCACTATCTCCAAGACCATATTTTGCAGGTGATTGGGCAGGTTGAGGCAGCCGGAGATATCGAATTGCTGGCCGTTGGTCTGGGCTTTGCCGTCGACCGATACTACCGGACGTCGGCGCATTGCGAGGCGCCCGACGAGCTTGCCGGGACGGTGTTGTCCCTCTTGCGGGACCATTTGATCGCTAAACGGGACAGTAAAGTCGAGTTGAGCTGACAAGGCTGCACCCCGCCTTTCGTACCCCAGCGTTGCAGGTCCGCTACGTTGGGAGATTGCTGCCGCCAGAAAACTGCTTGCAATTAAAAACCAGTTTGATACAAAACAACTGCTTGCAAAGTACAACTGGTTATCGGGGAGGCTCGCATGTCCAAACTTCGCGTCAACGCTTTCACCCTGTCGCTCGACGGCTATGGCGCCGGTCCCGATCAGGATCTGCAAAATCCTCTCGGCCTCGGTGGGGAATCCTTGCACAAGTGGTTTGTCGACACCCGCACCTTCCGTGAGATGGTGCTCGGACAAGATGGCGGCACCACCGACGTCAACGAGGCGTTCGCGGCGCGCAGCTTCGAAAATGTCGGCGCCTGGATCCTCGGCCGAAACATGTTCGGACCGATCCGCGGCGAGTGGCCTGACGACAGCTGGAAGGGCTGGTGGGGCGACAACCCGCCGTACCACGTGCCGGTTTTCGTGCTGACCCACCACAAGCGAGCGCCGATCACGATGGAGGGCGGGACGACCTTCCATTTCGTCACCGACGGCATCCATTCGGCGCTCGAACAGGCAAGAGCGGGCGCTGGCGGCAAGGACGTGCGGGTCGGCGGCGGCGTCGCCACCATCCGGCAATATCTGCAGGAAAAACTGATCGACGAGATGCATCTGGCGATCGCGCGGTGCTGCTGGGCACGGGCGAGAACCTTTTTACCGGCCTCGACATGCTCAAGCTCGGTTATGTCTGCAACGAGCAGGTGGCGACGCCGCTCGCCACGCACGTCATCATCAAGCGGGCGTAGGTGGAGAGCCAATCTCCCCCCTCGAGGGGGAGATTGCAGCTTCGTCTATCTCAATACTTCTCCGGCACGTAAAGCTCGCGCGGCAGCACTTGGCGTTCGTATTCGGGGTTGAAGACGCGCTCCGGCAGCGTGATCTCCTCGTGCGGCACCTCCTCGTAGGGCAATTGCTTGAGCAGATGGTCGATGCAGTTCAGCCGCGCGCGCTTCTTGTCGTTGCCCTCGACGATGAACCAGGGCGCTTCCGAGATGTTGGTGCGGGCGAAGGTCTCTTCCTTGGCCTTGGTGTATTGCTCCCAGCGCACGCGCGACTGCAGGTCCATCGGCGACAGTTTCCACTGCTTCATCGGATCATGGATGCGCATCAGGAAGCGCATCTGCTGTTCCTCGTCGGTGATCGAGAACCAGTATTTGACCACGGTAATGCCCGAGCGGACCAGCATGCGCTCGAACTCCGGCACGTCGTGAAAGAATTCTTCGACCTGATCGGGCTGGGCAAAGCCCATCACCCGCTCGACGCCCGAGCGGTTGTACCATGAGCGGTCGAACAGCACGATCTCGCCGCCGGCCGGCAGATGCGGGACATAGCGCTGGAAATACCATTGCGACTTTTCGCGCTCGGTCGGCGCCGGCAGTGCCACGACACGGCAGATGCGCGGATTGAGCCGCTGGGTGATGCGCTTGATGACGCCGCCCTTGCCGGCCGAGTCGCGTCCCTCGAAGATCACCACCAGCTTCTTCTTGTGGTAGGCGACCCAGGACTGCAGCTTGATCAATTCGGACTGCAGGCTGATCAGGTCGCGAAAATATTGCATGCGATCGATCGAAGGCGGATGCGAATTCTTGTAGATCTTGGCGATCTCCATCGACAGCGCCGGCTCCGACATTTCGAGCTCATAGTCTTCGTCGAGCGTGTCGGCGAGTTCGGCTTCAAGCCAATCCCTGGCCGCAGAATTCTGTTTTAGCTCGGTCATTATCGGCTGCTCCACTTGCAAGCTCTGTCGATCGGCGCCCCAAACTCCCGGCTTACAGCCCGGAACGGCAACGCCTGAGCCGACTTCAATATAGGCCCGCAATGACGGTTTTATTGCAGCCTGACCTGATCGCCATCACTGCAAAAACCCGCGAGGCATGATCGATCCGCCGCCCTGGCATGGAGACATACCGCGCAAATTGTCCTACAAATAGCAGCCACATTCGGGCGCCCTTCCCAACCCCTTCTCAATGCAATCGCGAGGACCGACATGGAATACCGCACTCTCGGCCGTTCCGGCCTGAAAGTATCGACGCTGACCATGGGCACCATGACTTTCGGCGGCGCCGGCGCATTTTCGGCTGTCGGCAAGACCGACCTCGACGAGGCGCGCCGGATGATCGATCTCTGCATCGACGCCGGCATCAATGTCATCGACACTGCCAACGTCTATTCGAACGGCATTTCCGAAGAAATCATCGGCGAAGCGCTCGGCGGCAAGCGCAAGGGCGACGTGCTGATCGCCTCCAAGGCACGGATGCGGATCGGCAAAGGTCCGAACGATGAAGGCCTGTCGCGCCATCACCTGATCCGCGAATGCGAGAAGAGCTTGAAGCGGCTCAGGACAGACGTCATCGACATCTATTTCCTGCACGAATGGGATGGCGTGACACCGCTGGAGGAAACCATCGCCGCGCTCGATACGCTGGTTGCCCAGGGCAAGATCCGCTATGTCGGCTGCTCCAACTATTCCGGCTGGCAGGTGATGAAGGCGCTCGGCGTCAGCGACAGCCATCATCAGCCGCGCTTCGTTACGCAGCAGATCCACTACACGCTGGAAGCGCGCGAAGCGGAGTACGAACTGCTGCCGATTTCCGTCGACCAGGGATTGGGCGTTCTGGTCTGGAGCCCGCTTGCCGGCGGATTGCTGTCCGGCAAATACCGCCGCGACAGCCCCACCGCCCGCCAGCTTGCAGGCTGGTCGGAACCGCCGATCCGCGACGAGGACCGGCTGTGGCGGATCGTCGATGTGCTTGTCGAGATCGGCGCGCAGCGCGGCGTGTCGGCAGCGCAGGTGGCGCTGGCCTGGCTGCTTGGCCGGGCGGCCGTCAGTTCGCTGGTGATCGGCGGCAGGACGGAAACGCAGTTCCGGGACAACATCGCGGCGGCAAGCCTGGTGCTTTCCGGCGAGGAGCGCGAGCGCCTCGACGTGGTGAGCCGGCCGCCCTTGCTCTATCCCTACTGGCACCAGCAATTGACGGCAAAGGACCGGTTTGGCGCCGCCGATCTGGTGATTGACCGAAGCGGCATCTGATCGGCAAATCGACGGCGATAGGTATCGGCCGCCGCAATGATGAGCCTGGCCCCTTCATTGCAACGCGCATCTTGCAAGCCTGGCCATCATCGACGCACTATCGCTTCAGCTGTTGTGTTTGACGGCTAATGCTCCTAGGCAGGACCAGAGCCGCGAGGCAGTGAAAAGGAGCCGATATGGCGCGACCACCAAATTACGATCAGGAACGCAAGGAACGCGACCGCCAGAAGGCGGCCAAGAAGGCCGAGAAGCTGGCAGCCAAGGTTGCAGCGAGGGAACGTTCGAAGCCCGAAGACGAGACTGAAGCCGAAACCGAAACGGCAAAGTGACGGCAAACGGCCCGCAGATGCGGGCCGCGCCTCAATTCGGATTGCCGCCCCGGATGTCGCCTTGTGTCAGGCCGGCGCCTTGTCGCTGACGAACACGTCCACTTCGCGTGCTGCCGCGATGAAGGCGCGCCTGGCGTTCATCGCCGGCTTGTCGCCGGCGAGTGCGTCATGGCAGGCCTGCAGGGCCGCGCGATGCTTGGGGCTGCGCTTGCCGGGCCAGCTGTTGAGGAGGTAGTCGGAAGCCTCACGCGCCGTGCGCAAGAGCTGAGTGCTTCCCGCCGCGACTGACTTCACAGTCACAGGTGTTTCAAATCGGTTGTTTTCCATGGCCGCTCCTTACGCCATCGGCGTCTGCGAAGCGAGGCGAAAGTGCGCATACGTCCAGACGCCGCTTTGCGCCCCTTCATTCACTCTTAAGCAGCAACGACGGCAAAGCCTCTGGCGCGAAGACCGCGCCGATCGTTGGCGAGCGACGTCACCAGCCGGTCGCGGCTGCCGACGATGTGGACCGAGAGCAGGCGCGCGGCTTCATCGGCGTCGCCAAGGCGCGTGGCCGCCAGAATGGCGCGATGTTCAGCCCAGGCGCGGGCAAGAGCCGCTTCGTCGCGAACCTCCAGCCAGCGCGCCCGCGACAGGCGCGTCATGGCATCGCGGACCGCCCTAAACAGGAATTCGTTGCCGGACAGACGCGCCAGTTCGATGTGGAAATCCATGCCGACACGATGCCATTCCTCGCGCGGCGTGTCGTTGTCGCAGGACTCGAGCATCGCCTCGATGACATCGACGGCGCTCCGGTCCGCCAGGCTGCATGTCAGGCGAAGTGCCGCAACCTCGACTGCTTCCCTATAGACGGCGATCTGCTCGAGTTCAGCCAGATTGATGGGCGACACCGTCCAGCCGCGCCCGTCCCTACCAACCAGGCCCTCGGTCTCAAGCCGCAGCAGTGCTGCCCTGACCGGGGTTCGCGACGCGCCGAAGCGGCTCTCGATCCAGCGCTCGGTCAGCTTCTCGCCGGGACCGATCTCGAGGCCCAGGATCATTTGCCGAAGCTGTTTCTCGACGCTCTGCATCTGCGACATTTTTGCTCCCGGTTTCCGGTCGTTATGGCTTCGGACCGTTTGACGACGATCACATTTGAGGTTGCATTGACAGCGGCCAAGCTTGCGTCCATGACGTGCACCATCTTGGTATCCCAATTTGGTATCCGCAGCAACCATCGATAAAGAGTTGCTGGGACAGGACATATGACATGCAGCAGCAGAGCACGCCCCCGGCAACCGACAGCACCTACAACATTCACTGGCGGCGCAATCTGTTCGTGTGCTTTGCCGGATCGTTTTCGACGCTTGTCGCCATGACGCTGCTGCTGCCGTTCCTGCCGCTCTATATCGAGCAGCTCGGCGCCGAGGGCCACGCGGCGATCGTGCAATGGTCGGGGATTGCCTATGGCGCGACGTTCTTCGCGGCGGCGCTGGTGGCGCCGCTCTGGGGACGTCTCGGCGACCGCTACGGCCGCAAGGTGATGCTGGTTCGCGCCAGCTTCGGCATGGCCATATGCATGTCGCTGACCGGCATGGTGCAGACGGTCTGGCAGCTGGTGCTGCTGCGGCTGCTGATTGGGTTTGCCGGCGGCTATTCCTCGGGATCGACCATCCTCGTCGCCATGCAAACACCCAAGGAGCGTTCCGGCCGGGCGCTGGGCCTGCTGTCGGCCGGTATCACGGGTGGGGCTCTGGTCGGTCCGCTGGTTGGCGGCGCCCTGCCGCCGCTGATCGGCATCCGCGCCACCTTTCTCCTCTCCGGCGGCGTCATCTTCCTGGCGTTCCTGGCAACCACGTTTCTGATCAAGGAGAATCCCCGGCCGAAAACAGCGGACGCCGCAGCGACGCAGAAGCGGAAAGGCGGCTGGTCACAAATCCCCGACAAGCGGCCTGTCGTCGCCATGCTGGCGACCGGCATGCTGTTGAGCTTCGCCACCATGTCGATCGAGCCGATCATCACCGTCTATGTGCAGCAGTTGATTGCGGACCAAAGCCGTGTGACGCTGATATCAGGCGTCGTCATGTCGGCGGCGGCCCTTGGCGCCATCCTGTCGGCCTCGCGTCTCGGCAAGCTCGCCGACCGCATCGGCCACTGGAACGTCATCATCGGCGCGCTTGCCGTCTCGGCGCTGCTGCTGATCCCGCAGGCCTTCGTCACGCAAAGCTGGCAACTCATCGGCCTGCGCTTCCTGATGGGCCTGGCGCTGGGCGGGCTCTTGCCGTGCATCACCAGCGTTATCCGTCACAATGTGCCTGACGGCGTCGGCGGCAACGTGCTCGGGTTGTCGATTTCCGCCCAGTATGTCGGGCAGGTCGCCGGCCCCCTGCTGGGCGGCTTTGCCGGTGGTCATTTCGGCATGCGCTCGGTGTTTCTGGGCACATCCGTCTTGATGGCGGGGGGCGCGGTGTATAACTGGCTCGCACAGTCGCGCCGCGAGCAGGACATGCTCGCCAAAGCCGGCAAGTCCTGACGGGATTGGGCATCCCCCTGATATCACGGAGCCATGGACATGAGCACGGCCGAACGACCTTCCGACAACAGCGGCCGTATCCTCGTCCTGGCCGGCGGCCTGTGCGGCGGCGCCGGCGTGGCGCTGTCGGCCGCGGCAGCGCATCTGGGCGGCGCCTTCGTCGGCACCGCCGCATCCTTCCTGCTGATGCATGCGCCGGTCTTCCTTGCCGCCGGATTGCTTGGCGCGAACCGGATGCTGCGCATCGGCAGCCTGATCCTGCTGGTCGGGCTCCTGCTGTTCTGTGGCGATCTGCTGGCCCGCGATTTCATCGGGTCGCGACTGTTCCCGCTGTCGGCGCCGATCGGCGGCACGCTACTCATTGCCGGCTGGCTGGCGATCGCTGCCTCGGCGCTGGTGCGCGTGCGTCCCTGACGCCTCGGCGCGCCCGCCGGCATCAAACGTCAAAGCGTGGCTTGCTAGTCTTGCCGACGTTCGGGCTTGATGAGCAATTCGCGATTGCGTCGCCGCAGCTTGGCCAACCAGCGCTCTTGCGGCCTTTTGGAAGCCGGCGCGATGCCCCAATAGTTGCGGTAGATGTCTTCGAACAGATAGCTAACGGGATGCATGATGTGCTTCCTTTAGATTCTTGAATCGATCCAATCGACAGGCGCGAAAACCGACCCCGCTCAGCTCCGCTTGCGCTCCACATGGAACCGCAACTCGCGAACCCATGGGCTGGCTTTGCCGCGGCGCTTCTGCGTCGTGGTGTTCGACGAGATGCTCCAGTCGTTGCGGTAAATGTCTTCGAACAGAAAATTGACGGGATGCATGGCACAACTCCCCTGAATATCTTGAATCGATCCAATTCAAAGAATCATCGCTCACTTGGATCGATTCAAATATACGCCTTGGCGAGGCTGCGATCAAGTCAAAATTTGAACCGATCCAACGAAAGTGTTAGATGGGAGGAATTCAGGAGACGAAGATGGCGCCATTTATCTCTACAAAGACAAGACCGGTCCGGCTGGCGGACATTGCCAAGGCGGCCGGCGTGTCGCACGGCACCGCGTCCAACGTGTTCGCCCGTCCGGAGATCGTGCGTGAGGAGGTCCGCGAGCGGGTCAAGGCGGCAGCCGAGGCCATGGGATATGGCGGCCCCGATCCCAAGGGCCGGCTGCTGCGCGCCGGCAAGGTCAATGCCATCGGCGTCGCGACCGCGGAACCCCTCTCCTATTTCTTCGACGACCCCTTTGCCCGGGTGATGATGGCCAGCATCTCGCAGGCTTGCGACGCGACCGGTGCGGGGATTTCGCTGGTCTCCGCAGCCAACAACGAACAGCTTGCCTGGAACATACAGAGTGCGCTGGTCGACGGTTTCATCGTCTTTTGCGTCGATGGCGGTTCAAGGCTGGTCGAACTGGCGCGTGAACGCAAACTCCCCTTTGTCGCGCTCGATCTCGATTCGGACGACGACGACGCCGTTGCAGCGATCGGCGTCGACAACATCGCCGGGGCTGGCCTGGCGGCCCGCCACCTGACCGAACTCGGACATCGCCGCTTTGCCGTGCTTGCCCTGCCCGTCGCGGACTCCGGCTTCGGCCCCACCACAAGGGAGCAGATGGAGAAGGCCCTCTATTCCGGGACGCGCGACCGCCTGCGTGGCTATTTCGCGGAACTCTCCCGCGTCGACATCGACGTCGAGCGTGTGCCGATCTACGAAACCGTCAATGACGAGGAAAGCGTGCGGGCCGGCCTCGATCATATTTTCGCCGGCGCCGAGACCCCGACCGCCATCCTGGCTATGTCAGACAGGATGGCCTTGCATGCATTGGACTGGCTGCGGCAGCGTGGCATCACGGTACCCGGCGACGTTTCGATCGTCGGCTTCGACGGTGTTCCGGAAGGAGCGGTTTCCAGTCCGCCGCTGACCACGATCGTCCAGCCGATCGCCGAGATGGGCCGTCTTGCCGTCAAGGCGATCCTTGAAAATGATGGCTCGTTCAGCCGGCAATCGCTGCCGGTCCAACTCGTGGTGCGAGCTTCATCCGGCCCCTCGCCCGCCTAAGCTCAACGGCCCATTCTTGTCGCCATGGTCGGCATCGCGAAGGATGCAGCATGGACGGGCGGTGCGGCGTGAGCCGGCCTGCTTTTGGCGGACCAGCCAAGTCCCGAAAGCCATTCGAGATAGTAGGCAAGCGCGAACTGCATGACGATGCCGGCCGATATCAACAGGCTGTCATAGGCAAATCCGCCCGGATTGATCAGCTTCAGCACCTGCGCCGCCATCGCGAGCACCGTGCCGGCAATGAAAACCGGCAACGATCGTTTGCCCAATATGGCAAGCGGATGATCGCGCCCGGTGCGAAACAGGTTCGAGATGGCGGGGAATGCCACGATCAGGTAGCTCACCGCCAATATATGCAGCAGCCTCGGCAGCGACAGAAATGTCTTGTCGAAGCCGGTCAGCACCGGAGGCAGGCCCAACCAGGAGATATGCCCCCAAAGCGGGCTGTGCACCCAGACCAGCGCGGTTGCGGTGTAGGCCAAGGCAGCGCCAACCAGCCAGCGATTGACCGGGATGGTACCGCCGCGACGCACATGCAATGCACCTGCCAGGCCGATGTTGAAAAGGAACTGCCACGACAGCGGGTTGAGAAACCAGAAGCCGGGCTCGGGATAGTTGGGCGGAGCAATTTGATAAACCCCCGCGACCAGCCACAGGGCGCCGGAGGCGACCAGTGCCAAGACCGGCCGATAGCTGACAATGAGCAGGAACACCGGCGTCAGCAAGAGCAGCACCGCATAGACGGGCAGTATGTTGTTGTAGCCGAGTTGGTGGCCGAGCGTCACGATGCCGATCAGCACCTGCGGCGTATTCTTGATCAACGGCTCGATGTTGATCATCGTCAAAAGCTCCGGCCGCCTGGCAAACACCGCCGCGGCGCAGAACATGGCCATCACCACCATGGTGGTGACGATGTGGGTGGCATAAAGCACACCGGCGCGGCGCAACATCTTCAGGGTTGCCAGCAGCCGGTTTCCGGGCTCGAATTTCCTGCCATAGGCGAGCGCGACCGAAATGCCGGAGATCAGCACGAAGACTTCCGCCGCATCGGAAAAGCCGAAATTCTTGTAGGTCAGATACTCGAAGGCGGTACCTGGCACATGGTCGACAAAGATTGTCAGCAGAGCGAGAGCGCGGAACACATCTATGCGCGTGTCGCGCTCAGTGCGATCGGGGACACGCGCATCGCGGTCCGAGACACGCGAATCGCGGTCCGGGGAAATCTGGGTGGTCATCGACAAAAAGGCCTCAAAGCTGGTTGTTCATGCCGGGCAATGCGACCCCCGGCGCACCGCTTCGATTCCTCCCGAAGGAATGTTATCGGCGGAGAAACGGACTGTAATGCGCCCGGTTCAATCAACTTTCGCGGAGCTTGAAAATATTGCGTTTTGAAGCCGGCAAATTGAGCGAAACCTCATATAATCAAGAGGATGCGCGATGATCGAAGAGACCTCACAAGATGGTGCGCTGCGGCGTGATCTGGCCTTCAGCTACCGGCTTTACAGCCCGGCGGATTCAACCGGCGAATGTCTCTTCCTGCTGCATGGATCGGGTGTCGACGAGACGACATTGGTGCCGCTGGCACGAGAGATCGCACCGCGGGCCAAGCTGATCGCGGTGCGTGGCCGCATTGTCCAGGGGGATGGTTTCCGCTGGTTCGCGCGCATCACGCCGACGCGCTTCGAACAGCACAGCATCCGCACCGAGACCGATGCCTTTGCGGGCTTCGTCGCCGACGCGGCCACACGCCACCATCTCGATCTCTCACGCGCGACGTTCCTCGGCTATTCGAACGGCGCCAATCTGGTTTCAAGCCTGATGCTGCTGCATCCGGAGCTCGTCGAGCGCGCCGCGCTGCTGCGGCCGATGCCGGTGCTCGATCACGTGCCGGCGACGGATTTGTCAAAGGTGCGCGTCCTGATGATCGCCGGCGCCGCGGATCTCACCTATTCGCCCTTCGCCCCTGCTCTGGTGACATTGCTCAGCCAGCATGGCGCCGAGATCGACGCCCGGATTGTCCCATCAGGTCATGAATTCGGCAGCGCCGACGCCGCAATCGTCAGACAATGGCTGTCGGGATCCGCGGCGGTGGCGCAGGCAAGCTGACAGGCTCGCCGCCACGACCAGCCGGCCTACCCTCGTCCCATCCTGTTCCAGGCGTCCAGCCCTGCAATCTTGTAGGCTTCGGCGAGCGTCGGATAGTTGAAGGTGTTGTTGACGAAGAAGTCGACGGTGCCGCCGAGATTGATCACCGCCTGGCCGATGTGGATGAGCTCGGTGGCGCCCTCGCCGATGATGTGCGCGCCGAGCAGACGGCGCGTTTCGACCGAGAACAACAGTTTCAGGAAGCCGGTGTTGACGCCCATGATATGGCCGCGCGAGGTCTCGCGAAAGCGCGCCACGCCGATCTCATAGGCCGCACCGCTTTCACGCACCTGTTCCTCGGACTGGCCGACCGTCGAGATTTCCGGCACCGCATAGATGCCATAGGGGAATGTTTCCGGTGGCGGCGGCAACGGCACGCCGAAGGCATGGCAGGCCGCCACCCGGCCCTGCTCCATCGACGTCGAGGCCAGGCTCGGAAAGCCGATGACGTCGCCGGCGGCGTAGATGTTGGGCACGCTGGTCTGGAAGGATTGCGGGTCGACCTTGATACGCCCTCTGGAGTCGGCATCGATGCCGACGACATCCAGACCCAGGTTGCCGACATTGCCGGTGCGGCCGGCGGCGTAGAGCACGACCTCTGAACGAATGGTGCGGCCATCGGCCAGTTCCACTTCGGCGGTGTCCGGCTTGGAGCGGATTTCCTTCACCGCGCTGCCCAGCCGAATGGTCATGCCGCGATCGCGCATCTGGTGGATGAAATCGTCGACGATCTCGCGGTCGACGAAATCGAGGATGGAGTTGCGCGGCTCGACCAAGGTTACCGGCACGTCGAGCGCGGAAAAGATCGTTGCATATTCGACCCCGATGACGCCGGCGCCGATCACCGTCAGCGTGCGCGGCAAGCGGTCGAGTTCCAGCATCTCGTCGCTGTCGAAGATTCGGGTCTTGTCGAAAGGCACATCGCGCGGCCGGTGCGGCCTGGTGCCGACCGCGATCAGCGCATTGGCAAAACCGACCTCGCTGTAATCGCCGGTGTCGGTGGTCAGGCTGACCTTGTTGGGGCCAAGGAATTTCACCGCCGCCCGGGCGCTCTTGACCGTGTTGCGCATGAACTGGTGCTGCAGCACCTCGACCTCATGGTCGAGCGTCTTATGCAGGCGCTCGACCAGATCGCCGACCGAGATATCCTGCTTGACCCGGTAGCCGCGCCCGTAGAAGCCGCGCTCACGCCAACCCGAAAGGTTGAGCACCGTTTCGCGCAGCGTTTTCGACGGGATGGTGCCGGTATGCACCGAGACACCGCCCAGACGCCGGCCGCGATCGACCACCAGCACCGATTTGCCGAGCTTGGCCGACTGCACCGCGGCCCGGCGACCGGAAGGGCCGCTGCCGATGACCAGCATGTCGTAATCCATATTGCCCCGTCCCCTGCCATGGGCGCTTTTGCTGCGCCGCAGCAAGCTAATGCTATCCGCGCCGCAAATTCAACCGGTTCAGATTGCGCCTGGCGCCTTGAAGGCCGGCGCACCGCAAGAAGCCCGATCTTGATTCCGCCACAGGCCTTCACCATTTCATGGCTGAGCGGTCCGCACCCTATGTCGGACCTTGTTACGAGGAAATGACATGAACGCGCGCGTTCTCGACGGCGAAATCATCACCAGCAGGCTCGACGATGTCAGGGCCTATGACGGCGTACGCACGAAGCGCATCCTGGCCTTCGTGATCGACTATGTCATCGTGGCGCTGCTCACCATCCCGTTTGCCATTCTGGTGTTCTTCCTTGGGCTTTTGACCCTCGGTCTTGGCTGGATGCTGTTCGGCGTCCTGGTACCGACTGTGGCCATCCTCTACATCTGGAACACGCTGGGCAGCACCGACCAGGCCACCACGGGCATGAAGATGATGGGCATCCGGCTCGACCGGCTCGACGGCAGGCCGATCGACGGCCTCACCGCGGTCGTCCATTCGGTGCTGTTCTGGGCCGGCAACGTCATCCTGTCGCCGCTCGTCCTGCTGGTGACGCTGTTCTCCGACCGCAAGCGCACCTTGCACGATCTTCTGCTTGGCACGGTCGTCAGCCGCACGGACCGCTGAAACGGCCCTCTGAAGAGCAGTCGCAACCGATTGAGCACAAATGTGAAGGCGTCGAGTCGACCACGCCCACATAATCCTGTTGAATTTTTCGCCATCCGCGCCAAAGGTAGAGCGATTCGAAGGAGTGTTTCCAAGGCTCGATGACGCAGCATCCGACCCAGTCGCCGCAGTTCTTCCTGACCGCGCCGTCGCCGTGCCCCTATCTCGACGGCCAGTTCGAGCGCAAGGTGTTCACGCACCTGGTTGGCGACAAGGCGGCGGAGATGAACGACCTCTTGACGCAAGGCGGCTTCCGGCGTTCGCAGAACATCGCCTACAGGCCGGCCTGCGAGACCTGCCGCGCCTGCGTTTCGGTACGCATCCTCGCCCAGGAATTCGTCGCCAGCCGCAATATGAAGCGCGTGCTGCAGCACAATTCCGACCTCGTCGGCCACATGCACAATGCCGAGCCTTCGACCGAACAATATTCCCTGTTCCGCAGCTATCTCGATGCCCGCCACCGCCGTGGCGGCATGTCCGACATGACGGTGCTCGACTATGCGATGATGGTCGAGGATACCCATGTCGACACCAAGGTGATCGAGTATCGGCGGCGTGGACCAGACACGTTCATCACCGGCAAAGGACAGGGCGAGCTGATCGCGGTGGCGCTCACCGACAAGATGGCCGACGGCCTGTCGATGGTCTATTCCTACTTCAATCCCGATTTCGAGGAACGGTCGCTCGGCACGTTCATGATCCTCGACCACATCGCCCGCGCCAGGGCGATGGGCCTGCCCCATGTCTATCTCGGCTACTGGGTCAACGGTTCGCGCAAGATGAATTATAAGATGCGCTTCATGCCGCAGGAGCATCTCGGCCCGAAGGGCTGGGAGCGCTACACCAACGAAGCGGTCGCGCGCTGATTAGTCTTTCCCAAGTCCGGGCTTAACATTTTTCAATCGAGACGATGCTGGTCTTTCCGCTGGTTGGCGGAGAGCGTGCGATTGCGCCGGTCCGCCATCCTCTCCCGAATTCATTGTGAAAGTCGCTGCATGTCGTCTCACGATACTCACACCAAAGGACTTCTGCTCACCGCATTTGGCGGGTTGACGCTGACCGTGGACATCCCGCTGATCCGGCTCGCCCACGGCGAGGCGTGGACAATCTTGCTGCTGCGCACCGGCTGCACCTTGGCCGCGGCACTGATCATGTGGACCATCTGGCGCTCGTTCAGCAAGAATGCGCCGCAGCTGATACCTGGCTGGTCGGGCCTGATCGTTGCCGCGATCTACGGGCTCGGCGCGATTGCGTTCATCACAGGCGTCTATAACACCTCGACCGCCAACCTGGTGTTCATCCTGGCCTTCACAACCATGTTCGCCGCGCTGCTTTCATGGGTGTTCCTGAAGGAGCGGCCGCGGCCGCTGACCCTTGCGGCATTGGCCATGATGATTGTCGGCGTCGTCATCATCGTCGGCGATTCCGTTGGCACCGGACATCTGTTCGGCGACCTGATGGCGTTGTGTTCGGCCTTCCTGATCGCCTGCGCCATCACCATCTCGCGCGCCAGCGGCAAGGATATGGGCTTTACCTCACTGATCGGCGTCGTCCTGCCCTTCGGGCTGGCGGCGTTCATGGTCTCCAACACCGGCTTTCAGGTGGAGGCGCCCTGGTGGATCATCCTCAACGGCGCCGTCGTCATGCCGATAGCGTTCTTCTGCCTTGCCGCCGGGCCGAAATACATTTCGGGCCCTGAAGTGGCGATGTTCTACCTGCTCGAAACCGTGCTGGCGCCGGTCTGGGTGTGGATGATCTTTGCCGAAACACCGACGCGCAACAGCCTGATCGGCGGCGCGATCCTGATCGTCACGCTGATCGCGCATTCGCTGTGGCAGCTTCACGAGGGACGCAAGCGGCGTGGCGACCTTGCGGTGCAACATCCGGTCTAAGGCGCGTTGAGATCAGGCGCTGGCCTTCTTCGCCACGTCGGGTTCCGGCAGGACCTCGATTTGCGGACCGGCTTCGATTTCGGCTGGCGAGCCCGGGACGACTTCATCGGCCATTTCCACCTCGCGAAGCCATTCGCGCCAGATCGCGACCAGCAGGGCCATCAGCACCGGGCCGATGAACAGACCGAGAAACCCCATGGTCTTGACGCCGCCGATCAGGCCGAAAAACGTCGGCAGGAAGGGCAGTTTTATCGGCCCGCCGACGAGCTTCGGGCGCAGTGTCTTGTCGACGATGAACAGTTCGACCGCACCCCAGAGGAACAGTGCCAGCCCGGCCATCGGCGAGCCGCTGGCGGCCAGATAGATCGAGACCAGCGTGAACGACAGTGGCGCACCGCCAGGGATCAGCGCCATGACGCCGGTCAAGGCGCCAAGCGTGACCGGCGACGGCACGCCGGCCAGCCAGTAGGCGATGCCCAGCACCAGGCCTTCGCCGATGGCGATCACGGTCATGCCGGTCACGGTCGACGAGATCGTCGCGGGCACGACGCGCGAAATCCGTTCCCATCTGGTCGGCAGGATGCGTTCGCCGAGACGGTCGACCTGGCCGGCAAAATGCTCGCCGTCGCGATAGGCGAAGAACAACGCGATCATCATGAACAACAATGTCAGGAGCAAGCCGAAAGCGCTGCCGCCGGCGGCCAGCACACCGCGATAGATGCTGCCGATGTTAGCGCCGCTGACCAGCTGGATCAGTTCACCAATGCCGCCGGGATGGCCGAAATTGGTCGTCCACTGCTGGTTCAGCCACTCGCCCACGACAGGCATGGTGGCGATCCAGTGCGGTGTCACCGCGCCATGACGGTTGGTCTCGATCGCCCAGGCGACCCATTCGCGGACCTCGTTGATCGCATAGGTGCCGGCGAGCGCGATCGGGATCACCAGGAAGGCTAAGATAAAGAGGATGGCTAAGGTCGCGGCGATGGTGCGGTTGCCACTGACCGCGACAAGCAGGCGGCGGTAAAGCGGCCAGCTTGCGAAAGCGATGACGAGCGCCGCCAGCACCGGAAACAGGAAGCCGTGGAAGAAATAAACGCCGGCGGCGACGATCAGCACCAGCAGCCAGCGCGCCGCCGACAGCGGCGGGATGACGGCGGACCTGAGCGGCGTCGACAGGCCGAACAGGCGTTGCTGCCGTTCCGGTTTCTGGATTTTTGCTTCCTTCAAACGCCTGGCTCTCCCAAACACCCCTCCTGTCTATGCACTGATATAGTGCAGCAATCGTGACGATAGTCCAAATGATTGGGGATCTCCCCCCTCGAGGGGGAGATGGCCGGCAGGCCAGAGGGGGTCGCCGCGCGTGAAGCGCTAACCTCCTCTGCCGGCGAAGGAAGTCGCGTCCAGTCGTGCCGACCCCCTCTGTCGCCTTTGGCGACATCTCCCCCTCAAGGGGGGAGATTAGCAGCGCTACCCAAATTTCCCCGTCCTCGGGAATCCCTTCGGCACCATCCGTCCGGCCGACGCGCGGGCACCGATCCACTCGGCCAGTTCCTCGCGCGACCTTGTGAAGGTGCGGTCGGCCGAATCCTGCCAGGAGAGGCCGGTCTCCAGCGTGAACGGTTTGAGATCGAGAAGGCCGCCATCCTTGTATTTCTGCAGCCGCACGCCCTTGCCGCGGCCCATCTCCGGAATCTCGGCGAGCGCGAACACCAGCATCTTGCGATTCTCGCCGACGATGGCGAGATGGTCGCCGGTGACCGGGATGCAGCGCTTGGCTTCGTCCGGCGCCTTGACGTTCATCACCTGCTTGCCCTTGCGGGTGTTGGCGACGACTTCCTCCTCCGGCACGATGAAACCGTTGGCGTCGTGCGAGGCCAGCAGCAGCTTGCGCTTCGGATCGTGAACGAAGGCGGTGACGATGTCCTGGTCATTGTCCATATCGACGATGATGCGGATCGGCTCGCCATGGCCGCGCCCGCCAGGCAGCCGGTCGGCGCCGATGGTGTAGAACTTGCCGCCGGTGGTGAAGACCAGAACCTTGTCGGTGGTCTGGGCATGGAAGGCGAGCTTGAGGCTGTCGCCCTCCTTGAAGGTCAGCGTCGAGAGATCGGCCAGATGCCCCTTCATCGCCCGCAGCCAGCCCTTTTCCGACACGACGACCGTGACCGGCTCGCGCTCGATCATGGCATGTGCGATGTCGGTCAGATCATGCTCGGGCGCGTCGGCGAACTGGGTGCGGCGCTTGCCGAGTTCGGTCTCCGGGCCGAACTTGTCGCGGATGTTGGTGACTTCCCATTTGATCGTCGCCCACTGCTTCTCGTTCGAAGCAAGCAGTGCCTCGATCTGCTTTTTCTCGGCGCTCAGGCCGTCGAATTCCTTGCGGATCTCGAATTCTTCAAGCTTGCGCAGAGCGCGCAGCCGCATATTGAGGATGGCTTCGGCCTGGGTGTCGGTGAGCGACCAGCGGGCCATCATCACCTGCTTTGGCTCATCCTCCTCGCGGATGATCCTGATCACCTCGTCGATGTTGAGGTAGGCGATCAGGTAGCCGGCAAGTATCTCCAGCCGTCGTTCGATCTCGCCAAGCCGATGTTTCGAGCGGCGGATCAAAACCTCGCGGCGATGCTCGAGCCACTCCTGCAGTACGCCCTTCAGCGACAGCACGTTGGGCACCTTGCCGCGCGACAGGACGTTCATGTTGAGCGGGAAGCGGCTTTCGAGCTCGGTCAGCTTGAACAACGATTCCATCAAGATGCCGGGATCGACCGAACGGCTCTTCGGCACCAGCACGACGCGGACGTCCTCGGCGCTTTCGTCCCTGATGTCCTCGAGCAGCGGCAGCTTGCGTGCCATCAGCAGTTCGGCGATCTTCTCGATCAGCCGCGCCTTCTGCACGCCGTAGGGGATTTCGGTGACGACGATGCTCCAGGTGCCCCTGCCCTGGTCCTCCTGGAACCACTTCGAGCGCACGCGAAAGCCACCGCGGCCGGTTTGATAGGCTTCGAGGATCGAGGCGCGGCTGTCGACGATGATGCCGCCGGTCGGAAAATCCGGCCCCTGGACAAACTCCATCAGCTTCGCCACCGGCGCGTCCCGGTCTTCGATCAGGTGAAGTGCGGCATCGCAAAGCTCGGCGGCGTTGTGGGGGGGGATCGATGTCGCCATGCCCACCGCGATGCCGGACGAGCCGTTGGCCAGCAGATTCGGAAAGGCGCCGGGCAAAACCACCGGCTCCTCGTCTTCTTCATTGTAGGTCGGCCGATAATCGACGGCATCCTCGGTGATGCCGGACAACAGTTCGGTCGCCACATCGGTCATGCGCGCTTCGGTGTAGCGCATGGCGGCGGCGTTATCACCGTCGATGTTGCCGAAATTGCCCTGCCCGTCGACCAGGGGATAGCGCATCGAAAAATCCTGCGCCAACCGCACCAGCGCGTCATAGATCGACTGGTCGCCATGCGGGTGGAACTTGCCCATCACCTCGCCGACGATGCGGGCGCATTTGGCAAAGCCCTGGTCGGGGTTAAGCCGCAGCAGACGCATGGCGTGCATGATGCGGCGATGGACCGGCTTCAGTCCGTCGCGCACATCGGGCAGTGCCCGGTGCATGATGGTCGACAGCGCATAGGCCAGATAGCGCTCTTCCAGCGCCTTCTTCAGATCGACCGGTTCGATATGATCGCCACCGCCATTTTCAGGCGGCAAAAGCCTTTTTCCCATGGGCTCGGACTAGCTGAGCGGGTGATTCGCGGCAAGAGCCCGACAGAGATACCGGCCCTTCTGCAACACGAAACCGCACCCCGGGGGATGTCGGCCAACATCAGCCTGTTACATGCGGGTTCTATGGCCAAGCGCGACGATATCCGGCTATCGGCTCTTCATGACAAATTCACCGGTTTGCGCAAAGACGGTGGGATCGGGTTTGCCTTTCATCGCGATTTTTGACCAATGTGCCGGGACACGCCTTTTTCCGGTCCAGTTCGTCACGGAATGGTGATGGCGCAAATAATTGAAAAAACAATTTCAGGACACTCTCAGGGACCTTGCGATGACAATCAAACGCTCAACTCTTAGGAAATTGGCCCTTTCGACCTTCTTGCTCACGCTGCCGCTGAATGCGGCCCTCGCACAGGATACGGCAGTGGCCGACCGGCTGAAGGCCGCGCTTGTCGCACAAGGTGTCGACATCACCTGGACCGGCGTGACCGGCGACAACACCAGCATGGTGCTGCAGGGCGTTGCCATCAAACCGGCGGCGGAGAAGGAAGCGCTTCCCATCGGCGACGTCAACCTCGAAGGTGTGACCGAGGCAAATGGCGGCTATGACATCGCCACCGTATCGACGGCTGCCTTCACACACAGCAAGGACGGCGTCACCCTCGACCTCAGCCCCTTCGTCATTCATGACATGACAGTTCCGGCCGACGGCGCCACCGGCCCGCTCGGCTCGCTGATGATGTACAAGTCAGCCGAACTCTCGAACATGACCGTCAAGGTCGCCGACAAGACCGCCTTCTCGATGGATGGACTTGCCATCGAGATCACGCCGCCGGCGGACGGCAAGGCGATGGAATTCACCGCCACCACGGAGAAATTCAACGCCGACCTGACGTTGGTGGACGATCCCAAGTCCAAGGAAGTCATCAACGCGCTCGGCTACCAGAACATCGCGGGCAATCTCGAAATGGCCGGCACCTGGCAGCCCACGGACGGCAAGATGGAACTGTCGAAATACGACATCTCGGTCGAGAATGCCGGCACGCTCGGCATGACCTTCAATCTCGGCGGCTACACGCTGGACTTTATCAAGTCGCTGCAGGAAATGCAGAAGAAGATGGCGGCACAGCCTGAAGGCGCCGACAATTCGGCGCAAGGCATGGCCATGCTCGGCCTGTTGCAGCAGCTTTCGTTCAACAGCGCCTCGATCCGCTTCGACGACGATTCGCTGACCAACAAGGTTCTGGACTATGTCGGCAAGCAGCAAGGCATGTCCGGCAAGGACATCGCCAACCAGGCCAAGGCGATCGTGCCGTTCGGCATGGCGCAGCTCAACAATCCGGAACTGACGGCGCAGGTTACGGCTGCGGTCAGCAAATTCCTCGATGATCCGAAGAGCCTCGAAATCTCGGCCGAGCCGCCAGCATCCGTGCCGTTCGCACTGATCATGGCGGGCGCCATGTCCAACCCGCTCGACCTACCGAAGACGCTCGGCGTCACCGTCAAGGGCAACGAAGACTGATCGAAGGTAGCTCCCTTCTCCCCGTCACTATACGGGGAGAAGGTGCCGGCAGGCGGATGAGGGGCAGCGCCGACGCCTGCAAATTGCAATTCGATGCCGAACCGATTGCCTGTCAGAAGGCGTTGGCTGCTATGGCTATTCGCCAATCGCCCGCATCCGCGCTGCCCCTCATTGTCCTGCCGGACATTTCTCCCCGTATAGAGACGGGGAGAAAGGGCAGTTGCAACGCCGCCGTCAGTCCTTCTTGGGCACGGCAACGCGCAGCGCCAGGTCGCGAAGCTGCTGCGGGCTCGCTTCCGACGGTGCGTTCATCAACAGATCGTAGGCCTGCTGGTTCATCGGGAACATGGTGATCTCACGCAGGTTCTTGGCGCCGAGCAGCAGCATGACGACGCGGTCGACACCGGCGGCCATGCCGCCATGCGGCGGCGCGCCATACTGGAAGGCGCGGTAGAGGCCGCCAAAGCGCTCCTCGACCGTGGCTCGGTCCAGCCCGACCGTCTCGAACGCCTTGACCATGGTTTCGGGCAGATGGTTGCGGATGCCGCCGCTCGCGATCTCGAAACCGTTGCAGACCATGTCGTACTGGAACGCCTTGATGCCGAGCAGATCCTCACCGTTCAGCGCGTCGATGCCGCCTTGCGGCATCGAGAATGGATTGTGGGCGAAGTCGATCTTCTTCTCTTCCTCGTTCCATTCGAAGAACGGGAAGTCGACGATCCAGCACAGTTCGAAGCAATCGCGGTTGATGAGGTTCAGCTCCTCACCAGCACGGGTGCGCGCCGCACCGGCAAAAGAGACGAACTTCTTGGGATCGCCGGCGACGAAGAAGGCCGCGTCGCCTTCAACTAGGCCGAACTGCAGGCGGATAGCCTCGGTGCGCTCCGCGCCGATGTTTTTGGCAAGCGGACCGCGGCCTATTATGCGATCGGACCATTTTCCGGTCGTTCGCGCATATCGCTCCTCATATTGTTCCTTGGTCTCGTTCTGTAGTCTTGGAAAATCATGCGGGATAACGAGGCCGTCGCCGAAACCTTCCTTGCCAAAAATTATATAGCCAAGTCCCGGCTGGCCCTCGCTGATGGCCCAAGCATTCATTCGATCACAGAGCGCCCTGCTCCCACCTTTGGGAGCGGGAATCGCCCAGACCTCGGCTTTCGGGTCGTTGGCGAGGATGCTGGCGAATATCTTGAAGCCGGAATCGCGAAAATGATCGGAGACGGCCTGCATCTCGATGGGGTTGCGCAGGTCCGGCTTGTCGGTACCGTATTTGCGCATGGCGACATCATAGGGGATACGCTGGAAATTCTGCGTCACCGGCTTGCCGTTGGCGAAGGTCTCGAAGACCCCGCGCATGACAGGTTCCATGGTCGAAAGCACGTCGTCCTGCTCGACGAAGCTCATTTCAAGGTCGAGCTGGTAGAACTCACCAGGGAGACGATCGGCGCGCGGGTCCTCGTCGCGGAAGCAGGGCGCGATCTGGAAGTAGCGGTCGAAGCCCGACACCATGATCAGCTGCTTGTACTGCTGCGGCGCCTGCGGCAGCGCGTAGAAGGTGCCGGGATGGATACGCGACGGCACCAGGAAGTCGCGCGCGCCCTCGGGCGACGACGCGGTGAGGATCGGCGTCGAGAATTCGGTGAAGCCGACCTCGCCCATGCGCTTGCGCATTTCCGCGATGATTTTTGTACGCGCAATGATGTTCTTGTGCAGCGTCTCGCGGCGCAGATCGAGGAAGCGGTATTTCAGCCTGATATCCTCGGGATAGTCAGGCTCGCCGAACACCGGCAGCGGCAATTCCTTGGCGGCCGACAGCACCTCGATCTCGCGGGCGAAGATCTCGATCTCGCCGGTCGGCAGATTGGCGTTGGTGGTCTCGGGCAAACGCGCCTTGACCTCGCCGTCGACCCGAATGACCCACTCGCCGCGCACGGTTTCGGCGACCTTGAAGGCAGGAGAATCCGGATCGGCGACGATCTGGGTCAGGCCATAATTGTCGCGCAGGTCGATGAAGAGCAGGCCGCCATGATCGCGCACGCGATGCACCCAGCCCGACAGGCGAACGGTCGAGCCGACGTCGCTCTTCCTCAACTGGGCACAGGTATGGCTGCGGTAACGGTGCATTGTCATTGGTAAAGTCCGGGGTGCTCTAGTTGCCGGCCAAGGCATCGCGGCCCGGCCCTGAAAATTTGCGCGAAAAGCGCATGGGAGGCCGGATTTGTCAAGGCAAGCGGACTTCCGTGTCCATGGTGTTCGCCGCCCGGTAGCCGGAGCGAGGCAGCGCGAGGATCAGCGCGGCGCTCAGCCTGTGAAGGAAACCGCCACAGGGCCACAACCGTCAGGCTTGCTCTTCAGCTTCATCGTTGCCTTCCAGTTTTTTCCGCAGCGCCGTCATGACCCTGTGCGTGGTGTTGATGTCCTCGACCAGCAGGCCATCCGCGAGGTTTTCGATCCAGGGCGCCTGCAAATGCATCGCGGCATCGAAAGTCTGTCTTCCCTTGTCAGTCAAAACGACAAGCTGTGCACGCTGATGATGCGGGTTGGCCTCGAAGGCGACGAGCCCTTCCCTATGCAGGTCGTTGACGATCCGTTGGACATTCTGGCGGCTGGCTCCCAGATCGCGCGCCAGCCACGCGACCGGCTGAGGGCGTTCGGCGGTCACGACAGCGCCGAGAACCTGCCAGCGGGCGCTCGTCAAACCGAGGTCGGCGACCAGCCTGTCACCCGATGTGAGCATTCGGCTGTTGAGCCTGAACAGGTCGAGAATGAGATCGGTCAAGGCATTGCCGGCAGGTGTTCGCTTGGCATCAGGCATATGACATCCTATATTGCTATTGACATTATGTTGTCAAATAGATATGTAATCAAGGTAACAGATTGGCACCATAACACCAATTAACGGAGCTTATCATGTCGCTCATGCGCCCACTGAACCCCGCTTTCCCGATCGACCGCCAGATCGCGATCGATGCTACCTCCGTCGTGCTGGTCAACGTCTTCACGCTCGACAAGGCCGACGAGCAGACCTTCCTCCATGCATGGCAGGATGATGCGGTCTTCATGAAGCAGCAGCCCGGCTTCATCTCGACCCAGCTTCACCGCGCAATCGGCGAAAGTCCGGCCTATTTCAATTATGCCATATGGGAAACGATGGCTGACTTCCGGGCCGCGTTCTCGCATCCCGAGTTCAGGGCGAAGCTCTCGGCCTATCCGTCCTCGGCCGTCGCCTCTCCGCATCTGTTCCAAAAGGTGGCGGTGCCGGGCATCTGCCTGGCGTAGACGGGTTGCAAGAACGGTGGGAAAGCCATGATCAAGGTCATTCATCCAGTCGCCGGTACGGTCGCGATGCTGACGATCGCAAGCCTCTGGCTGTCGACGGTCCTCAGTGAGATGTTTGCCTCCCAGGTGGCGATAGCCGCCGTCAAGATGGCCGTACCGTGGAGCTTCCTATTGCTCGTTCCAGCGCTGGCGGCGGCGGGAGGTTCGGGCTTTGCGGCGGCCAAGGGCCGGCAGGCCGGGCTGATCGGCGCGAAGATCAAGCGCATGCCATGGATAGCCGCCAATGGTCTCCTTGTTCTCATCCCCTCCGCACTCTTCCTCGCATCCAAGGCGAGAGCCAGCGAGTTCGACACCAGCTTCTACGCCGTGCAGGCGCTCGAATTGGCCGCCGGCGCGACGAACATCACGCTACTCGGCCTCAACATGCGCGACGGGTTCAAAATGAAAGGCCGGCTCCGCCGTCGGCCCGCTCGGCCCGTCAAAGCATCACCTCTATGAGCCAAGCGCCGACAGCCGGAGGCGATGGGAAAGGTGATCGACGACCAGTAAAGCGTTGGCGGAAGAGGTCTCCGCCCGGTGAAGACGAATCTCCGCCCCGGGCAGCGGCGGCACATGGCGGCCTGGATGGACGCCGCGCAGGCCAGGCGCAAGCATGCTGCCTTTGACCACCGTGACCGCCAGGCCCTGTTCAACAATTGCCTCCGTGGCTGAGAGGCTCGGGCTGACATAGGCCAATCGCCATGGCCGGCCTGCCTTGTTGAGCGCCTCAATTGCCCAGGAACGAAACAGGCAATCGGGGCTCGACAGAGCGACGGGCAGCGGATCGAGTTCCTCGACGGCTCGCGTCGCCGCCGCTGCCCAAATCGCCCTTTCGCGGCATATCAAATCTCCCTCGGTCGTACCTTCCGGGTGCATGGCGATGACGGCGTCGAACGAGGACCCAAGCCGTTTCAGGAGCCGGGCGGTAAGACCAATCTCCATTTCGACCTGCACCAACGGAAATCGCTCGGCGATGCCAGAAAGGAGGCGCGGCAGGATCTTGGTGCCATAATCTTCCATGACCCCGATGCGAACCTGTCCGGCCACCTGCTGACCGGAAACACGCGCAATCGCCTGCTCATTGAGAGCAAGTATGCGGCGGGCATCGATCAGAAAGCCCTCCCCGGCGGCGGTGAGTTCAACGCGGGCTGTCGAGCGCCGGAACAAGATGGTCTCGATGCGCTCCTCAAGACGTTTCACCTGCAAGCTGATGGCCGCCTGCGTTCTATTGAGCTGCTCGGCGGCTCGCGTGAACGAGAGGCGCTCGGCAACGACGACAAAGGCCCGCAGAAGGTCCGGATCGAGATTCGGGATGCTCATAGGGGAATGTTATCAAACTCATTGAGCTTATTCGATTCCTTATGGCCCGCCTTCCCGATATCCCGGTTCCGAGCCAGCAAGGTCGGGAACCATGGAAGTCACAGGAGTGCTCGCCGCGATTCTCTCCAGCGCTTTTGGGGGCACCGCCGTTGGCGCAACGCGATATCTCGCGGGCGCGCTCGATCCTCTGGCTATCGGTGCCGTCCGGTTCGGCGGCGGCTTTCTGGTTTTGGCCGCCGTCGCTCTCTGGCGGCGAGACAGGTGGCCGCCGAAGAGCGACTGGCTCGGCACTGGCGCATTGGGTCTTCTGTTCTTCGGGCTGTTTCCGGTGCTCTTCAATGGAGCCCTTGTCTACACGACGGCCGCGCGAGGTGCGCTTGCGCTTTCGACACTGCCTCTGCTCACCATGCTTGCCGCGGCAGTTCTGAAGATCGAGCCGCCGACCATCCGCAAGATCGTCGGTGTCCTGATCGCAATGGCAGGAGTGGCCGTAGCGCTCGGCACGAGCCTGACGACTGCTCCCCCAGATGCCTGGCGCGGAGATCTTCTCATGGTCGCGGCCGCTTTCTGCATGGCGCTCTACAACGTCTGGTCGAGACCATTTCTATCCCGCACCGCGCCAATCCCGTTCGTGGCGTTTGGCATGGGCGTGGGCGCGGTCTGCCTATCGGTCCTGGTGGTTTCGAGCGGAGGCTTCGCGCGACTTGCCACTCTCAGCGCACCTCAGTGGATCGCGAGCGCTTATCTGGCCATAATTTGCGGCGCCTTCATTTTCTTCCTTTGGGCATTCGCGCTCGAGCGCGCGCCGCCGACACTGGTTGCCGTCTCCGTTGCGGTGAATCCGGTGACGGCATCGATCTTCGGTGTTGTCTTCTTGGGCGAACAAGTGAGCGCGAACCTGATTGTCGGGCTGATGGCAGTCCTCGCAGGAATAGGCGTCGCAACGGGAGCAGCCGAGCGGCTTGGCCTGTGGCCCGACGATCGGCAGTCACGTCGAAGGCAGCCCTGAGCGCTGACCAAGCAAAACGGGGGAAACGAATCCAGGCGAATACAGCGATCATCCCTGTTGGCGCAGGGAATTGCTGCTGGCGTTGGCCAGGGCGATGGTCCAAGAAGGGATCACCGACACGTGATCGCCTCTTCATGTCCTCCATCCGCCCGATGATCCCGCTTCTTCTCGCCGCCGGCATCTTGCTCGGCGGCAATGGGCTGCAGAGCACGCTGATCGCGCTGCGCGGCGCGCAGGAAGGGTTTTCGGCTTCCGACATCGGCCTGATGGGCACCTTCTACTTCGCCGGCTTCCTGCTCGGCTGCCTGGCCATCACCCGCATCATGAAGGCGGTCGGCCATATCAGGGCATTTTCGGCGCTGGCGGCAATCGCCTCGGTCGGCACCTTGCTCCTGGTGCTGGTCATCGATCCGGTGATGTGGTGCGCGGTGCGCCTTGCTGGCGGCTTCTGCTTCGCCGGGCTGTTCACCATCGTCGAAAGCTGGCTGAATTCCGGCGTCGGCAATCACGACCGGGCACGCGTGCTGGCGATCTACCGGATGGTCGACATCGGTTCGGTGACATCAGCCCAGTTCCTGATCCCGGTCTTCGGCGCCGGCGGTTTCGCCATCTTCGCCATCATGTCGATGATGATCACCTTGTCGCTGGTGCCGGTGTCGCTCGGCGACCGCTCCAACCCGGCACCACCCGAAGAGGTCAAGCTCGACCTGGCGCGCGTCTGGCGGATTTCGCCGCTGGGCTGCTTCGGCTGCATCGCCGTCGGCGTCACCAACAGCGCCTTTCGCACCCTGTCGCCGGTCTATGCCGAGCAGATCGGCATGTCGGTCGCCGATGTCGTCACCTTCGTCAGCGTCGGCATCTTTGGCGGCGCCATCATCCAGTATCCGCTTGGCTACCTCTCCGACCGCTGGGATCGGCGCCGCGTGCTCTTGATCACGACCTGCTGCGCGATGCTTTCGGCGCTGGCGCTGGTGTTCATCGCCGGCAGCAATCCGGCGCTCAACTTCATCCTCATCTTCATCTTCGGCTGTTTCGCCATGCCGCTCTATTCGCTGTCGGCGGCGCATTCGAACGATCGCGCCGACACGGGCGAGTTCGTGCTGATCAATGCGGCGCTGATGCTGTTCTATTCCTTCGGCGCCATTGGCGGCCCGTTCGCCGCCTCGACGGCGATGCAATATTTCGGACCGGGCGCCCTGTTTGTATTCAGCGCGGTGGTCTATGCGATCTTCATCGCCGTCATCCTTTACCGCATGCAGGCCCGGTCCGGTGTGCCGGCAGGCAGGCGCGGCCGCTTCACCGCGCTTCTGCGCACTTCGACGGTTTTCGCGCGGCTGGCCAGGAGAACCGACGATTCCGATGGTCCGGGAACCTGATGATGGCGGTGCCAAAGCTTGACGAAAGCCCCGGCGGCTGAAATCTAGGAAGACCTTACTCCTGTCAAAAGCGATTTGATGCACGTCATCACCACCCAGAAAGAACTCGAGACCGTTCTCGCCGCTTTCGAAAAGTCGGATTTCGTCACCGTCGACACCGAATTCATACGAGAAACGACGTTTTGGCCGATCCTGTGCCTCATACAGATGGCCGCACCCGGCGTGACGGCGTTGATCGATCCGCTGGCTCCCGATATCGACCTGAAGCCGTTCTTCAGGCTGATGGCCAACGAGGCGGTGGTCAAAGTCTTCCACGCCGCGCGGCAGGATATCGAAATCATCGTCCACCTCGGCGATCTGGTTCCGCATCCGGTGTTCGACACGCAAGTGGCGGCGATGGTCTGCGGCTTCGGCGACAGTGTTTCCTACGATCAGCTCGTGCAGCGCATCACCGGTGCGCGGCTCGACAAGTCATCGCGTTTCACCGACTGGCGCCATCGGCCGCTTTCCGACAAGCAGCTCGACTACGCGCTGGCCGACGTCACGCATCTCATCGAGGTCTATCAGCACCTCAGCGCCGAATTGGAGCGGGAAAACCGCGCCCATTGGCTCAACGAGGAGATGGGGGTGCTGACCTCACGCGAAACCTATGATCCGCATCCCGAGGATGCCTGGAAGCGGCTGAAGATGCGGCTGCGCAAACCGCAGGAACTGGCGATCGTGCAGGGCGTTGCGGCGTGGCGCGAGCGCGAGGCGCGCGAACGCGACGTGCCGCGCGGCCGCGTACTCAAGGACGACGCGATCTACGAGGTGGCGCAGCAGGCGCCGCGCGACGCGGCAGCCCTTGGCAAGCTGCGCACGACGCCGAAGGGCTGGGAGCGCTCCTCGACGGCAACGGCGCTGCTTGGCGCGGTCAACACCGCGCTTGCTTTGCCCAAGGAAGAGATGCCGAAACTGCCGAAGAGTTTCCAGCCGCCCGAGGGCTCGAGCGCCGCGGCGGAACTGTTGAAGGTGCTGCTGCGGATCGTCGCCGAAAAGGAAGGCGTCGCCTCCAAGGTGCTGGCCTCCAGCGACGACATCGACCGTATCGCCGCCGAGGGCGAGGAAGCCGACGTACCAGCGCTGCAGGGCTGGCGGCGCGCGGTGTTCGGCGAGGCCGCGCTCAAGCTGGTACGCGGCGAGATCGGCATCAAATTCGACAAGCGCAAGATCGCCGTGTTTGATCTTTAGGTGTCCTTCGCGGACTTCCCTTCTCCCGCAAGGGGAGAAGGAAAAGGTGCTCTGCTCAGACCACGGCGAGCAGGTGTAGCGCGAACCAGATCCATCCCAGCAGGAGAATCACCGCGCTGACGAAGAATGACCGGCTGCGCAGCAGCAGATTGTTGCTGGTCAGGTGAACCCAGGCATGGAAATAGCGCGACGCGACGAAAATCCACATCAGCGCCAGGGTCAGATAGTTGACGCCGTTGGTCAGGTGCAGCGTCAGGCACAGCACATAGAACAGCACCGGCAGTTCGAACTGGTTGGTGAGATTGGCGGCAACGGTGAGGCTGGAGGCCGGCTCGGTCGAACGCACCTTGAACTGACCGGGCTTCGCCTCGCCTGACCTGATTGCGCCGTATCTGCGGCGGCCCAGGACGCCGTAGACGATGTAGATCAGCAGCACATGCGCCAGAACAGGCCAGAAAATCGCGGTCTGGTTCATGAAGTGTCCCCTGCCCGGTCGGGCCTTTGCGGCATCAAGCCTGGCGTTTCTGGCCTGCCAGCAAGAAGGCAGCAATGACGATCACCGGGATGGCGAAAAGCGCGAATTTGGTGACGGTAAGCGCCGAAGCCAAAGACAGCGAGTCCGGGTTCGCCGACAGGAAATCGGACAGAAGCCGCGCTACCGCGATGTTCTGGGCGTAGTCGGCAAGCGTGTAGGGAAGCACCAGGACCAACGCGAAAATCGACTGCAGCTGCGCCGGCAGCACGCGGAAAGCCTTCAATCGCCGGCCGGTGGCCAGGATGAGGCTGACCAGCGTGACCGACAGCAGCGCCGGGAACAACAGATCGAAGGTCAGATAGTGCCAGACGAGAATGATCTCGCCGCCGCGCCGGCCGAGCGCTGTCAGCCAGGCCATGCCTTCGTCCGGCGTAAACCCTAAAATGCGCATGTCGAGCGACGGCAAGCCGCCGCTCAACTGGCGGAAATAGAAGAATTCCAGTGCCGTCATGGCGATGAAAACCACCGCCGACAGGAAACAGAGTGCGCCCGCGTGGCGCGACAGCCGCAGGATCGTCGCTGTCAGGTTCCGCCCGAGCCCATACTGGTCAGGCTCCGCCGGGATAGTTCGGGCTTTCGCGGGTAATCGTGACGTCATGGGCGTGGCTTTCACGAAGTCCGGCATTGGATATGCGCACAAAAGTGGCGCGCTCGCGGAAATCGGCAAGATCACGGCCACCAACATAACCCATAGCGGCTTTCAGCCCGCCTGCAAGCTGGTGCAGCACGCCGGACACAGGTCCTTTGTAGGGAACCTGCCCTTCGATGCCTTCCGGGACCAGTTTCAGCGTGTCGCGCACCTCGGCCTGGAAGTAGCGATCGGCGGAGCCGCGGGCCATGGCGCCGACCGAGCCCATGCCGCGATAGGCCTTGAAGGAGCGGCCCTGGTGCAGATAGACCTCGCCCGGGCTTTCGTCGGTTCCGGCCAGTAGCGAGCCGATCATGGCCGCACTGGCGCCGGCGGCGAGCGCCTTGGCGAGATCGCCGGAATATTTGATGCCGCCATCGGCGATCACCGAGACGCCGGATTTGTGCGCCGTCTCGACCGCCGACATGATGGCCGAGAGCTGCGGCACGCCAACGCCGGCAACGATGCGGGTGGTGCAGATGGAACCCGGGCCGATGCCGACCTTGACGGCGTCGGCGCCGGCGTCGATCAGCGCCTGCGTGCCCGCGGCGGTGGCGACGTTGCCAGCCAGGATGCGGACCGAGTTGGATAGTTTTTTCGCCCGCGTGACGGCGTCGAGCACGCGTTGTGAGTGGCCATGCGCGGTGTCGATAACCAGAAGGTCGACACCGGCATCGATGAGACGTTCAGCGCGCTCATAGCCATCATCGCCGACGCTGGTGGCCGCGGCGGCGCGCAAGCGGCCCTGGGCGTCCTTGGTGGCGTGCGGGTTGAGCTGCGACTTCTCGATGTCCTTGACCGTGATCAGCCCGACGCAATTGCCCTGCCTGTCGACGACCACCAGCTTTTCGATCCTGTGCTGGTGCAGGAGGCGCTTGGCCTCGTCCTGGTCGACGTTCTCCTTGACCGTGATCAGGTTGTCACGGGTCATCAATTCATGGACCTTCTGCGCCGGATCGGACGCAAAGCGCACGTCGCGATTGGTCAGGATGCCGATCAGCCGGCCGATCTTGTGGCCGCCGCTGCCGCCGTTCTCGACCACCGGAATGCCCGAGATCGAATAGCTGCGCATCAGGCCCAGCGCGTCGGCGAGCGTCGCGTCGGGGCCGATGGTGACGGGATTGACCACCATGCCGGATTCGAATTTCTTGACCTGCCGCACTTGCTCGGCCTGTTCGGCCGGCGAGAAATTGCGGTGGATGACGCCAATGCCGCCGGCCTGGGCCATGGCGATGGCAAGCCGCGCCTCGGTGACGGTGTCCATCGCCGCCGACAGGATCGGTACGTTGAGGTCGATGTCGCCGGCGATGCGGGTGCGGACATCGGTCTCGCCGGGCATGACCTCGGAATGACCCGGCTGCAGCAGCACGTCGTCAAAGGTCAGCGCCAATGCGCCGGTGGACGTTTCGATGATTTTTGCCATGGCCAGTCCCTTGAATATAAAAAGCGGTGGGGGAATACAAAAAAGCGCTGGACCGGAATGGACAGCGCCGACTCGTTTCTTCCCTTTCAGGATTGGCGCTGGCTGGTACCACGTCCCGGCGCCGATGAAAAGCCGATGATTTCACGCTCCCGGAAAGGTGACTTTTCGGCGAAGGGATGCCACCCGTGGTTGCCGGTCGCACAAAAGTGACAGCAAATTAATGCGACATCCCGGCGAAGGCATGGTAACCGCCCGCCTCAAGGCCGACTGCAACCGGCAACGCAACATTCAAGTCTGGACGCGTTCCTTGAACCGCACCATCCCGCTTATACTGGCGGTCGCCCTTTTCATGGAAAACATGGATTCGACGGTCATCGCGACATCGCTGCCGGCGATCGCCGTCGACATCCACACCAGCCCGATCGCGCTCAAGCTGGCGCTGACTGCCTATCTGGTCTCGCTGGCGATCTTCATTCCGATCAGCGGCTGGATGGCAGACCGTTTCGGCGCCAAGAATATCTTTCGCGCCGCGATCGCGGTCTTCATCGTCGGCTCGATCGCTTGCGCGCTCTCCGGTTCGCTGCCGGCTTTCGTGGTGTCGCGCTTCCTGCAAGGCATCGGCGGCGCCATGATGACGCCCGTCGGGCGGCTGGTGCTGGTGCGCGCGACACCGAAAAGCGAACTCGTCGCGGCGATGTCCTGGCTGACCGTTCCGGCGTTGGTCGGGCCGTTGGTCGGGCCCCCAGTCGGCGGCTTCATCACCACCTACTTCACCTGGCATTGGATCTTCCTGATCAATGTGCCGATCGGCGTGGTCGGCATCTGGTTGGCGACGCGTTTCCTGCCGGAGACCGAACCCGCGCAGACCCCGCCACTTGATTTCATCGGCTTCGTGCTGAGCGGGCTGGCGGCATCCGGCGTGGTGTTCGGCCTGTCGGTGGTCAGCTTGCCATATTTGCCGCCAATCGTCGGTGTCACCACCGTAGCGGTCGGTCTCGTATCGGGCGCGCTCTATCTGCTGCACGCGCGGCGCGCCAAAAACCCGCTGCTGGCGCTCGAACTGTTCCGCAACCAGGTGTTCCGCTCTTCGGTGCTTGGCGGCTCGCTGTTTCGCATCGGCATCGGCGCCGTGCCCTTCTTGCTGCCGCTGATGTTCCAGATCGGCTTTGGGCTGACGCCGTTCCAGTCCGGCATGATCACCTTCGTCTCGGCGATCGGCGCCATCGGCATGAAATTCGTCACCGCACTGATCTTCCGCGTCGCTGGCTTCCGCCGCGTGCTGGTTGTCGGTTCGCTGGTCGCCGCGGCCTCAATCGCCATCTACGGCCTGTTCACACCCGATACACCCTATCTGCTGATGCTAGCCATGCTGCTCGTCGGCGGCTTCATCCGCTCGATGTTCTTCACCGGCGTCAATGCGCTCGCCTATGCCGAGGTTTCGGCTGAAGACACCAGCAAGGCGACGCCGATTACAGCGGTGTTCCAGCAGTTGTCGGTCGCGCTCGGCGTGGCGCTGGCCGGCGGAATCCTGGAAGTATCGACGTCAATCCATGGCGGCCCGCTGTCGCTGGACGATTTCCACACCGCCTTCTTCATCGTTGCAGCGGTCTCTGCGGTGGCATCGCTATCCTTCATCCGGCTGGCGCCCGATGCCGGCAACGCCGTCTCCGGCCACGGCCGGCTGACCACACCCAAGACGCTGGAAACGGTGAGCCCACCTAGCAACTGATGGCAGCCTACGCTTCGGGCTCGCCTTCTGGACGACCCGATTCGCCTGACGGCGGACCGGCGGTGCCCTGTCAGTCGTCGGCGTCCCCCGGCCCTTCGCTATGGCTCCGGGCGCTCGAGGCCTTCGGAACGTCCACTGGACGTTCCGATCCGCCTGACGGCGGACCGGCCTCTCGCCCTTTAAAATCTTTGGCCAGCAAATAGAGCTCGACCGATTCATCCCGCGACGCCGGCGGCTTGACGTGATGGACGGAGCGGAAGTTCTTCTTGAGCATGGAGAGCAGCTCGTTTTCGGCGCCGCCCTGGAAGGTCTTGGCAAGGAAATGCCCGCCCGGCTTCAGCACCGACAGCGCGAAATCGGCGGCCACCTCGCACAGATGCATGGTGCGGATATGGTCGGTCCGCTTGTGGCCGGTGGTCGGTGCTGCCATGTCAGACAACACGATATCGGGATCCCCCCCCAGCGCCTCGGCCAGCATTTGCGGTGCTGCCGGATCGAGGAAATCCATCAGCAGCACCGGCGCGCCGGGCACGGCGTCCATTTCGAGATAGTCGATGCCGATGACATGCGGTTTGTCGGCCGTCGATTTCGTCCGCGCGGCGGCGACCTGGCACCAGCCGCCGGGGGCGGCGCCGAGATCGATCACCTTCATGCCGGGTTTCAGGAGATGATGCTTGTCGTCGATCTCGATCAGCTTATAGGCCGCGCGCGAGCGATAGCCGTCAGCCTTGGAGCGCTGGACATAGGGATCGTTGATGTGGCGCTGCAGCCAGCGGCGCGACGATTCCTTCAGCCCGCTCTTCTTCTTGATCCGCGTCTTCAGCACGCGAATGCTGGCGGATCCTGGTTTTTCCGGTTTCTTGGTCATTGCCTGATTTCTGGTCCGGGTTTTCTCGCTCGTCGAGTTGTGCTCGTTTTTCGACGTCTGCGCGTTTCGTGAACGGCTTCCCCCACTCCGTCTCGGCTTCGCCGAGCCACCTTGTATCTACACGAGAGAGATTTCGTGGGATTAGAGCGATTGAGCCAAGGTCCGGGCGGCCGCCCGGACCTTGGCTTGGCG
>NZ_JAMYUI010000029.1:0-109458 GCF_040322895.1 Mesorhizobium sp. M0088
ATATCATACACAAAACAACACCAGCCCCCCCCGCCCCCTGCCCCTCCTCTCCGCGGGTTTGTTTGTTGTTCCCTCCCCCCGCGCCCCCGCCCCCCCGCCCCGGCGCCAGGTGACAGCCAGCGATGATTTACTGGTTTTCCTTGGTCTGACCCATGATTTCCTGGGCGCTGAAATTGATGCCGCAGGTCGGGAAGGAATTGCCGACGAAGAAATTATCGGATTCCTTGGGGAAATAATCCGTGCCTTCCTTCAAGTTCGGGTCTTCGGCGATCGCCAGCGGCAGCTTCACCTCTTGTGGCACAACCTCGCCTTCGAGTGCGGCGATCGCGGTCTTGATGGCGACGGCGACCTGAGCCGGACCCGAGCCTGCGGACGAGCACTTCAGCCCGTCGGCCGAATGCGCGGCGCAGAACTTGCGGAAGCCGTTCTCGGTCTCGCCGCCAAACGGCACGAACGGATGCTTGGCGTCGATCATCGCCTGCACGATGCCGGTGTCGCCGCCCTGCCCGGTGATGCCGTCGAACGGACCGTTGGTGGCGATCGCATCCGCGGTCACTTTCTGTGCCACGCCGTCATCCCATTTGCCGGCGACTTCGGTCACGTCCCACTTCTTGCCGGACGCGTCGAAGACCTCGTGGATGCCGTTGTGACGATCGGTGTCGACCGAGGTGCCGGCGACGCCGCGCACTTCCAGGATCTTGCCGCCGTTCGGAATCTTGGCGACCAGCCACTTGGCCCACAATTCGCCAAGGCCCTTCTGATCGACATTGACGTTGATGGCGTCCTTGGTGTCGAGGATGTTGTCGAAGGCGACCAGCACGATGCCGGCTTCCTTGGCGCGCTTGATGACCGGACCGAAGGCCGTCGGGTTCTGGGCGTCGGTGACGATGGCGTCATAGCCGGAATCGATGAAATTGTTGATCGCCGAGATCTGTGCCGGCACGTCCTCGCCCGTCGAGACGACCTTGAATTCCTTGATCTTGGCTTTGACTTCAGGTTGTGCGGCGTAGGCCTTGGCCGTCTGCACCATCTGGATGCGCCAGGTATTGGCGATATAGCCATTGGCAAAGGCGATGCGGAACGGCCCTTCCTTCTTGGGATATTTGAAGAATTTGGTCTCCGCGCTCCACGGCGCGAAACAGTCCGCCTGAGCGGCGGGACCCGACACGATTTCGGGTCCGGCGGCCATGGCGGCCGAATTGAGCATGACGAATGCAGTGGCGGCAACGACGCCACCAACAAGTGACTTGATCATCGATAATCCTCCCGATTGCAGTTCAGATTGTTCGTTTCGCAACGCGAATTTTCGCGCGATGGACCGGCACCTCCCGCCTCGCCATGCGCGTCCTTGGCCGCCCGTGGTGGCCGACCCGGTTCCTCCCTTGTCGCCCCCAGCGGTACGAAAACTATCATATTATCCATAATAAACAAGTATTAGTTGTCGCTTATGTATAATAAACAGGTACGCCCTGTCGTTTATGCACCTGCCTGCGGGAAATGGTAGCGCTACCAAATTGGCGTGTAAACCGGCATTTGCACAGTCGCTCCTGTGCGTTTCAACGCGCCGTGCTCTCGCGGCGCTTGAGCTCGAAACCGAGGTCGACGATCCGTTGCTCCGGTCTGTTGCCGGCGATCGCCGCAAGCGCCATGGCAACGGCACGCCGGCCGATCTCATAACGATGGGTGCGGATGCTGGTGACCGAAGGAAACGCCACCTGCATCATGTCGAGATCGTTGAACCCGACGATGCCGATCGTCTTCGGTACCGCGATCGAGGCGCGATGGCATTCGAACAAGACGCCGAGCGCGATATCGTCATTGTTGCAGAAGACACCGTCGAGTGTCGGCACCTTGGCCAGCGCATCGCGGAACATCTCGCGGCCGAGCGAGACGCTGGACAGCACCGGCGTAGTGGTGACGAGGCGCGGGTCGAACAGGCCCGCGGCCTCCATCGCCGCGCGATAGCCGGCAAGGCGCCGCTGCGAACGCGGATCCATGCGCGCGCCGATGAAGCCGATGCGGCGATAGCCCGCCTCGATCAGATGCTCGCTCGCCGCCCTGCCGCCATCCAGATGCGAGAAGCCGACCATCATGTCGACCGGATCGGGACCCGTTTCCATGACCTGCACCACAGGGCAGCCGGCACTTTCCAGCAGCTTTCGCGAAGCCGGTGTCTGATCGATGCCGGCGACGATCAACGCTGCCGGCCGTTGCGAACCGAACACCTGCAGCAGCCGCTCTTCCTCGAGGCCGGAATAGTGGGTGTTGCCAAGCTGGATGCGGAAGGGGCTGGCCGACAGGCTGTCATAGATGCCGCGCACCACCTCGGCGAAGACGTTGTTGGTAAGCGACGGCACCAGCACGCCGAACACCTCCGCGCGCGCCGAGGCCAGGGCCCGGGCATTCGGGTCCGGCACATAGCCCAGTTCGTCGACGGCGGCCTGGATCTGGCGGCGCAGCTCTTCGGACACACGCTCCGGCTCGCGCAGGGCGCGCGACACGGTGATCGCACCAACGCCGGCCTTGCGCGCGACATCCGCGATGGTAGGGCGGCCGCCGCCCCGGCGCGAGCGCGGCTTGGTCAAGGGCGCACTCCTGGCGACGGGCTTGTGCAGCCAAGCGCCTTTAGAACCATATTCAGGGTCTTTGCCACCGTCGTCATGCCAAATCGGCCTGTTGCCGCACCCATCCGCCTTCCGGCGTCGCGCAGCCTTGGGTGGTTGTCAAGCCGCGCAGCTCCCGGACCATTGGGCAGGGTGAGCTCAGGCCATCACGGCTGTGCTGCGCCGTGCCTTCCACAACAGCAGCCCGATCGCCAGTATGTTCAGCAAATTCCAGGCGATGCCGTTGAGGAACGCAGCCGCATAGGAGCCGGTCAAATCGTAGATCCAGCCCGACATCCAGCCGCCGATCGCCATGCCGAAGATCGTCGCCATCAAGACGATGCCGATACGCTGGCCAGCCTCTTTGGCCGGCATGTAGTCGCGCACGATGATCGCGTAGCAAGGCACGATACCGCCCTGCGACAGGCCGAACACCAGCGACACCACATAGAGCGAGGCAAGCCCGTCGAATGGGATGTAGAACAGCAGCGACAGGCATTGCAGCACCGAGCCGATCATCAGTGTCCACACCGCGCCGATGCGGTCGGCGAGAAAGCCCGATGCCAGCCGACTGACGACGCCGCCTGCCATCATGATCGACAGCATGTCGGCGCCATGTGCGACGCCGTAGCCAAGGTCCATGCAATAGGCGACGATATGCACTTGCGGCATCGACATCGCCACGCAGCAGCCGAGGCCGGCGACGACCAGCAGCACCTGCAACGCCGCCGGCGACAGCGGCATCGACTGCACCGGCCGGCTTCCGGGCGAACCGGCGGCAGCCGCAACTGGGGCACCGCGCCGCAGCATCAGCACCAGCGGCACCATAGTCACCAGACAGAAGATGCCGATGGCGGCATAAGTGAAGCGCCAGCCTTCCGCCTTTATCAGCGTCGGCATGATGGTCGGCCAGATCGCTCCGGCGAGGTAGTTTCCGGCGGCCGCCGCGGTCACCGCGACACCGCGCCGGCGGTTGAACCAGTGCGAGATATCGGCGATCAGCGGCCCGAAGATCACCGACGTGCCGATACCGATCAGCACTCCTTGGGCAAGCGTGAATTGCAGGATCGAGGTCGACAGCGCCGCGAGAAGCAGGCCGGCGGAAAGCGCAATCGAAGAGAGCAGCGCCGGGATCCAGTATCCCATCCGGTCGATGGCGCGGCCGACCAGCACGTTGCCGGCGGCAAAGCCGACCATGGTCGCAGTATAAGGCATGGACGCCGCTGCGCGGTCGACGCCGAACTCGGCCTGCACCGCGGGCAGCACGACGACGACTGCCCACATTCCGACGGCGCCGATCGTCGCCAGCAGCATCGAGATGGCAAGCCGCATCCAGGCATAGGAGCTGTCGATGCCGGGGCCGGGCTGGATGCTGTCGGTTCGGGTCAAGGCGTTTCCTGTCGGCGGTCTCGGAGATCGGCTGCCGTTTGCGCCACTATCGGCGCATTCTCGGGTCGCAGCAGCGCCACAGCTGGCAAATCCGTGGCTCCAGAGCCAGGGCGGAACCGATGCCGATGTGCGGAGTTTCCTGGCAGCCTACCCTGCAGAGGAGTCCTGCGATGACCGCCACCAGGAAAAAATGGTCGGCCGAGGTGACCGAGCACAGCGACGCGATGGATCTTGAGGATCACGTCTTCGAATCCGACGACGCCAGGAAGATCGCCGCCTCGCTCAAGCGATCCGCCGAACACAGCCACCGGCGCAAGGCCGAGCCGTTCCAGTCGGCCATGTCGATGCTGAACTTCTACATCAACCGCGCCGGCAAGAACTTGCCTGCCGCGCGCAAAAAAGTGCTTGAGGACGCCAAGGATGAACTGCGCAGCGCCTTCGGACGTGACAAGGATGATTAGCGGCGGCCGGCCCTACCGGGCGCGGATGACGCCGTCTGTGTTGGCGAGCAGTTTGCGCACTGCATTGCGCGCCGCGTCGGGGCGCTGCAGGCGGATGTTCTTCTCGATTGCCTCGTGCAGCTTCTGCGCGTGGTTGAGATCGTCGATCTCCCGCGTCGTATAGGCAAAGAGGTGATCGAAGGCGGATTCGATCAGTACGCCGAGCGGCACCAACAGGTCGTTGCCCGAAGCCCGCAGGATGGCAAGATGGAAGCGCGTGTCGGCGCGGGTCCGCTCCTGCAGGCTCGTCGCCTCTCCCATCTCCCGGCAGGCCAGGCTGATCTCGGCCATCTGCTCGTCGGTTCTTCGCATGGCGGCAAACGCGGTCGCTTCCGGCTCGATGATGTGGCGGAATTCCTGCACCGTCTTGAGGAACACTTCGCGATCCGGCGACGTCGCGTACCAGGCAAGCACATCGCGATCGAGCAGGTTCCAGCGTTCCTTCGGCTCGACCCAGCTGCCGATCTTGGGACGTGAGGCCAAAAGGCTCTTGGCCATCAGCATCTTGATCGCCTCGCGCACCGCCGAGCGGCTGACGCTGAAGGTCTCCGACCATTTCGCTTCATTGGGCAGGATGGTACCAGGCGGATAGTCGCCGCGCACGATCCTGAGGCCAATTTCGCTGGCCAGCGAGGCGTGGACGCTGGAGCCAGGAATACGGGCGGCGTCCGCCCGGCGAACGCCGCCCGGACGGTCCCCGGAGGCCGCTTTCCCCAACGATTTTTCCTTGTTCGGCTTCGCGTCCCGCATGGGTTCCAGAAAGTCCGTATTAAGCAGGCTGTCAAGCGCGGCAAGCGGCTTGCACCGCAAAGCCGCCCGCTGTGCACAGATCAGCTCGATGCTTCGCGGATCAGTCCTGCTTGACGTATTTGCGCCAGCTATGCTCCGGGCGGAAGCCCAGCACGTCGCGCGCCTTGCGGTTCGACAGCAGCGTCTCGTATTCGCCGAGCTCGGCCTTCACCGGCACGCCGGGGTAGAACCGCTTCAGGAGTTCGGCAGTCGGCAGGTCGGATGAGGTGTCGTCATTGGCGGCGTTGATCACCTGATAGCCGAGGCCGTCCTTCTCGATGGCGCGCAGCGTGATCTGGCCAAGGTCGCGCGCGTCGACATAGCTCCAGGCGATGCGCTTGCGGAAACCCGGATCGGCGAACCATTTCGGAAACAGTGAATATTCGTGCGGCTCGATGACGTTGCCGATGCGCAGGGCATAAATGTCGGTGCCGTTGCGCTGGGCGAAGGCCCGCGCCGTCTTCTCGTTGACGACCTTGGACAAAGCATAGCTGTCCATCGGGTCGACGTCATACTCCTCGTCGAGCGGGAAATATTTGGGATCGCGCGGCTCGTTGGCGAACACAAGCCCATAGGTCGTCTCGCTGGAGGCGATGATAATTTTGCGGATACCGAGCTTCACCGCCGCCTCGACGACATTGTAGGTGCCGAGCGCATTGATGCGGAACACCTCGTTGTCGGTGGTGATCATGATGCGCGGGATGGCGGCGAAATGCACCACCGCATCGACCGGCTGCGGGCGCAGCGAGGGGTCGAATTCATGCAGGCCCATATAGCTCGACAGCGCGTTGAACACCTGCCCGCTGTCGGTGATGTCGGTGATCAGCGTGCGCACCTTGGGATTGTCGAGCGGCTTGGTGTCGATGTTGAGCACCTGGCAGCCTTGCTCGACCAGATATTGGACGACATGGCGTCCGGCCTTGCCGCTGCCGCCGGTGAACATGATCCGCTTCGTCATTTTGCTCTCCACATCCTCAGGAATTTATGTGTATTGTCAGACAATATCGCCATCCGCAACCACCCTCGCCTGCAAAACGGCAGCGCCTGACATCAATCATTGCAACAGGACTTGAAGACATGAACACGACTGCCGCGAGCGAAAAGATCGGCTTCATCGGGCTTGGCCTTATGGGCCACGGGATCGCCAAGAACATCGTCGACAAGGGCTACAGCCTGACCTTCCTCGGCCGCAAGAACCGCAAACCGGCGGAAGACCTGCTTGGCCGCGGCGCCACGGAAGCATCGACCTCGCGCGATGTGGCGGCGGCATCTGATATCGTCTTCATCTGCGTCACCGGTTCGCGCGAGGTCGAAGCCATCATTCGCGGCCCCGGCGGCCTCAAGGAGGGCTTGAAAAAGGGCTCGGTCGTCGTCGACTGCTCGACCTCCGATCCGGTCTCGACGGTGGCGCTGGCAGCGGAACTCAAGGCGCTCGGAATCGATTTTGTCGACGCGCCGCTCAGCCGCACGCCGAAGGAAGCCTGGGAAGGCACGCTCGACGCCATGGTCGGCGCGCCGGACGCCCTCTTTGCCAGGGTGAAGCCGGTGATCGAAACCTGGGCCGGCCGCATCGTCCATATCGGCGACACCGGCGACGGCCATCGCATGAAGCTGCTCAACAATTTCATCTCGCTCGGCTACGCCGCGATCTATTCCGAGGCGCTGGCGCTGGCTGAGAAGGTCGGCATCTCGCCGCCGCGCTTCGACAGCGTCATTCGCAATGGCCGCATGGATTGCGGCTTCTACCAGACCTTCATGCGCTGGACGCTGGAAGGTGACCGCGACGCGCACAAATTCACCATCGCCAATGCCTTCAAGGACCTGACCTATCTGGAATCGATGGCGGGTGCGGCCGGTATTGCCAATCCGCTCGGCAACGCCACCAAGAACTCCTTCGCCGGTGCCCATGCAACCGGGCCGGCCGAGCAATTCGTGCCGATGCTGGCGACGCATATCGCTGGGGTGAACGGTGTCGACCTGATGCCGATGAAGGATGGGAAGAAGCAGACCATTTGACCGATTACCCAACCCTGGCGCCGGTCACCGCCTCCACCGCCCTATCCCATCGTCGGTATCTGCAAGCAGCTTGTGCACGGCGTTGCGCGCGGCGGCTGGGCGCTGCAGGCGGATGTTCTTTTCGATCGCCTCATGCAGCTTCTGCGCCTGGCGTTGATCGGCGACCTGCTGCGTCGTGAATGCGAAGAGATGGTCGAGCGCCGACTCGATCAGCACGCCGAGCGGCACCAGGAGGTCGTTGCCGGAAGCGCGCAGGATGGCCAGATGAAAGCGCGTGTCGGCGCGGATACGCTCCTGCAGGCTCAAGGCCTCGCCCATTTCGCGGCAGGCCTGGCTGATTTCCGCCATTTGCTCGTCGCTGCGCCGCATGGCGGCAAAGGCCGACGCTTCCGGCTCGATGATATGACGAAACTCCTGCACGGTTCGCAGGAACGCCTCGCGGTCGGGCGCCGTCGCGTACCAGGCCAGAACGTCGCGGTCGAGCAGGTTCCAGCGCTCCCTCGGCTCGACCCAACTGCCGATCTTGGGGCGTGAGGCCAGCAGGCTTTTCGCCATCAGCATCTTTATTGCTTCGCGCACCGCCGAACGGCTGACATTGAAGATCTCGGCCCATCTGGACTCGTTGGGCAGGATGGTGCCGGGCGGATAGTCGCCACGCACGATCCGCAGGCCAATCTCGCCGGCCAGCGAGACATGGACGCTCGCTCCCGCAAAATGCGCGGCACCGGCCTTGCGCATGACAGCCGGGCCGTGGCTGGCTTGTGCCTTGGCCCGGTCGGTTTGCTTGCTTGACTTCTCGTCCGGCATCCACGTTCCAATGCGTCGACCGTCTGTCGTCCGGATTGAGCCGAACCGCACGGGCGCCGATCTCGTTGCCGAAAAATCCAGATCACGGGCACGGCAAAGCCGGAGCCGGTTGCCCCAACCATTGCGTCCGTTCGGGAATTATCGCTTCCGTTCAGGAATGACGGGGCGCCCGCAACCGGGCGCCCCGAAATCGAGAACCTACTTCTGGATGCAGGTGTCGACCGTATCCTTGGTGCACTCGTCGAGGCCGGTGAACACCGGATCGGCGACTGCCTTGCCTTCGATCAGGTCGATCATCACCGACGGTGCCTTGTAGCCCATTTCGAACGGCCGCTGACCGACCAGAGCCGTCACGAGGCCGTCACGAGCGATCGCCACTTCGTCGCCGATCGTGTCGGCGGCGCCGATGACGAAGTCGTTGCTGGCGATCCGGTCCTTGAGCGGTCCGAACAGATCGCGATAGGGCTGCGGCGCGCCGAACAGCGGCCAGCCGCCCATGATGCCGAAGGCGTCCAGCTTGGGGTTGGCGGCGAGGATGTCGGTCATCGCCTGCACGCCCTTGGCGCCATCGTCATTGGTGAACACCGGGCAGCCGGGAACTTCGGTCCAGCCACCTTCACCGGCAAGTGCGGCAAGGCCTTCCTTGCCCGACAGTGCGTCACGCATGCCTTGCGCACGGCGCAGGATGTTGTCGGCTGCCGGGTTGCCTTCGATGGTGCAGATCGTGCCGCCATTCGGCTTGCCCTTCTTGATGTACTCGCCGATCTTCTTGCCCATCAGGTAATTGTCGGTACCGAGATAGGTCTTGCGAAGACCTGCGTCTTCCTTGCTGAGATCGGCATCGACCGTCATGATCGGGATCGTCGGATTGGCGCTCTTGATCGTCTGCGCGATCAGCGGCGCGTTGGACGGCGAGATCGCCATCGCCACCGTGTCGGCCTTGCTCAGCATGTCCTGGACGATCTGCGCCTCGCCGGCCTCGTCCGAAGTCGACGCCGGACCGGTGTAGAAGCATTCATACTCCGAGCTGGCGTTTTCCTTGTTCCATTTCTCGCAGCCCTGGTGGATGGCCTCGAAGAACGGATTGTCGAGACCTTTCACGACAATGACGAGCTGTTTCTTGGCCAAAGCCGGCCCGGCACCCAACGCCATTGCGGCGACGGCGGCGAGCAAAAGTGTCTTCCTCATGTCAGTCCTCCCTTGAAACAAACGGACACGGCGTGCCCGCCATACAGATCGACCGGATGCGTGATGACCGAGGGTCGTTTCGCGAGCGCTCGTATCGCCAGGACAGATCGATAAGCATTTCCAGATTCGGCTTCAGATCGGCTCACACACAGGTGCCGCCGGATGCTGGGCCGTCAAACCTCCGCCGATTCCGGCCGGCGAACCGCCAGCGGGGATCGGCATAATCTCCTCCGACGCTTAGCTAATATCGGCTTGGCGCCAACGTCAATGCTATTTGTCCTACAAAACGGATTTTTAAAATAGTCCTGGCCCAATTCGTCCGACAATTGATTGACGTGCGCCGGCTTTTGCGTAAAAGAACGCTAACGCCGTCTTCGGGAGGAGCCGGGGAGAGCGAGGCCAAAGCAGCGTCGGCATCCAGGCCGGGAACAGCGGCAGGTCGCAAATCACGGGGAGGCAAAGGCTGGTGGCGGTTCTCGAACTCACCAACATCTCAAGGCATTTCGGCGCCATCCAGGCCGTCAACGACGTTTCGCTGTCGATCGAGCCCGGACAGGTGGTCGGCCTCATGGGCGACAACGGCGCCGGCAAGTCGACGCTGGTCAAGATGATCGCCGGCAATTTCCGCCCGAGCCATGGCACCATGCACATGGACGGCAAGGAATTGATCCTGCACAAGCCGGCGGAAGCCCGCCAGCACGGCATCGAGATCGTCCACCAGGACCTTGCGCTCTGCAACAATCTGACCGCCGCCGCCAATGTCTATCTCGGCCGTGAGTTGCGGCGCGGCGTCGGACCGTTTCGCATCCTCGACTATGCCTCGATGTACAAGCGGGCCGGCCAGCTCTTCGCCGAATTGAAGTCCGAAACCCGTCCGCGCGACCTCGTCAAGCAGATGTCGGGCGGCCAGCGCCAGGCGGTGGCGATCGCCCGAACCATGCTGTCGCAGGCCAAGATCGTGCTGATGGACGAACCGACGGCCGCGATCTCGGTGCGCCAGGTCGCCGAAGTGCTGAACCTGATCCGCCATTTGCGCGATCAGGGCATCGCCGTCGTGCTGATCAGCCACCGCATGCCCGACGTCTTCACCGTCGCCGACCGCGTCATCGTCATGCGGCGCGGCCGCAAGGTCGCCGACAAGACGATTGCGTCGAGTTCGCCCGAGGAAGTCACCGGGCTGATCACCGGCGCCATCGAACAGGTTTGATTTCAGCGAATTTCACCACGCACAGCAGATGAAGGTCGACGATGGCACTGACAATTGACCAGCCGATCGAACACAAGCAGCAATCCTTGGCCGCGAGAGTGTTTGCCAGCCAGACCTTCTGGGTGGTGATCGCCGTCATCCTCGCCTGCGTGTTCCTGTCGTTTGCCACCGACGCCTTCGCCACGTCGAAGAACCTCTACAACATCACCCGCAACATCACCTTTGTCGCCATCATCGCGCTCGGCATGACCTTCGTCATCATCACCGGCGGCATCGACCTCTCGGTCGGCTCGGTGCTGTGCCTGTCGTCGATGGTGCTGGCCGTCACCATGCATGCCGGCTACTCGATCGAGGTCGGCATCCTGGCCTCCATTGCCACCGCGCTCGCCATTGGCGCCTTCAACGGCGTGCTGATCGCCTATCTCGGCTTTCCACCCTTTGTGGTGACGCTCGGCATGCTGTCGATCGCCCGCAGCCTCGCCATGGTCGCCTCCAACAACACGGTCGTCTTCCAGTTCGGGCCGGACCACGCCAAGCTTCTGTCATTGGGCGGCGGCGCCTGGGTGTTCGGCATCGCCAACCCGGTGCTCTACATGATCCTTCTGGCGCTGATCACCGGCTTCATCCTGCGCTGGACCAAGTTCGGCCGCCACATCTTCGCCATTGGCGGCAACGAGCACGCGGCAACGCTGACCGGCGTTCCGGTGCGCCAGATCAAGGTTGCCGTCTACATGATCTCGGCGCTGTCGGCGGGCATTGCCGGCATCATCCAGACCGGCTGGCTGGGTGCCGTCACCACCAATCTCGGCACCGGCATGGAGCTGCAGGTGATCGCCGCCACCGTCATCGGCGGCGCCAATCTGGCCGGCGGCGTCGGCACCGCCTTCGGCGCCATCGTCGGCGCGGCCCTGATCGAGGTGATCCGCAACAGTCTCGGCCTGCTCGGCATCAATGCCTTCTGGCAAGGCGTCTTCATCGGCGGCGCTATCCTGCTGGCGGTGCTGTTCGACCGCATCCGCAATTTCCGCCGCAGCGACTAAGCCGACAGTTGATGGCCAACTCCCTGTTCAGCCTCGAGGGGCGGCTGGCGCTGGTGACTGGCTCCGGCCAGGGCATCGGCTTCGCGCTGGCTCGGGGCATGGCCGAACATGGGGCAAGCGTGGTGCTGAACGGCCGCGACGCCGCCAGGATCGGCGGTGCCGTCGAAAAGCTGCGCGATGCCGGCTTCAAGGCGCATGACTCGACCTTCGACGTCACCGATTTTCAGGCGGTCAACGAGGACATTGCCCGCATCGAGGCCGAGATCGGCGCCATCGACATCCTCATCAACAATGCCGGCATACAATTCCGCGCCCCGCTCGAGGACTTTCCCGAGGAACAATGGGAGCGCCTGTTCAAGACCAATGTGTCGGGCGCCTTCCATGCCGGCAAGGCGGTCGCCCGCCACATGATCCCGCGCGCCAAGGGCAAGATCATCAACATCGGTTCGGTGCAGAGCGAACTGGCAAGGCCGAACATCGCGCCCTACACCGCCACCAAGGGCGCGATCCGCAACCTGACAAGGGGCATGTGCGCCGATTGGCCAAACACGGCCTGCAGATCAATGCGATCGCACCCGGCTATTTCCGCACCGAGATGAACCAGGCGCTGGTCGACAATCCCGAATTTTCCGCCTGGCTGGAAAAGCGCACGCCGGCCGGGGGCTGGGGCAATGTCGACGAGTTGATCGGCGCCGCAGTGTTCCTTGCCTCCGACGCCTCGTCTTTCGTCAACGGCCATACGCTGTATGTCGATGGCGGCATGACGGCCTCGGTTTGACGTTGGCAATTCTCCCGACCGCTCTTCGTTCCAGTGCCTATCGCTCAGTCTGAAAATCCGGCCTCATCGGCCGTCATTCGCCCTCGCCGCCCCCGCGCGTCTTGACGCGGCCCCGAACTCGGCCGCACAATCCCTGTTGCAGGCGAAGGGAGGCCAGTCGTCTGCGGGAGGATATACCCATGACGGAAGCGATCAGGCTCTACTGGGGCCGGTTCGGACATGTTTCTATCCTGAATGTCGCAAGCGACTTCGTCACCCATGCCCATGTCGAGGCCCATCTGATCATCTGGCTGGAAGGTACGGCCGGCGAAATGACCATCGGCCGCGAGACCGTCCGGCTTGGACCCGGAATGGCCGCCGGCATCAACTCCTTCCAGCCGCACAGCCATGTTCTGTCGCAAAACGGGACGCCCGGTCTGTTTCTCGCCTTCTACATCGATGCCGACTGGGCGCGGCGCCGCCGCGACCTGCCTTCGTCGGCGCCGCTGTTTTCACAAGCCGCGATCACGCTGGAACCGTGGCTGCATCAGGCCGCCGCCAATCTGCTCGACCACCTCAGCGACAATGAGAGCGTCGACGATATCGCCAACTACGAGATCGAGCGTTTCATCGATAGCGTGCTCGACGCCGCCGACGCCTCGGCGCCGCAGGAGGCCCGTGTCCGCATCAACACCATGCAGGATTTTCGTGTCCGCAAGGCAATCCAGCTGATGAAGGCCAATGTCTGCGAGCGCATCTGCTTCGACGACGTGGCGCGCAGCGTCGGCCTGTCGCGGCCGCATTTCTTCGCTTTGTTCAAGGAACAGACCAATCTGACGCCCAATGTCTACTGGAACACGCTGCGCATGGAGGAAGCGGTGCGGCAGCTGCAATGGTCGCGGGAGCCGCTGATCTCGGTCGCCTGCAATCTCGGCTTCACCACGCAGGGCAATTTCTCGCGTTTTTTCCGCGACCATGTCGGCGTGCCGCCGACGCTCTACCGCGAGGCCGCGCGGGCGATTGCCTGAGCCTGTCCTCGTTTAGTCAAGGTCGACTGTTTTTCAGACTCCTTGATACACGCTCAAGACGCATTGATAAGCGCCGCTGAAATGGCCGCCCTACCCTTGCACCGGATCGCTTTTGCAAGGGAACATTTGAATGGCCAAAGTCACCATCTCCAGCGTCATCGACGCGCCGGTCGAAAAGGTCTGGGCGCGCATACGCGACTTCAACGGGCTGCCGGGCTGGCATCCGCGCATGGTGGAAAGCCACATTGAAGACGGCAAGGATGCCACCACGATCGGCTGCGTGCGCAATTTCCAGCTCGCCAGCGGCGCCCGCCTGCGCGAAAAGCTGCTCGACTTCTCCGATCAGAATTTCCTGGTCAGCTACTCCATCCTCGAGACGCCGCAACCGCTGACCAATCACAAGGCGACCCTGCTGCTGCGGCGTGTGACCGATGGCGACCGCACCTACGCCGAATGGACCGCCAGCTTCGACGCCGCGCCCGAGGAGGCAGACAAGCTGGCCGAGGGCATGGGCGCGAATGTCTTTCAGGGCGGCTTCAACGCCCTGAAAAGCCATTTCGCCGGCCAGAGCTGACAGGAGCCAAACCATGGCGCTGGCACTGCAGACCTTTGCAACGGTGAAAGACGCGAACGCGGCACTGAAAGCCCAGGGCACACGCTATCTCGGCGGCGGCACGCTGGTCGTCCGCGCGGCCAATGAAGGCGATGTTTCGGTTTCCGGCCTTGTCAGGTCGACCGAGCCGTCTTTGTCCACCATCGCTGTTGCCGGCGGCAAAGTCCGCATCGGCGCTTCGGTGACGATGGCGGCGATCGCCAGTCATCCGGAGCTTGGCACGCTCGCCAAGGCCGCTCGCGCCGTCGGCGGCCCGGCCATCCGCAACATGGCGACCATCGGCGGCAATCTTTTTGCCCCGGCCCCCTATGGCGATTTCGCCGTTGCCCTGCTGGCGCTCGATGCGACGGTCGGCACCGATGACGGGCAAACGCCGATCGAGACTTTTCTGGCCAATCGGGACGGCAGCCGCGCCGTCGTCACTTCCGTAAGCTTCACGCTTCCGAAGACCGACAGTTTCCGCTTCCTGAAAGTGTCGAGGGTCAAGCCCAAGGGCGTCTCTGTGCTCAGCATAGCCGCTGTTCTGGAACTGTCGTCGGATGGCACCGTGACCTCGGCGCGGATCGCGCTCGGCTGCATGGCGGATCGGCCAATGCGCGCCAGGGCGGCGGAAAAAGCGCTGATCGGCCGAACGCTGACCGCTGACGGCATCGCGCCGGCCTTGGCCGCGGCCGGCGATGGCATCTCGCCGATCACCGACCCGATCGCCAGCGCCTGGTATCGCGCCGAAGTCCTGCCGGTTCATCTCGGCCGGTTGCTGCTCGCATAATATTTCGTTCGGGGCGCGCGTCTGTCCGCTGGTTCGGGCAGGCGCGCTGGGAGGAAAACATGGCAAAGGTTCCGGTTCAATTCACGCTCAATGGCTCGGAAAAGGCCGAATTCATCGACAGCGGCACGACGCTGCTGCACGCTCTGCGCGACAAGATCGGCGACACCTCGCCGAAAGGCGGCTGCCATCAAGGCACCTGCGGCGCCTGTTCGGTCATCATCGACGGTGAACTCAGGCTCTCCTGCCTGACGCTTGCCGAGACCTGCAATGGGGCGGCCATCAGCACGACTTCAGGGCTTTCGGAAAGCGGCGTGCTGCACCCGCTGCAGCGCGCCTTCCTCGACACCTTCGCCACGCAATGCGGCTTCTGCACGCCGGGCATGATCATGGCGGCCAAGGTGCTGCTCGATCATACGCCCAACCCCAGCCGCGACGAGGTGGTCGAGGCGCTATCGGGCAACATCTGCCGTTGCACCGGCTACGAACCGATCATCAAGGCGGTGCTGACTGCCGCCCGCGCCAATTCGCAGAACGCGGCCTGAGGGGTCCAAAAGAATGGAACTGCGCAAGAACTACTTCGCCGATGTCCGCAAAGATGATCTGCACGAGATCGGCCAACCTCGGCCGCGCTCCGATTCACCCGGCCATGTCACAGGCAAGACCGCCTTTTTCGCCGACCGCAATTTCCCCGGCATGCTGCACCTGAAGATGGTGCGCAGCCCGCATCACCATGCCCGCATCCGCTCGATCGACACGTCGGAAGCGGAAAAGCATCCGGGTGTGGTGAAAATTCTGACCGCCAAAGACGTGCCGCACAATGTCTACACCATCCTGATCCTGATCCAGGTCGGGCCGGAGGACGAAACGGTGCTTGCCGACGGCAAGGTGCGCTGGAAGGGCGAGGCCGTGGTGGCGGTGCTGGCCGAAACCGAGCGCGCCGCGCAAGAGGCGGCAGCCAAGGTCAAGGTCGACTATGAGGTGCTGCCGGCCGTCTTCGATATGGAAGAGGCGCTGAAGCCTGGCGCGCCGCTGGTCAACGAATATCACGGCCAGAATTATTATCTCTACGACAGCGGCGAGTGCCGCAAGGTGCGCTTCGGCGACGTCGAGGCGGGCTTCGCCGGCGCCGACCACATATTGGAGGAGAGCTACCAGTCCTCGCCAATCGAACATGCGCCGACCGAGACCACCGGCTGCGTGGTGGCACCCGAGGGCAATGACCGCTTCACCTGCTACACCAACACGCAGGCGATGTTCTTCACGCTCGACAACACCTCGATCATCCTGCAGATGCCGGGCAGCAAACTGCATTTCGTCGGCGGCACCGTCGGCGGCGGTTTTGGCGGCAAGGTCGACGTCATCGTCGAGCCGATCGCCATCCTCGGCGCAAAATTAACAGGACGACCAGTCTGTTTTATCTACAGCCGCGAGGAGGAGATGCAGATCTCGTCGCCACGCGCCGCTGAAAAGGTCGTCATCAAGGACGGCGTCATGAAGGACGGCCGCATCGTCGCGCGCAAGGTCACTGGCTACACCGATGCCGGCGCCTATTCGCGCCACTCGCCCTATGGCGCGCAGAAGGGCGCGGGGCACTATCCCGGCCCCTACACCATCCCGAACGTCTGGATCGACACCTACTGCGTCTACACCAACCGCACGCCCTCCTCCGCCATGCGCGGCTTCGGCGTCACCATCGGCGACTTCGCGCTGGAGGTGCAGATGGATAAGCTGGCGCGCCTGATCGGCATGGATCCGCTCGAATTCCGCTTCATCAACGCCTATCGCGACGGCGACATGAAGGCGCACCGCCAGCCGACCGAGGGCGCGGCGCTGATCGAGTGCATGCAGGAAGCCTCGCGCGCCGCCAACTGGCCGGTAGCGGAAAAGTACATGGCGATGTCGTCCTACGTGAAGGGAGCTTGAGATGGCGATCAGGCGCGGACGCGGCGTCGCCGCCATCAACTATCCCACAGGCATGAACCTCGGCGGCGACCCGACGCAGGCGCTGGTGCATTCGACGCCGACAGGCAATTTCATGGTGACGCTGTCATCGGTCGATCTCGGCCAGGGCATGAAGCAGATCATGGCGCAGATCTGCGCCGAGACGATCGGCGTGCCGACCGACCGTGTCGTCGTCGACACCGCCGACACCGACACCGGCCCGCACTGCATGGGCACCTTCGCGTCGCGCGGCACGCACCGCGCCGGCAACGCCGTTATCCAGGCGGCAAGGGAAGCACGCCAGGTGATGCTGGAAGTGGCGGCCGAGGAGCTGGAGGTCAACGCCTCCGACCTCGAGACCGATGGCCAGGGCAACATCCTGGTCAAGGGCGCACCGCAAAAGTCGATCTCGATCTTCGATGTCGCGCTGTCGGCACATTTCAAGCGCGGCCGCTCGATCTCGGGCCGCGGCATGTTCCTGATCCCGCGCTCCTATCCCGAGAAAGAAACCGGCGCGATGAAGCCATCGACCTGTTATGCCCATGCCTGCACGGTGGCCGAGGTCGAGGTCGACGACGAAACCGGCGAGGTCACCGTGCTGACGGTGAAGAACGTCTTCGAGATCGGCCGCGCGCTGAACCCGAAAATGGTCGAACAGCAGCTGGTCGGCGGCTCGTGGATGGGCATCAGCCATGCGCTCTACGAGACGACCGAGCCCTATTATCCCAACCGCGATCATGGCGGCACCGACTTCAACCAGTATCTGATGCCGGGTCCCGGCGACCTCGCCGAGACCGAGATCATCGTGCTGGAGCGGCCATCGGCGGACGGACCATACGGCGCCAAAGGGCCGGGCGAAATGTGCGCCAACCCACAGATCCCGGCGGTCGCCAATGCCGTCTTCGACGCCGTCGGCGTGCGCATCGACACGCTGCCGATCACGCCGGAGCGCATCCTGCGCGCGCTGAAAGCGCAAGCGGCAAACTGAGGCTGGAATGACCGGGACAAGCGCCGAGACATCAGCGACCTCGCCGGAGGCGGTGGCGCAGCATCTGGCCGCCTCGCGCTATCTGGCCGATGAAAGCCTTTCGACCGCCATCTTCCTGGCAATCCGGCTGGGCAAGCCGCTGCTGCTCGAAGGCGCGCCGGGCGTCGGCAAGACGGAAGCGGCCAAAGCGATCGCCGAGCTGCTCGGCCGCGATCTGGTGCGGCTGCAATGTTATGAAGGCATCGACGCCGCGCACGCGCTCTACGAATGGAACTACCAGCGCCAACTGCTTGCCATCCGCCATGCCGGCGAGCATGAGATCGACATCTACGACGACCGTTTCCTGATCGCACGACCGCTGCTGCAGGTGCTGAAGGCGCCCGAGCAGCGCGTGCTGCTGGTCGACGAGATCGATCGTTCCGACCACGAATTTGAAGCGCTGCTTTTGGAATTCCTGTCCGATTTCCAGATCAGCATTCCCGAGCGCGGCACCATCCGCGCCACGGCGCAGCCGATCGTCATCCTGACCTCGAACCGCACCCGCGAGCTCGCCGAAGCGCTGCGCCGCCGATGCGTCTATCATTGGATCGGCTATCCCGGCGCCGAGCGCGAGGCCGCCATCATCATGCTGCGCGCCGGCAATGTGGCTGAAGCAACGGCGCGCGCCGTGGCGACAGCCGTGCAGACCATTCGCGCCCGGCCGCTGGCCAAGCCGCCCGGCATCGCCGAGGCCGTCGAATGGGCCAACGCGGCGACCATCCTGGAGAAAGGCGGCAGCCCGTGGCCTGAAGCCTTTCGCCGCGCCATCGGCGTGCTGATCAAGGACGAGGAAGACCTTTCCCACATCGCACCGGAGCTTGGCCGGATCGTCGAGGAGGCGCTGGCGTGACGCGGGAGGTCATTTTGCAATGCTGGCGGGAGAGCGCCCCCCTCTGCCCTGCCGGGCATCTCCCCCTCAAGGGGGGAGATCGGATGTCATCCCCGCTTTCGCTAATCGCTCACGTCGCCGAACAGAGCGAAGCGTCGAACCTGCCAATCTCCCCCCTTGAGGGGGAGATGTCCGGCAGGACAGAGGGGGGCGCCACGCAATGATGCGGGAAACAAGCTTGCCTCGCGCCGCTGCGCCCTTCCTCAGCTTCGGCCGCTTGCTGCGCCGCTATGGTTTCGCCATCGCCCCCGAGCAGGTCTCCGGCTTCATGCAGGCGGTGACCCTGCTCGGCCCGCGCTCGATGGCCGACATCCGCGAGGCGGCCCTTGCCACGCTGGCGCCGCCGCCCGACCGCCGCGACGAATTCGAGGCGCATTTCCAGAGCCATTTTTATGGCAATACGTCCGCCGTGGTCGAAGGCGACGCCGACGAGGAAACTCGCATCAAGGATGATGGTGGCGCCGACGACGAACGGCTCGAGGCCGAACAAAGCCAAGAGGGCGGCGACCTCTCTTCGGCCCTGGAGCAGTTGAGTGCCCGCGACTTCCAGCGCGACGATGACAGGCTGACCGCCTTTCGTCGCAAACTCTCGACCGCCTTACCAGCCCGGCGCTCCTTCCGCACCGTACGCACCCACTCGCGCGGCAAGCTCGATTTGCGCCGGTCGCTGAGGGAAATAGTCAGCGCCGATGGCGACATCCCCTCGCCGCTGCTGCGCCGCCGCCAGACCGTACCGCGCAAGCTGCTGCTGCTGATCGACGTTTCCGGCTCGATGAAGCTGCACACAGCGGACTATCTCAAGCTGGCGCATGCCGCCGTGCAAGGCGCGGACCGCGCCGAAATCTTCACCTTCGGCACAAGGCTCACGCGCATCACCTCGGCACTGCGCATCCGCAACCGCGATCAGGCACTGGCGCGCGCGGCGGCCCAGGTCGACGACTGGGACGGCGGCACCCGCATGGGACCGACGCTGCTCGCCTTCCTCTCAGTGCCGCGCTTTTCGTCGTTTGCACGCGGTGCCACGGTCGTGATCCTGTCCGACGCCCTGGAGCGCGGCGATCATGGCGAGATGGAGACGGCGATGCGACGGCTGAGCGCCCGCGCTTTCCGGCTGTCGCTGGCCACACCGCTAGCCGGCGACCCGCGCTTCCGGCCGGCAACGGCTGCACTTCGCGCCATCCTGCCGGTGCTCGACGATCTGGTCGACGGCTCATCACTCGCCGGCCTCACCGATTTCATCCTGTCGCTCGCTCGCCCTGCTCCGGCGGCGGCGGCAATCTGGAAGAGGGTTTCATGATGCAGAAAACAATCGACGCGCATTTCCACATCTGGCGCCAAAAGGACCAGCCCTGGCTGGTCGGGCCGATGGTGCCGCGCATCTTCGGTCCCTACGAGCCGATCCGGCGCGACTACCCGATCGAGGAATTTCTCGAAGACCAGAGGGATTCAGGCGTCGAAAAGGCCGTCTATGTCCAGACCAACTGGGCCAAGGAGGATTTCGAGAAGGAAGTCGCCTTCCTGCAGAAGACATCCGACGAAACCGGCTGGCCGCATGCCATCGTCGGCTATACCGACATGACCGTCGACGATATCAGGCCGCAGATCGATCGCTTGATGAAATACAAGCTGCTGCGCGGCGTGCGCATGCAACTGCACTGGCACGAGACCCCGGCCTTCCGCTTCGCCGCCTCCGCCGACCAGGTGATCGACCCCAAGGTGCGCGCCAATGTGGCGCGGCTCAAGGACTATGGCCTCTCCTTCGACCTGCAGCTCTTCCCGGCCCAGATGAAGGACGGCCTGACGCTGGTCGGCGAAAACCCGGAGACGAATTTCATCCTCACCCATGCCGGTATGCTGACCGGCATGGAGCCGGAAACCACCGAAGCCTGGAAGGCAGGCCTGCGCACGCTTGCAGCCGCCCCCAACTTCTACGCCAAGCTCTCCGGCCTCGGCACCTTCGTCCACCGCAACGACCCGGCTCTGATCGCCTATATCGTCGACAATGCGATCGACATATTGGGCGCCGACCATTTGATGTTCGGCTCGAACTTCCCGATCGAAAAACTGTGGACCAGCCACGCCGAGCTGATCAAGGCGCACCGCGACGCGGTGGCGAAGCATGGTTCGGTAGCGGAAGCGGATATCTTCTGGAACACGGCGGAGAAGGTTTACCGGCCGGTGTGAGGCCTCACTTCACCTCGAACTGCGGGTCAACCGGAATCTGCATCGCCGTCACCAGATGGTTGGTCTGGCCGGCGAGCCCGATGATCGACACCAGCTCGCCATGCTGCGCATCGGTCATGCCCTTGGCTCGCGCTGCCGCCGTGTGCGAGTGGACGCAGTAGGAGCAGCCATTGGCGGTCGACACGGCAATGTAGATCATCTCCTTGGTCAGCGGATCGATGGCGCTGGCGGCCACCATCACCACCTTCAACTGCTCCCAGATCCGCTTCAGCGCCGGAGGATCATTGGCCAGCCCGCGCCAGAAATTGTTGACGAAATCAGATTTGCGCGTCGCGCGGATGTCGTCGAACACGGCTTTCACGGCCGGGATTTTCTCGACCTCGGCATCGCTGAGGAGTCTTGTGGTGGCCATGGCGTTCCCTTTCGTTTGAATTGAATCAAGTGTTGAGCAATTACGGCCAACCACCTTGGATGAATCGGTTTTCAGCCCCTCACCTTCGTCATCCTAGGGCGAAGCAGGAGCGAAGCTCCGTCGCGGAGACCCTAGGATCCATTCCGTGACGTCTCTCGAAGTGTGCGGCGGAGCAGAATCCTGCGCCGCAGCGACGCATGGAAGTCGCGGCATGGATCCTCGGGTCTGCGCCGCGTCGCTACGCTCCTTGCTTCGCCCGTGGATGACGAAGGGATGGACGTCCCGGCCAATTATCGACGTACGCACCGCCCGGAAACCTAATGCACGGCCGCGTACATGATCTTCTCCTCCGTCGCCTCGGCCGGCGAAAACTCCTCGACGATGCGGCCCTGGCGGCAGACCAGGATGCGGTCGGACAGGTTCATGATCTCCGGCAGGTAGGACGAGATGACGACAACGGCCAGGCCCTCGTCGGACAGCCGGTTGATGATCTGATGGATCTCGGCGATCGCGCCGACATCGACGCCGCGCGTCGGCTCGTCGAAGATGACGATGCGCGGCTGCTGCACCAGCCCCTTGCCGATCACCACCTTCTGCTGGTTGCCGCCGGACAGTTCGACGACGCGCGCATTGTCGTTGATCGCCTTGATGTTCAACGTCTTCGTCCATTCGGCTGACAGCGCGCGCATTTCCTGCGCGTTGATTACCCAGGCCTTTTCGCGGCCCGCCGCCAGCAGCCCGCCGAACAGGTTCTCGGCAATGCCCATCGTCTCGAAGATGCCCTCGCTCTTGCGATCCTCGGTGACATAGACGATGCCGTCGGCCACCGCCTCGCTCGGCACGAGATAGCGCACCGGCCTGTCATCGAGCTCGATGGCGCCGCCGCGCAGAAAGTCGCGCTTGTAGATGCCGGAGACGATCTTGAAGGTTTCGGTGCGGCCGGAGCCAATCAGCCCGAACACACCGGTGATCTGGCCCTCGAAGATCGAGAAGGACGTGTTGCGCACGACATTGCTCATCGAGATGTCCTGCACCGACAGCACCTTCTTGCCCGCCTTGCGAAGCTTCGCTTCGTCGCGCTGCCGGTAGATCTGCCCCGACAGCGTGCGCCCGACCATTGCGGACACGATCCTGTCGCGGTCGAAAGCAGACGTGTCGTCGGTGATGACCAGCTCGCCGTCGCGCAGGATGGTGATGCGGTCGGCGATCATCAGCGCCTCTTCCAGCGCGTGGCTGATGAAGACGATGGAGACGCCGCTCGCCTTCAGCCGCCGGATCAGCGCGAAGAAGTGCCGCTTTTCTTCCGGCGTCAGCGTCGCCGTCGGCTCGTCGAAGATGATGATCTCGGCATTGTGGTGCACCGCGCGCGCGATCTCGACCATCTGCCGCTTGGCAGCACCCAGCGTCGCCACCATGGCGTTCGGGTCGACGGGAAAGTTCAGCGATTGCAGGAATTGCTGCGCCGAAATGTAGGTGCCGCGCAGCCGGTTGAGGAACTTTTCGGTGCCGAGATAGAGGTTCTGCGCCACAGTCATCGACGGCACCAGGCTCGTCTCCTGGAACACCATGGCGATGCCGGCTTCAAGCGCCGCGTGCGGCGAGGCGTAGGCGATCTCCTGCCCCTTGTGGAACATCTTGCCCGAGGTGGCGTCGACCACACCGGCGATGATCTTGGTCAGCGTCGATTTTCCCGCGCCGTTCTCGCCAAGCAGCGCGTGGATCTCGCCTTTGCGCAGGTCGAAGCTGACATTCTTCACAGCGGGCACGCCGCGGTAGTTCTTGGTGACATTCTCCAGACGGACAATCGGTTCCATCAGAAACCTCCCGTGGCGACGGAAAGGATGCAGTCGCCGCCCCTGGAGGCGATGAACAGAAGACCGTCCTTTTCCGCAACGCTGCAGATGCCATGGCGCGTGCCGTTGGCGCGGCTGTGCAGGCTGAATTGCGGCTGCATCTTCTGGTCGAGCCTGACCACCAGCCCGTAGGAGCGGCTCGGCGACCATGGCTTGTGGATGCCCATGGTGCGGATGCCGCCGCATTGCAGCGGCTCGAGGAAGCTGCGGCTGGAGGCCAGCGCTGGCGCGATCCAGTAGGCCGGCGGCACCTGGCTCAGCATGTCCTGACGGTAATGCGTTTCCTGTAGCACGAATTCAATCAGCCGGTTGCGCGGCGCAAACAGGGTCAGCCACGCCCCACCATCGGCGGAAGGTGACAGCCGCGCGGGATAGCCGGGCAGATGCGTCAGAACCGTCGAGCGGCTGCCCGTCGCGCCATCGAAACGCACCAACTGATGACGCCAGCTTTCGCTGACTAGCACATCGCTGCCGACTGGATGCAGGCCATAGGGAAAGGCAATCTCGCCGGCGACTTTGCGGAAATCACCGCCCGCGGCGTCTCGCTTCCACAGCGAACCGGAGGCACCCTTCTTCATCAGATCGGCGGCCCATTGCGACGGCGCGTGCTCGGCCGAGCCATTGGCCAGCCACAACGTGCCGTCATCCGCATAGGCAAGTGCGGTGATGCAGCTGAGGTCAGCCGGCAGCGAAACGTCGCTGCCGCCAATCAGCAGCTTTCCGCTTTCCAGCCCGACCGTCAGTTCACTGGATGGCGACAGCGCCAGCGCGGTGACGGCAGACGGAAAAGTCTCGACCACGACAGGTTCCGCTCCAGCCGCAATCGAATGGATGGCGTTGCCGCTGGAGGCCAGCAGCCTGTCACCGGCGACGAGCAGATTGTCTGGTTCCGTCATCTCGGCGAAAGCCGGCGCATCATCCAGCCGCGTATTGGGGCGAAAAGCGCCGTCGAGCGGCGGGATGGTGACCGCCTTGCCGCGAAACAGGCCAAGCACCGGATCGAGGATCATGGCTTTGCTCCCCAATAGGAAGCGGGACTGGTCCAGTTCGGGTCGGCGCCTGCGATCTTGTAGCGGCCGATGCGGTTGTTGAGGATGCCGCCGACGAACAGATATCCCTTGTGCTCGCGCATCGAGGTGACCATCGGGTGCGCGCCACCGGTGAGGTCGCCCATCGCCTCGACAATGCCGCCCTTCTCGTTGAACTTGACCACGCCGCCGGTGTTGATGTTGGGGAACAGCCATTCATCCTGCGGCAGCCGGCGCGTCATGCGCTTGCGCATGTCGGGATGGCGCAGCGACAGGTCGAAACTCGGCGTGCGCATGCCGAGCCACGCCATCCAGTAATTGCCATCGGAGGCGCGGTTGATGTTGTCGGGATAGCCCGGCATGTCGCGGATGACGCATTCGGCGGTGCCGGCTTTCGGTCCTTCCAGCCAGTAGCGATGCACGCGGCAGGCCCAGCTTTCGGCGAAGAACAGCGACTTGCCGTCATGCGCCATGCACACACCGTTGGTGTAGCGGTAGCCGTCGAGCAGCGTCTTCGTCGAGCCGTCCTTCGGGTCATAGACCAGCAGCCGGCCCGTGGCGCGGTTCTCGATCGAATCCAGCGCCCAGTCATGCGCGTCGTAGCGCTTGGTCGAGTCGGTGAAATAGATGCGCCCGTCGGGTGCGATGTCGCAGTCATTGGGATCGCGCAGCCGCGCATCGTCGACGATCGAGGTCCACGAACGCGACGTCTCCGCCGACAGGCGTTTAACCTCCCGATCCGGCGAGACCGAATAGAGCCCCATGGCGCCGACGCAGCTGATCAGATTGCCTGATTTGTCGAAGGCCAGCCCCAGGGGGAAACCGCCGATGTGAGCAAACACTTCGGATTTGACGTAGTCCGGCGCGAAGAAACGGACGATCTCGCCATGACGCGTGCCGCAATAGAGATTGTCGTCGCGGTCGAGAATGACGTCTTCAGGCCCTTCCAGCTCGCCAAGCCCGATATGCTCTGCGGCCGACAGCCGGTTGTCGAGTTCGTAGGGCGTTCCGGAGCCTGGTGCGGCCGACTGTGTCTCGCCCATCTTGAGATAGACCGGCGCAACATAGACCTCGTTCAGCACCTTGTGGCGATTCTTCAGCCAGCGGATGTCGATGGTCACCGCGACCGCCAGCATGATGCCCAACACCATCTGGTTGGTGCCGGTGCCATAGCCCAGCCGGATCAGCCCGTTGGTCATGGTCAGCACAATGATGGCGCCCATCAGCCCCTTGATCACCGAGCCGCGGCCGCCGCCCAGGCTGACGCCGCCGACCACCGCCGCCGTCAGCGCCATGATTTCCAGATTGAGGCCGGTGCCCGGCCCTGCCCCACTCAGCCGGCAAGCGATGAGGAAGCCGCCGATCGAGGCGCAGAAGCCGGAGAAGACGTAGGTCATGAACACGGTGCGGCGCACGCGGATGCCGGCATTGTGCGCCGAGCGCCTGGAGCCGCCGACCGCCAGCACGTGCCAGCCCGGCCGTGAACGGGTCAGCGCGATATGGGTGACGATGGCCAGGATGATCGCCAGCCACACCGAGACCGACAGCCCCCAGAAGGTGCCGTCGCCGATGAAATCCAGCACGTCCGAGGTGGCGCCGGAAAGTTGCACATCGGCGGCATAAGTGGTGACCAGGATGTCGAACAGCGCGCGGCCGAAGATGAAGGTGACCAGCGTGGTGAGAAAGGCGCGCAGCCTGAAATAGCCGACCAGATAGCCGTTGATCGCACCGAACAGCAATCCTGTGGCGATCGATGCGGCAAGCGCCAGCCACACGGACTGATCGAGGATGAAGAAGACATAGACCGCGGAAAAACAGGAGAGCGCGAAGATCGAACCGACCGACAGGTCGATGCCGCCGCCCAGCATGACCACCGTCATGCCGGTGACGATCAGCGAGAACTCGCCGAGCTGACGGGTCGAATCCTGCAGCGCCGTCAGCTTGAAGAAGCCCGGGATGAGCGAGCCGAAGGTTGCCAGCGTCGCCACCAGCGCCAGGAACGGAATGGCGTTGTCGGTCCAGCGCTTGGTCAGGATCTCGCCGACGACATGGTCGGGCACGAGATTGTAGCGCCAGGACTGGAGCCGTTCGCGAAAGGACATCAGGTCACTGCTGCAAGAGAAAAGACAGAGAGGTGGCCAGCAATCCGACCACCTCATCGATATCGATTGAAGAGGCTTGGCTTACTTCGCCGCCGCTTCGGCCTGCAGGGCCTTCAAGTCCCAGCAGCTATCGGGCTTCAGGTCAGCCTTGGTCGTCGCCTTCTCCAGCGTGTAGATGTAGGTGTGCGAGGTGCCGGCCGGCTGGCCGCTCTGCAGCAGGAACTTGATGATGGCGTTCATGTCGCCCGACTGGCGGGCAAGATCGGTCATCACCACAGCGCCATAGGTGCCGTCCTGCAGCTTGTCGCAATCGGCCGCCTTCTCGCCACCGCCCGTGGTGACCAGGAACACCTTGCCGTCGAGCTTGGCGTCGCGGATCGCGGCAGCCGCGCCGGTGGCATCGCCGTCCCAGAAATCGATGATGGCGCAGATGTCGGGATTCTGCTGCAGCATCGTCGTCGTCACGTTGCGCGAGGTGGTCGCGTCCCAGTTGGAATCCGGCTTGGCCACCACCTTGAAGTCGGGGTTCTTGTCCAGCACCTTCATGATGCCGGCATATTGGTAGAGGCTCGACGAATTGGCCTGGTCGCCTTGCACCAAACCGAGCTTCTTGGAGGAGTTCGGGCCGCAGCCCTTGATCGCCGCTTCGGCCTCGAGCTGGCCGAGCCGGTCCCAGTCGCTGCCGACAAAGGCGTCGGCCGGGAAATTGGCCGGATTGTCGACCAAAATCACATAGGTGCCGGCGGCTTGCGCCTTCTTCATCAGCTTGGCATAGGAATTGAGGTCCGGCGAATGGATGATCAGCACATCCGGCCTGGTGTCCGACGAGATCGCGTCGGTGATCGCTTGCGCGCCGGCGTCGACGACCCAGTTCGGATCGCGTGTCTCGAAGGTGCCGCCCCAGGCTTCGACTTCCTTCTTCAGGAAATGCGTCCAGCCCTGTGCCAGGTCGAAACCCATCGCCATCGGCACCAGCATGACGCGCTTGCCCTTGAGCGCCTGTGCGTAAGCCGCCGGGCCAGGATCGTCGGCGGCAAAGGTTGGCGCCACGAAGGCGGTAAGGGCAAGCGCCGTGGCCGCTGCCATGAGTGTTCTGATCAGTTTCATGTCACATCCTCTGGTTTGGTTTTGTTATCAGCGGCCGGCCCCAACCGTCCGCCGCAGTTCAGGTACTCTCTTGTTTGAGCATGATCTTTTCCGAAAACCGGTTTCCACTTTTCGGGATCATGCTCTAGATGTCGCCCTGCTGGGCGGTCTGTTCGTCACGTGGGTTGATGATGCCGTCGACGATGATGGCGCCGAGCAGGATCGCGGCCTTGATCAGGTTCTGGTAGAGCAGCGGGATGTCGATGATGGTCATGGCGTTGAGCAGGATGCCGATCAGTGCCGCCCCCACCAGCACGTTGCGCACCCCGCCCCGCCCGCCCGAAAGGCCGATGCCGCCGATCACGGCGACCAGCACGATGTCGTAGAGCAGCGTCGAATTGACGACGCGGGTGTTGATCGAATGCAGGCTCGCCGCCGTCAGCAGGCCGGCGACCAGTGCGACGAAAGCGGAAAGCACATAGCGCAGCACCAGCATCGGCCGCACCGGAATGCCGATGTTGCGGGCGGCAACCGGATTGTCGCCGGCGAAGTAGATGTAGCGGCCCCATTTGGTGTAGCGCAGGAACAGGAAGAAGAGGAAGGCGAGGCCGGCAAAGACGAACACCTCGACCGGAATATCGAGGAAGCGCAGGCCGCCGAGCAGCTCGACCCAGTGGCCCTGCGGCACCGGCACCGCATCCTGCGTGATCAGCTGCGAGCGCACATAGCCGAAGACGAAGGAGCCTGTCGCCAGCGTCACGAAGATCGCGGGCACATCGGCATAGGCGACGAGAAAGCCGTTGAGCAGGCCGATGGCCAGCACACCGGCCAGCACATAGGCGAAGGCCAGCCCGTCCGGCGTTCCCGAATTCAGAAGTTGCAGATACCAGGCGACAGACATCGCCATGATCGCCACGGCGGAGAGGTCGATGCCGCGTCCGATGATGACGACGGCCATGCCGAGCGCAAGGATGCCCAGCACCGACACCGAGCGGACGATGGCGACGAGATTGTTGGGGTCGATGAAACCTGGCAGGCCTATGGCCGCTGCAACGAACAGCACCACCGCTATGGCAAAGACAATGCCTTCCTGATTCAGGCTCCTGAAATTCGGCCAGCCGATCGTGTTCATGTCTGCGTTTGCCCCGATGGCAGCGCTGCCATCCCTGGGAAGAACGCTAATCGGCCCAACGCCGGTTCGTCAAATGAATCCGCGCTCGGAACCCCGGCCGGCAACGATATTTGCCAAATGGACGCATCGATTGCCGAAGCTGGCGCAATGCTCGGAAAACTCTGCACTTTTGGCAATTGCTTGCGCCATAGCCGCCACTCGCGAAAAGGCTGCACCAAGGCGAAAGGACAAGACGGAATTTATCTCCGCATCAGGCGGAAAAATCGATCTCAATTTCCCGGCGAGTGGCCGGAAACCTCCGCGCCCGCACCTGGCGGCAGCACGAGAAAACGCAACGCCGCCACCAGCCCGATGGCGCCGATCGCCAGGAAGGCTACTCGAAAATCCACAAGATCGAGGGCCGGCCGGTCCCTGGCGATCTGCGACAAATTGAGGATCGCCGCCGCCACCGCGACGCCGAACAGCATCGCCACCTGCTGCAGCATCGAGGACAGCGTCGCCGCCGAGCTTCGTTGCGCCGCATCGATGTCGGCGAAGGCCAGTGTGTTGAGCGCGGTGAACTGCATCGAGCGCGACAGGCCGGCGCTCAGCATCAGCGCCACCACCAGCACCTGTGGCGTCTGCGGCGAGATCGCAGCACATGCCATGATCGCCGCCGAAGCGATCAGGCCGTTGACGACCAGCACCGACCGGAAGCCGAAACGGCGCAGCGTTGGTGTCGTCACCGTCTTCATGCCGAGATTGCCGAGGAAATAGGCCAGGATCATCAAGCCGGCATCGACGGACGAGAGGCCAAAGCCGACCTGGAACAGCAGCGGCAACAGGAATGGCGTGGCGTTGATCGCCACCCGGAAAATGGTGCCGGCGGCAAGCGTCGAGATGGCGAAGGTCAGCACCTTGAACGAGGAGAGATCGAGCAGCGGATGCGGCGCGCGCCTGAGATGCCGCACCGCCAGCCAGCCGATGACGATGCCGGCTACGACCAGCAGCACCGTCGGTAAAACGCCGTCCTCCGGATGAGCAATGCGTTCAAGGCCATAGAGAAGCAAGGCAAGCCCCGCCGATGTCAGGAAAAAACCCGGCCAGTCGAGCGGCTTGGGGTCGGCTTCGCGATCGCCCGGAATGAAGCGGGCGACCAGCACCAACCCGACCACGCCAAGCGGGATGTTGATGAAGAAATTCCAGTGCCAGGACAGATAGGTGGTGATGAAGCCGCCGAGCACCGGCCCGATCACCGGCGCAAACAGCGCCGGCCAGGTGATCAGTGCCGTGGCGTTCAGCAGCTCCGACTTCGACGCATTACGCAGTACCAGGATGCGCCCGACCGGCGTCATCAGCGCGCTGCCGAGCCCTTGCACGACACGTGCGGCGACGAACTGGGTCAGGTTTTGCGAGACGCCGCAGGCAAGCGAGGCCAGGGTGAACAGGACGATCGCCAGCAGGAAGATGTTGCGTGCGCCGAACCGGTCGGCGAGCCAGCCCGACAGCGGCACGAATACGGCCATGGTCAGCATGTAGACGGTGATGCCGATGCTGATCGCCACCGCCGACACGCCGAAGGAAGCCCCCATCTGCGGCAGCGAGGTCGAGATGATCGTCGAATCCAGAAACTGCATGAAGAAAGCGATGGCGACAATCAGCGCCACGCGCCGCGCATTGGTGGCCGTTTCGGGTAAGGTTGCGGTCTCGGGAACGGCTGTCATGACGGAACCGGTTTGAACAGCATCTCACCGGCGGCGTCCAGAGACCTCGCAACAAACTTTCGTGTCCCGCCTTGGCCTGCTATGGGATGAACGGGGTGGCCGAGGAAAGTGTCCGCGTAACATGAAGCCCATCTACATCGACTACCTCAATGCCCTCGACATCGACGCCCTTGCCATGACTGATGGCGAAATCATTGCCGCCGTCGAGGCTGGCCTGGTGGCGCAAGGCAAGGGCCAGACGGTGGTCGAACCGCGCGTCCATCTCGAGCCGGACCCGTCCTTCCACGGCCATTTCAACGTCTTGCGCGGCTACGTCGCGCCGCTCGACACGGCCGGCGTCAAGATCGTCGGCGACTATGTCGACAATTACCTGCATGGCCTGCCTTCCGAATTCGGCATCCTCAACCTGTTCGACCCGCGCACCGGCGCGCCGCGCGCCATCCTCGACGCCACCGTCATCACCGACATGCGCACAGGCGCCATCACCGCCATCGGCGCCAGGCATCTGGCGCGAAAGAATTCCAAAGTGCTGGCCCATATCGGCGCGCGCGGCACCGCCTACTGGAATGTGCGCCTGCTCGACTATCTCTTCGATTTCGACGAGATCCGCGTCCATTCGCGCCGCCCGGAAAGCCGCGACGGTTTTGCCGCCAGACTATCCGCCGATCTCGGCAAGACGGTGACGGCGGTCGCCGACTGGAAAAGCTGCATCGAGGGCGCCGACATTGTCGTCGAGGCCTCGCGGTTGCCGGAGCCGCAGCCATTGCTGAAGACCGAATGGATCAAGCCCGGCGCGCTGGTCGTGCCCTACGGCACCATGAGCGCGGTGGAACTGTCATTGACCGATATCATGCAGAAAATGGTCGTCGACGATTGGGGCCAGTGCAAGGGTGGCAAGTTCGGCTCGCTGCGCGCCCATGTCGAGACCGGGCGGCTGAGCGAGAAGACGCTGCATGCCGAGCTCGGCCAGATTGCCGCCGGTCTGAAAGCCGGGCGCGAAAGCGACGCCGAAACGATCCTGTTCTGGCATCGCGGCCTTTCGCTGTCCGATATTGCGCTGGGCAAGGCGATGCTGGCCAAGGCCCAAGTGCAAGGCATCGGCCAGCGGCTGCGCTTCGCATGAGCGCGCTCGTCCTCACCGGAACCGGCGTCGGTATTGACGATGTCGCTGCGGTCGCCCGCGATGGGCGCAAGGTGGAGGTTGGACCCGATGTCATCGGCAGGCTGGAAAAGGCACGAAAAGTGCTCGACCAGGCCGCCGCGTCCGGCCAGCAAATCTATGGCCTCAACACCGGGCTCGGCGCCAATCTCGGCACCGCGGTCGACGGCAACGCCGGCGCCTTCCAGCGCCAGTTGCTTGAAGGACGCAGCGGCGCCGTCGGCGAGGTGCTGCCGGTCGAAGCCGTGCGGGCAACCATGCTTGCCCGTGCGTCGATGCTGTCGGTCGGCGGCTCCGGCCTGTCGCCTTCCGTCTTCGTCGCTTTGGTCGACGCCCTCAATGCCGGCGCCCATCCCGTCATGCCGTCGCTCGGCTCGATCGGAGCCGGTGACCTGGTGCTGATGACAGCACTCGCCCGCATGCTCACCGGCGAAGGCGAAGCCGACTATCAGGGCCGTCGCATGCCGGCGGCCAAGGCGCTGATGATGGCGCGCCTCGCCCCCATCAGCCTGGCGCCCAAGGACGGGCTGTCGCTGATCAACGCTTCGGCGGTGTCCGCCGGCAGCGGCGCACTTGCGGTGACGGATGCTCTGTCCGCCCTTGCCCAGCAACAGCAGGCCGGCGCGCTGACCATGGAAGGCATCGGCGCCAACCGCACCATCCTCGATCCGCGCCTGCATATGGCGCGTCCGGCGGCAGGCCAGCAGCAAGCAGCCAAGGTGCTGCACGATCTGCTCGCCCGAGACGACGCGCCGGCGCCGACCACCTTGCAGGACCCGCTGTCGATCCGCTGCATGCCGTCGATCCATGGCGCGCTGATCGAGGCGATCGGTCAGGCGAGACAGGCTGTCGAGATCGAACTCAACGCCGCCGCCGACAATCCGCTGGTGCTGGGCGATGATGAGCTGGTGCTGTCGACCGGCAATTTCCACACAGCCTCGCTGGCGCTCGCCTTCGAGACGCTCGGCCTGGCGATCGCCCAATGTGCCGCGGCCAGTGCAGCGCGCTTCATCCAGCTCACCGGTTCGGGCCGCAATGGCCTGCCGAAATATCTGTCGCCGGTCGGCGGCGCCTCGGCCGGCCTCGTACCGCTGCAGAAGACGGTGACGTCGATCCTGGCCGCCATCCGCCACAAGGCCAATCCGGTGATGCTCGACTTCCTGGCCGTGTCGGAAGGCGTCGAGGATCACGCCACGCAAACGCCCCTGGCGGTGGCAAAATGCGCCGGGATGATCGCGCTGTGGCGCCGCCTGATCGCCTTCGAACTGATGGCCGCCGCACAGGCCATCGACCTGCGCGACGGCTTCACATTGGCGCCACGCACCGCCGCTATTCACACGGCGATCCGCGCGCTCGTCCCCATGCTGAAAGAGGACCGGCCGCTCGGTATCGACGCCGAGACGCTTTACGCCGCGCTCGCCGGCGGCAGTTGGCCGGCCTGACGCGGCTTCTCAGAAGACGATGGTCTTGTGGCCGTTGAGCATGACGCGGGCTTCGAGATGCAGCTTGACCGCGCGCGCCAGCACCCGGCTTTCGATGTCGCGCCCGACAGCGACGAAATCCTCGGCGCTCATCGCATGGGTGACGCGTTCGGTCTCCTGATCGATGATCGGGCCCTCGTCGAGGTCGGAGGTGACGTAATGCGCCGTCGCACCGATCAGCTTGACGCCGCGGTCGAAGGCCTGGTGATAAGGCTTGGCGCCCTTGAAGCTCGGCAGGAAGGAATGGTGGATGTTGATCGCCCGCCCGAACAGCCGGTCCGACAGGCCTTTCGAGAAGACCTGCATGTAGCGCGCCAGGATGACCAGTTCGGCCCCTGTCCGCTGCACCAGGTCCAGCAGCTTCTGTTCCTGTTCGGCCTTGTTTTCCCTGGTGGTCGGCCAATGGTGGAAGGCAATGCCCTCCAACTCGGCGAAGCGGCGGGCATCCTCGTGGTTGGAGACGACGGCGGCAACCTCCGCGTTCAGCCAGCCGACCCTGATCTGGTACAGCAGATGGAGAAGCGCGTGGTCGAACTTGGAGACCATGACGATGATCTTCGGGCGGCGCCCCTGATCGACGAGCGCGGTCTTCATGCCGAACCGGTCGACACTTGATTTCAAGGCACGCTCCAGGCTGTCCCTGGTCGAGCCTGGCGGGCTGATGAAGGCGATCCGCATGAAAAAGCGATTGGTCTGCCGGTCCCAGAACTGGCTGCTTTCGGCGATGTTGGCGCCGGTCGCGGCAAGCTCCGCCGTGACGGCGGCGACGATCCCCGGCCGGTCCTCGCAGGAAAGCGTAAGAATATGAACCGGCGCGGCGTCGTCCGTCGCATTATTGTCTTGAGATTTCACGCCCTGTCGACCCTTTTCATGAACAGGCTGAGCTCAGCCGGATCCATATGCACCACATGTTTGTTTTCGGGATAGGCGAGACTGTTGACATCGGTAACATACTCCGAGAACGCGGCGATGCGCTCGGCCTGCAGCCGGTCATACTCGGCGGCGAAGTTGCGATAGACCTTGGAGTGACGAGGCATGTGGCCACGGTTCTGGCCGAGGATGTCGTCGGCGAACAGGTACTGCGCGTCGCAGCCAGTGCCCGCCCCCATCGACAGCATGATCAGCGACGTCCGCTCCGAGATCGCCTTGGCGACCTCGACCGGCACGACCTCGATCTCGGCGCCGATGGCGCCTGCGGCCTCCAGTTGTTTCACCGCAGCGAAGACCCCCATGGCGGTGTCGGCGGTCTTGCCGACCGCCTTGAAGCCGCCGGTCCAGGTGGCCCGTGACGGAATCAGCCCGACATGGCCGATCACCGGGATATTGTCATCGGCCATCCGCTTGATCGTGGCGTAGCCGGCGCTGCAATAGACCGCGTCGGCGCCGGCCTTGTAGAGCCGGAAGGCCCAGCGCACGAAATCGTCCGCCGTTCCGATCTCGTAGAAATTGTCGCCCGGCATGGTGAACAGGCTGGGTGCGGCGTCCCGGTATTGCGGGTTGAGCACGAGTTCGGGCGGCACCGAGACGATGTCGACCCCTGCGCGCTCCGCGGCCTCTGCCTCGTCCATCGTCAGCACGCGCAGCATGGTCAGCTGGCGCTTGCCTTTCATGGCGCGCAAATCCGCCACCGTCGGTCTTTTTCGGCTCATCAAAAGGGTTCCCTCAGTTGCATTCGGCGGCAGGTCAGCCGATCTGGATCATCACTTTGCCAGCCTCGACCTTCACTGGATAGGTGGCGAGATTGACGCATACCGGTGCGCCTCGGGCCAGACCCGTCTTGTAGTTGAAGCGGCCATTGTGCTTGGGGCATTCGATGATGTCGTCCATCACCAGCCCATCGGCCAGATGAGCCTTCTCATGCGTGCAGTACCCGTCGGTTGCGAAGTACTCGTCATCGGGACTGCGATAGATGGCGAAGGTACGGCCGCCATGATCGAAGCGGATGACATCCTCTTCCTCGACATCGTTGACGCCGCACGCTTCAACCCAGTCGGCCATCTCTCGTCTCCTGCAACTCTATTCCGCCGCCGCCGGAACGGTCAGCGCATGGAACTCGTCCCGGTATGGCCTGGCCGTCGGCGGCAATTCACGCTTGAGGAAATAGTCCTCGTACTGAAGCTGTTTCAGCAGCACCGGCCAGACCTCGCGATAGGCATGCCACATCGAAGGGTTCGGCTCGGGCAGGTCGTGCTTGATCAATTCATGCAGCCTCGGCAGCGCGTGATACGGCACCATCGGGAACATGTGATGTTCGACATGGTAGTTCATGTTCCAATAGATGAAGCGGCTGATCGGGTTCATGTAGACGGTGCGCGTGTTCAGCCGGTGGTCGGTGACATTATCGGCCAGGCCGATATGCTGAAGCAGGCCGGTCAGCACCATGTGCCAGCTGCCGTAGAGGCGCGGCAGGCCGATAAGCACCAGCGGCAGGAACGACCACAGATAGAACGCCAGCGCGATCGCCGCGACATAGATGGCGACATGCCAGCGCGCGGCTGTGACCACCTTGTGAAGCTCCATCTCGGGAATAAAGCTTTTCTCGTCGGGCGAGATGCTGCCGAACGCATTGCGCACCAGCGTCGGCAGCGAATAGCGGAAATCGAGAATGCCGGTGAAGGCGAGTGCGGCGCGCAGCAGGTCCGGCGGACGCATCACCGCGATCTCGGCGTCGCGGCCGACGATGATCGTGTCGGTGTGATGGCGGGCATGGCTCCAGCGCCAGGTCACAGGGTTGCGCATCAGCATGAAACTGGCGATCTGGTAGACGGCATCGTTCATCCAGCGCGTACGGAAGGCGGTGCCGTGGCCGCACTCGTGCCAGCGCGAGTCGCTGGACGAGCCGTAGAGCACGCCATAGACGAGCAGGAACGGCACCACCCACCACGTCCCCCAGAACCAGGCGATCCCGGCGGCCGAGCCCAATATGGCAACGATCCAGATGATCGTATCGCGGATCGCCGGGCCGTCCGAGCGCTGCATCAGCTCTTTCATCGCCTTGCGCGGCACATCGGTGTGATACCACTCGGCCGAGGCCAGCCCGGTCTCGATCGCGATGCGCGTGCTTTCCCCGACCAGGCTGTAGTCGCGCTTTTTCTCCATCACATCGACCTCCGATTTCCGGCCCGCCAGCCGGAGCATTCGTTTCGCATCATGCCCTGTCCGCCAATCCCGGAAAATTACCCGACGGCACAGGATAATCCTGTTGCGGCTGCCTGGCGATCGACGCGATCTTTGCTTCGGCCGCCGCGATCGCGCCGGCGCCGTCGAGCACCCGGAACACCGCGTCGTAAGAACGGCCTTCGCCATGCTCCAGCCAGATCATCTCGCCTCGCTCGCGCGCCGCGAGATTGCCCAAGACATGATGTGTCGAGGGCTCTATGCCCAGCGCATACTGCCCTGCCTGGAAATTCTGCCATTGGTAGGCGCAAGGCAGCTGATCCTTGCGCGTGATCACTTCCAGGCCAAGCCCTATGCCGTCATTGACCACCGCCACCGGCACCTCGCCATTGGCGTCGGCCGCCATCTCATGCTGCCAGACCTGCTCGCTGAAGCCCAGTCGCGGCGCCGGCACGGTGCGGTAGCCGACCTTCTGCGCCTCGTAGCGTTCGCCTGCATGGCCAGCCCAGACGACGTCGCGGATCGGCGCCAGATAGCGCGAACCCTCGTCGAGCAAGGGGTGGCTGACATTGACGTGGTAAAAATACATGTGCGGCGTGCGATTGAAGCCATGGTTGACGACGCGGTCCGACAGCCGGATCTCGTTGCCGCCGACATCGGCCTCGATACGCCGGATCAGATGCAAATCCTCGCCGAACACCGCCGATTGCTGAACGATGCCTTCGGCCCAAAGCACGCAGCGGTCGCCATCCCAGGCCTCGCCATAACCGGTCAGCCGCGCTGGAATGGTGCCGACGCGGCCATGCAGCGAATGGATCACGGTCTTCTTGCCCGGGTAGTTGTAGCTATCGGCAGGCACCTCTTCGCGGCCCAATATGTGGTCGAGGCCGCAGGTGACAAGCAGGCCGGAAAACGAGCGGGCCCAGGCGAGCCCCCCTTCCCCCCCATAATCGTGCAGGCCGGGATGACGAAAGCCGCTCGGCGAATGCCAACCGATCGCCTGTCCCCTATAGTCGCAATCGGCGATGTCGAGCGCCCGGTCGACCAGTGCCGTGAAGCGCAGGCCCGAGCCGGTGCGGAATTCCAGCATGCGGATGCCGCGTTCCACACCGTCGCCAAGCGTCATCAGCCGCACGCCGGCAAATTGCGACAGCATGCCCGAACGTTCCGACACCTGCCGGCGCGAAAGCGTCTTGCCGTAGAGTTCTACCATGTGACGGCCAACTTCTTCACTTCGCTCTCGTTTCTTTCAGCAGGGCCGACATGTCGGCGCCGGTGATGATGCTCTCCACGGTCAGGAGATCGGTATCGGCAACCGTCTGCTCGGCGACGATCTCGCCGCGGCGCATGACGATGATGCGGTCGGCGACCTGGAACACGTGGTGGATGTTGTGGGTGATCAAAAGCACGGAATGACCGGCGTCGCGCACCTCCTTGACGAAGCGCAGCACGCCATGGGTTTCCTCGACACCGAGATTGTTGGTCGGCTCGTCGAGGATGATGACCTTGGCGGCGAACTGCATGGCGCGAGAAATCGCAATCGACTGCCGCTCGCCACCCGACAGCGTCGAGACCAGCGCATCGGCGTCGAGTTTTTTCGAGATGCCGACGCGCTTCAACAGCGCCGACGCCGCATCGCGCAATTTGGCGAAATCGAGCGGCGCGAACACGCCCAGCCATTTCAGCTTGACCGGTTCGCGCCCAAGGAAAAGATTGCGCGCAATGCTGAGATCCGGCGCCAGAGACGTATCCTGGTGAATGGTCTCGATGCCGAGGTCCATGGCATCGCGCGTCGAGCGGATCGAGACCTTCTCGCCGCGCACATAGATGTCGCCACGGTCGATCGGAAACACACCGGAAATCGCCTTGATCAGCGTCGATTTGCCGGCGCCATTGTCGCCGAGCAAGGCCACCACCTCACCCTCCTTGAGGGCAAAGGACGCATTCTTCAGCGCCCGAACGCTGCCGAAGGATTTTTGCAGATTCTGCAGCCGGAGAACTTCCATCGTCAGCCCCTTGCGGCGTTCTTCTGCAGCAAAGCGTGCAGGATGAGCATGGCGAGGATGATGAGGCCGACGAAGATGTTGTAGGCGAGGCCCGGCACGCCGATCAGCACGATGCCGTTGCGGATCGCGCGCAGCATCAGCGCGCCGACGATGGTGCCGAGGATCGTGCCGCGCCCGCCGGTCAGCGCCGTGCCGCCGACCACCACCATGGCGATCACTTCGAGCTCGTAGCCGGTGCCGGCCACCGGCGAGGCGGCCGAGATGCGGAAGGCGCTGATCATGCCGGCCAGTCCCGCAAGGACCGAAGTCAGGATGAACAGCCACACCTTGACGGCGTCCGCCGGCACGCCGCGCGCCACCGCCGCGTTCCGGTTGGAACCGATGGCGCTGATCCAGTTGCCGAGCTTGGCATAGCGCAGCACGTAGATCGCCAGCAGCGAGAGACCGATGAACCACCACAGCGAGGTGTAGAACCGGAACGACCCGACATTGAAGCTACCGGCCAGCAGCGTGACGAAAAAGCCTGGCTGGTCCCAGGATTTCAGCGGAAAGCCCTGCGTGATGTAGAGCGCCGCCCCGCGCACCACGAGCAGCATGGACAGCGTGACCAGGAAGGACGAAATGCCGATCTTGGTGACGATCAGCCCGTTGATGGCGCCGATGGCGATGCACAGCAGAAGCCCGGCCAGAAGCGCGATGCCGATATCGACGCCTCCGTTCTGCACCAGAAGCATGACGACGACCGGCGCCAGCCCGAACACGGCACCAACCGACAGGTCGAATTCGCCCGCCGTCAGAAGCAGCGTCATGCCGAGCGCGATAATGCCGAGCTCGGGCAGGAACGCCATCATGTTGGAGATGTTGAGCGGCGACAGGAAATTGGCATCGGCGATGGCGAACACCGCGAGCAGGACAATGAGGATGACGAGCGAGGAGAATTGCGGCGAGCGCATAAGGCTCGATCTACGTTTCCCGACAGGCATTTCGTCTTCTGCGGCGATCATCATGACTGCTTGAACCATGCTTTGAAATGGTGCCCGCGGCCTGCGCCGCGGGCACCGGTTTTCACTTCGTGTCGTAGAGTTTCAGGATCGGTTCGACGCTCGAGGCGTCGTAGAGGCTGAAGGTATGGATGTCGTAGCCGATCGGTTCGCCCGACGCGGCGAGCCCGAGCAATGCCACCGGCATGAAGCCTTGCGCAGACGGGAACTGCCAGGCGGCCGCGTTGACGAAGCCGGACTTCACGGCTTCCGCGGTTTCCTTCGAATTGCCCCAGCCGACGACCGGGATCTTGCCGGCCGGCACACCGGCGCCGTCGAACACCCGCTTGACGCTGGCCGCGACGGAATCGCCGAGCGCGATGATCGCCGGCGGATTGTTGGCCACCATATAGTCGGTCATCTTGGCAATGATGCCGGCCGGGTCGGTGCCGCAATCGACCACATCATATTTGATCCCCAACGGATCGAAGACGCTGGCGATGCCTTCGGTCTCCAGCTGCTGATAGCTGGCGCCAGGCACTTCCACCGGCAGGAACACCTTGTCGCCCTGCTTCACCATCTTGTGGTCGACAAGATACTTGGCCCAGATGACCCCCGCCTCCTTGAGATCGGCGCCGACATAGGCCTGCCGTCCGGTCGCCGGATCGTCTGTGTTGAAGAACACGATCGGGATCCCGGCCGCCTTGGCAGCCTTCACTTCCTCGGTCCACAGGCCCGGCTGGGCCGAGGTGGTGGCGATGCCGTCGGGCTTGGCCGCAAGCGCGGAATTGAAGGCCTCCTTCTGCGCCGCCATGTCGCCGCCGCTGAAGGAGATCTTGCAGGTCACCTTGAGCTGGTCGCAGGCTTTGGTTGCGCCGGCATTCCAGTCGAGCCAGAACGCATCCGACGGACCGCCATGCGACAGCAGGTAGAAGGTCTTCTGGCCTTCCTGCGCCATTGCCGGCGAGGCGAATGCGATGCCCGCGAACACAGTCGCGGCCGCCGCCAGTTTCAATCCGAATTTCAACACTGCAATTCCTCCCTTGTTGTTGCTTCCAAGCCGGATGCACCGCCGGCAAAGGGCGGCGCACAGCCGGTCAGAGACCGTTGGCGCGGAACTTGTCGTCGAGAAATTTCTTGGCCCTCGGCACATCGTCTTCCGAAAGGTGTTCGATGATCACCGGGATGTTCGGGTTCTTCTGCGACAGGCGCTGCAGATAGAGGTCGTAGTTCAGCGAGCCGGTGCCCGGCGCGTTGAGGACCATCTCGCCAACGCCGCGGAAGGTGTGCGAGGCCAGCGCGTCGTCATCGCCGATGTCCGCATGCTTCTCGCTCTTGTCGTCGCCGGCTCGTGCGACATCCTTGGCATGCGCGATTTTGACCTTGTCGGCCAGCGTGTCGAACACCTGGTTCAGCACCTTGTCCATCTGGTCGATGTTGTGGCTTTCGAAGTAGTTGGTCGGATCCATCAGCAGGCCGAGGCCCGGATGGTCGACCTGCGCGAACATCCTCACCGTTTCCTCGACCGAGCCGACGACATTGTTGACGTAGGTTTCGAGCAGGAACATTGAGCCGTGGTCATAGGCTTCCTGCGCCAGTTCGGAGATCACCTTGCGGCACATCTCAAAACCCTCTTCGGACTTGTTCTTGGGATCGCTCATCCACTCGCTCTCGGTGTTGTAGGTACCGGTCTCCGAGATCACGTAAGGACTGCCGAGCTGGCGGGCGTTGCGGATGATTTCCTTCAGCCGATCGACATTCGCCTTGCGGTGCGCGAGGTCGGGATGAATGACATTGGTGTAGCCCGAGATGCAGCAGATCGGCAGGTCGTGGGCACGGAACGTGTCGCGAACCTTCTTGGCCTTATCCTTGGTGATCTGGCCGGCCGACAGGTCGATATCCTTGAAATGAAGGTCGAGCTGCACGGTGTTGAAACCGTGGCCGCGAATTTTCTTCGCCGTCTCTTCGAGGCCGTATGGGAAATACCCCGTGAAAATACCTGCCTGCATCATGGTGTGAATTCCTCCCTGGAAGCGATTCAGTTGTCTGGTGTTTCAGTTGCGGTGATCAGGTAGCGATTTCGGAAAGCTTGACCGTGCGGCCCTCGTCGATCGAGCGATAACCCGCCTCGACCAGCGCCATGGTCTTGACGTTGTCGGCGACCGACAGCGCCGGCGGTGTGCCGGTCTTCACCGCATGCTGGAGCTGCTCCATCACGCCGATAAAGGCATGCGGGAACCACATCGTGTCCCAGCTCGGACTGACCCACTCGCCTCCGGTCGTCTCGGTCGACGCATAGGTCAGCGTCGAGGCAGCGCCCGTCGGCCAGCCAATGGTGCCCTTCGCGACCCCCTTGCTGCCGTCGACGCGCCAGTTGATGTGCTGGTCGTCCTTGTAGCCATCCTGACGCGGACCGGACCAGACATCCTCCAGCGACACGGCAAGCACACCGGACGGGAAGCGCAGCGTCGACACGGTGATGCCGTCGGAATGGTCGAATGTCGTGCGCGGATCCTTGCGTGTCAGCGTGGTGATCTCGTCGGGATCGCCGAACAGAAAGCGCAGCACGTCGAGATGATGCACACTCATATTGGCGAGCGTCAGCCGGTCATAGTCCTCGAGGAAGCTCTGCCAGTGCGGGATGGCGTGCATGTCGATCTGCGCGAAGACGATGTCGCCCAGCGCGCCGCTGTCGATGATCTGCTTCAAGACGCGCATCGACTGGTCGTAGCGCATGTTCTGATTAACCGAGAGGATCTTGCCGGCCTTGGCCGCCTCGTCGCGCAGCTTGACCGCTTCCTCGACCGACAAGGCCAACGGCTTCTGCGCCAGGATCGCCTTGATGTGCTTCTGCTTCAGCGCGTGACGGATCAGCGCCGGCTGCAGGTCGGGCGGGAAAGCAAGGTCGATGATCTCGACATTTTCGTCCTCGATCAGTTTTTCCGGTGTGTCGTGGACGGTCGGAATGCCCCAGCGCGTCGCCACCTTCTCGGCGCTGGCCCTGGTGCGCGAGGCGATTGCCACCACCGGGAACCCAGCTTCCTTGTAGGCGGCGAGATGGCACTCGGCCATGATCATGCCTGCGCCGACGCAGCCGATCTTGTATTCCTTCGTGCGGACCTTCACGTCCGGCTCGAAGCCTTTGCTTCCCATCTCTTCCTCCCGAAACTCTTTCCTTGCGGCGGCCGTCATCGTGCCAACGCTCCGCCGCTCTGTTCGAAATAATGCACTCTGGCCGGCTCGCAGGATATCGCCACCATGGCATCCGGCCGGATGTCGGGCTGGCCGCTCAGCAATGCCTTCAGCCGCGCCTGCCCGGCAGCGAGCGTCACCACGGTATAGCCGCCAAGCGGCTCGACCTCGAACACTCGCGCCGGGCGGCCCGGGCCCCCACCCGCCCACGGTCTAACCTTGATGTCTTCCGGCCTCAGGCCGATCTCCACGGCGTCGGCGGGCGCTGTCTTGTCTTCGATGCGGATCGTGCCTTCAGCCGCTTCGACACCGCCCTCGCCGCGCGCCGATCTGAGGATGTTCATCATCGGCGAACCAAGCAGCCTTGCCACATAGGTGCTGGCCGGGCGGTCGTAGATCTCTGCCGGCGTACCGATCTGCCTGATCTTGCCGTCCTCCAGGATAGCAATGCGGTCAGCGACCGACATCGCCTCTTCCTGGTCATGCGTGACATAGATCAGCGTCTTGCCGAGTTCGCGCTGGATGCGCTTCAGCTCGACGCGCGTTTCCTCGCGCAGCCTGGCGTCGAGCGCCGAGATCGGATCGTCCATCAGATAGGCATTGGGATCGCGCACCAGAGCCCGCGCGATCGCCACGCGCTGCCGCTCCCCGCCCGAAAGCTGTCCCGGCGGCTTGTGCAGGATATGGCCGATATGCAGCTTCGCCGCGACGTCGGTGACCCGCCGCTTGATCTCGGTCTCGGCGACCCGGCGTTCGACCAGGGGAAAGCGGACATTTTCGAGCGCGCTCATATGCGGGAACAGCGCCAGGTTCTGGAACACCATCGCCACGTTGCGCTCGGCCGGCGACATCGCGTTGACCGGCCTGCCTCCGATCAGGATTTCGCCGGTGTCAGGTGTCTCCAGCCCAAGCACCAGGCGCAGGATCGTCGACTTGCCCGACAGCGGCGGACCGAAGAAGCAGAAGAACTCGTTGTCGTCGACGGTGAACGAGGCGTCATCGACGGCGAGTGTATTGCCGTAGCGTTTGGTGACATTGCGAAACACGATATCGGCCATCTCAACCTGCCTTCATCGCAAGGCCGGTAGCGGCGTCGAAGACACGCACCGACGACGTAGTGGAGGCGATGACAGCGGTGTCGCCGATAGTCAGTCCGACATCATTGTCGAACACCGTTTTCACAGCCGCCTCGCCCTGGCCGAGATGAACGATGGTACGCGCACCGATCCGTTCGACAAAGGTCACCGGCATTGCGAGCCCCTGCCCATTCTGAACCAACGTCGCCTGTTCAGGCCGGAATCCGTAAAGCACCTCGCCGCGCGCACCGCGCATGGCCATCGCGAGTTCGCCCGGCAGCGGCGGCGTGACGCCCAGCGGTCCGAGATCGACGACCAGTCCGCGGTCGCTCTCCGCTGGCCTGCCCTTGAGCAGATTCATGCCCGGCGCACCGATAAAGCGGGCGACGAAGACATTGGCCGGATCGTTGTAGACCTCGAGCGGCGTGCCGACCTGCTGCAGCACGCCATGATCCATGACCGCGATGCGGTCGGCCATGGTCATCGCCTCAAGCTGATCGTGGGTGACATAGACCATGGTCTGGCGGAACTGCCGCTGCAGCTGCTTCAGTTCGGTGCGCATGACGGCCCGGAAAGCGGCGTCGACATTGGACAGCGGCTCGTCGAGCAGGAAGATCGCCGGCTCCATGATCGCCGAGCGGCCGATCGCCACCCGCTGCAAGATGTTGACCGACAGCCTGTCGGCCTTGCGGTCGAGCAGCGGCGTCAGCTGCAGCATCTCGGCGATAGCGCCGACACGGCGGTCGATCTCGGCTTTGGCAGCCCCTCGCATTTTTGGTCCATAGGCAAGGTTCTGGCGCACCGTCATATGCGTGAAGATGGCGTAGTTCTGGAAGACGAAGCCGACGCCGCGCCGGCCCATCGGCACGCCGGCCATGTCGCGCTCGCCAAACAGGATCTTGCCGCCGGTCGGCTCTTCCATGCCGGCGATCATGTTCATCGTCGTCGACTTGCCGCAGCCAGACGGCCCGAGCAGCGCCATGAACTCGCCATCGGCAATTGCCAAATCCATGGTTTTCAACGCGGTGAAGTCGCCGAATTTCTTGACCAGGTTCTGCAAGTGGATCGCACTCATGCCGCCACCTCGCGTGCCCGCGCCATGCGCTTCATGGCGAACACCGCGACGATCGACAGCACGACCAAAATGGCCAGCGCGATCGCCGCCACATAGCCCCAGATCAGGTCCTGCGTGGTGAGCTTGTAGATGTAGACCGAGATGGTTTCGGTGGCGACGCCTGGACCGCCGCCGGTCATGATGTAGAGCGTATCGAAGATCTTGAAGTTCTCGATCGCCCGGATCGCCAGCGCGATGATGATGATCGTCTTCATCTTCGGCAGCACGATGGTGACGAAGCGCTGCCAGGGATTGGCGCCGAGCAGCGTCGCCGCCTTGATCTGGTCCTCCGGCACGCCGACCAGGCCGGCAAGCAGGATAAGGAACATCAGCGGCGTCCATTGCCAGATGTCGGCGACCATCACCGCAATCAGCGCCAGAGTCGGATCCGACAGCCAGGCGATGGTGACGGGAGATCCGGTGAGCGACGACAAGATGTCGTTCACCGGGCCGCCCGACTGGAACAGCATGAAGAACATGTAGCCGGCCACCGCCGGCACCACCATCATCGGCATCAGCAGGATCGAATAGAAGGCGCGCTTGCCTGGGAAATCGTCGGCAAACAGCGTCGCCAGCGCCAGCCCAAGCAGGAATTCCGCCGGCACGCAGACGATCATGACGATGGCCGTACGCTTCAGCGCGCTCCAGAAGCGCGCGTCGGCGGCGAGATCGGTGTAGTTGGCAAAGCTGTTCCACATCGACCAGGCGTTCCACCAGCCGGTGCCCGACAGCGGCGACCAGTCGGTGACGCTGATGTAGAGCTGCATCAACAGCGGGAAGGCCGAGATGAACAGCACCAGGATCTGCGCAGGCAATGTCAGGCGGAAACCCAGCCTTGCGCCCTCATCGCGCGAAACCGGCTTTGCTCCGACGGCTGTCATCTCATCCTTGGACGTCATGGCAGTCACCGCGCTCATTGCTTGAGCGCCCCGAACGTCAACCCGCGCACAAGATGGCGCTGAATGGCGATGCCCATGATCACCGGCGGCACGGCCGCGATCAGGCCAAGCGCCGCCTTGGCGCCATAGAGCTGCCCGGTCATCGAGGAGGATAGCGAGGCCATGTAGACCGGGATGGTCACCCATTCGCGCGTCGTCAGAAGCAGCGCGATCAGATAGTCCGACCAGTTGAGGATGAAGACGAAGAGCGCGGCACTGGCCAGCGGCGCGCGCATCATCGGCAGCGTGATGCGGGTGAAGACGCGCAGCCGCGAACAGCCTTCGACAAGCGCTGCCTCCTCGATCTCGCGCGGCATGTCGTCGAAGAAGGTCTTCATCAGCCAGAAGGCGAACGGCAAGGTGACGATGCCGTAGATCAGCGCCAGGCCCCACCAGCTGTCGGTGAAGTTGAGGAAAGCCCACATGATCATCACCGGGATCATGACCGCCATCGGCGGAAAGATCCTGAGCTGGATCAGCGCCAGCGGCAGGTTCTGGCCGGAGCCGAAACGCGACAGCCCATAAGCCGCGGCAGTGCCCGCCGACATGGCGATCACCGTGCCGAAAACCGCCGACAGCAGCGATGCGAGGATCGGCTTCAGCGCGTTACGGTCGAGCGCGACGATCAAATTGTTGGTCGACTCGCCGAACACGAAACGGAAATTGCTGAGCGTCGGGTTCTTCGGCCACCAGGTCAGTTCGGCGCCGGTCGCCGACCATTCGGCGATCGGCTTGAACGCCATCGATACCATCCACAGGATCGGCACCAGCGTCACCGCCATGGCCGCGAAGATCGCCGCATAGCGGAATATCAGGAAAGGAACGGAACGCTTCATCTGGCGGCTTTGCTGGTGGCGTTGTGGGCGGAGGGGAGAAGCAAGCTCCTCCCCTCCTTCGATATGATCCAGGGAGAAAGATCAGACGATTGGATCGAGAACTGTCGGCCAGGCCTCCTTGTTGGTCTTGATGGCTTCGAGCAGTTTGTCCTCGCCGGTGCGCCGGGCGATCTTCTTCCACTCTGCCTCGGTGTCGGCCATCGCCTGCTCCGATGTCTTGGCCTTGGTCAGCGCCGCCATCAGGTTCTCGTCGAGCGCATTGTGGAAGGCTGTCGCGCCGGGATAGTTGATGGTCGGCACGGTGCGGGCGACCGTCTCGCGCACGACGTCCATGTGGTAGGCATGATAGGTCTGGCGCACCAGCGGATCGGAGAAGTCCGAAAGCCGGAACGGGTCCAGATAACCGCCGGGGTTGGCACTCATCCAGGCATAGATGCGGGCCGAGCCCAGCCATTGCAGCAGGAGGTAGGCGACCTCCTGGTTCTTCGACTGTGACGAGACCATGCCGGTCAGCGAAAACCACAGCACGGAACGGCTGATCAGCTTGCCGCCGATCTCGCGGCCGGGCGGCAGCATCGAGCCGATCTTGCCGGTGACGGCTGAATCCTTGTTGCCGGCATTGTCGAGGAATTTCGGCAGGTTGGAGAAGGCGCAGGTCATCGCCGCACCACCCTTGGCGAAGTTGCCGTATTGCTCCGGCCAGCCCCAGGAGATCGCATCCGGCGAATGATGCGCGAGCGAAGCAACATATTCGTTGGTGGCGGCGATGCCTTGCTCGGAATTGATCATCGGCTTGCCGTCATCGCCAAACAGGAACTGGTTGGGCGAAGCCATCGAGACATAGCGCTGGTACCAGTTCGTGTAGCCCCAGCCCTGGTTGCGCAGGTCGGTCGAGCCGAACAGGCCCTTGTCCGGTCGCTGGAAGAAGGCGGCGATGTCGCCATGCTGCTTCCAGGTCTTCGGCGGCGCCAGATCGTAGCCGTATTTGTCCTTGAAGGCCTTCTTCTCGGCTTCGTCGCCGAACAGGTCGGTGCGGTAGACCCAGGTCTGGAAGTCGCCGTCCAGCGACACGCCATAGTTCGAGCCGCGGTATTTGTTGAGCAGCGACACGCCCTTGGCGCCGTTGACATAGCCGCTGACGGGATCGTCCCATTCAGGCTTATGCTGCGCGACAAAGTCGTCGAGCTTGGCGATGCCGCCGGTTTCGGCGAGGTCGCCGAGGCGGTTCCATTCGGTCGAGTAGATGTCGTAGGCCCCACCCTTGGTGGAGATGTCCTGCATCGTCTTGGTGAATTCCTGGCCGTTCGGCAGACCGACGATTTCGATCGCGATGCCGGTTTCCTTTTCCCACAGCTCCTTGATCGACGGCGCACCGGCCGGGAACGGCTGCGTGAGCTGGCCGATCGAGCCGTCGGACAGGCCGAGCACGATCTTGGCCGGCGCCTTGCCGGCGCCCTTCAGCGCCTTGGCCGCCTCGATGGCGCGGCCTTCCGGCGTATCGGCGCCATACTGGTAGCGCTCGGCCCCTTCGAAGCCCGTCGGACCGCCGATCATGCCTGGCGCCAGCGCGTCGGCCGCATAGGCACGGCCGGGACGAATGAATTGGGGTGCGATACCAGCGGCGGCCATGATCACGGCCGCCTTTCCTCCGGATGCCAGCAGCCGGCGCCGCGAGATGCGGATCAAGTCAGACATTGAAACTCCTCCCTCAGGGCCACGTTTCCTCCACGACCCTTATGAGGGATATTGACGACAGCATGGCAAGGCTGTCAACATCATAAATAATCAAAACACATCATAACATTGCAATAGGGCAAGGAAATGCACAAAAACGGGATCCATCCGTCAAGCCGGATGCCTCAATTTGAGGGCACCCGACCCTTCCCGGCCCTGCGCAGCCCTGCCGGACCATTTGATTTAGCCCGGCGGCTTGCACATCGGCCAAGGGCGGATACATCATTTCCCATCAGAATCGCCGATGACGCGGAAGCCGTCACCAGCCGATCCGACGCATGCAGGAGATGAAAGACGGTGCGTTCCACCCTGACTGACATAGCCCGGGAGGCCGGCGTCTCGGCCGCCACCGTCGACCGCGTGCTCAACAACCGGCCCGGCGTACGGGCGCGCACGCGGGAAATCGTGCTCGAAATGGCGCAGCGCCTCGGCTACATCGCCGAAGGCCCGAACGGCACGCCGCCACGGCCCTCGCCCGGCGAGGTCATCCGGCTCGACTTCGCCCTGCCGGCCGGCACCAATTCCTTCATCAAGATGCTGCACCGCCACATCGAGGCACAGGCTCTGGCGCGGCCCGACCTCGATGTTCGTATCGCCACCATAGAGGGCTTCAATCCTGACCGGCTCGCTCGCCTGCTGCAGGATCTGCGCGGACAGACGCAAGGCGTCGGCGTCATCGCACTCGACCATCCGACGGTGCGCGAAGCGATCCGCTCCCTGTCGGCCAACGACATCAAGGTGGTGACCATCGCTTCCGACATCCTGCATGTGCCCAGGGTCGCGTATATCGGCATCGACAACCGCGCCGCCGGGCGGCTGGCCGGCTATCTGCTCAACCGCTTCATGGGATCGGGGCGTCCGGGCAAGGTGGCGCTGTTCGCAGGTTCGCTGTCCTATCGCGGCCACGAAGAACGCGAGATGGGGTTCCGCCACGTGCTGACCGAGGAATCACCCAATCTGCAGATCGTCGAAATGCGCGAAATGCTCGACGATCGCGAGAAGGCCTATTCGGAGGCATCGGCCCTGCTGGAGCGGCACCCCGACCTTGCCGCGATCTACAATGTCGGCGCCGGCAACACCGGCATCGCCCGCGCGCTCAAGGAGCGCGACCGCGCCCAGTCCATGGTCTTCCTCGGCCACGAAGTGACGGACGGGACCAAGGACCTTCTGCTCGACGGCACGCTCGACGCTGTCATCGACCAGAACCCGCGCGTCGAGGCCCGCGAAGCGCTCAACACCCTGATCCATGCGGTCCGGGGACTGCCCTATGAACTGCACCAACCAAGGCTGCAGGTGATCTTCAAGGAGAACATCCCGGAGATTTGACCTGTACGAGGCGGCGCCGCAAAGCGCCCGCCCGCTCGATGCTTCTAGTCTATTGGACGGCAGCGACTTCAGCCGCGGCGCCATCGACAAAGCTCTTGTCGACCCATTTGCCATAGTCGATCGAGCCCTTCAGCAGCCCGGCGCTGGCCATGAATTTCTCCTCGCCTTGCAAGGCGGCGATCGCGCCGTCCGTGAGTTTCGGATCCTGATGGAACACCCCGTCGGCATAGGTCTTGCGGACGGATTTTTCCGACGACTTGGTGGCCTCGACAAAGGTCTTGATCGTCTGGTCCGGATGGGCATCGGCCCAACGCGAAATCTCGATATCGACCTTCAGCAGCCGCTTGACCAGATCGGGATATTTCGCCGCGAAGGCGCCGTTGACCGAGATGACGTTGGGCACGTTCCATTCCGGATGAGTGCTGGTGTCGAACAGGACGCGCGCCTCGCCGGTGTCGACCAGCTTGGCCGCCGTCGAATCGGTCTCGACAATGGCGTCGATATCGCCGCGCAGCAACGCCGGGCCGGATGCCTCGAACGGCAGGTTCAGACCTTCGACGTCATTGGTGGTCAGGCCGACGCTGTTCAGCGCCTTGCTGAAGTTCGAATGCCGCACCGTGCCGGTGAGATAGGCGACCTTCTTGCCCCTGAGATCCTGCAGCGTCTTCAGCGGCGAGTCGGTCTTGACGACGATGTAGGAACCGCCGGCCTTCACATAGCTCGACAGGCCGATCAGCTTGACGTCGGCGCCGGACGCAGCAACTCGCAGCGCCGGATTGTTGCCGGTATAGGTGAATTCGATCGCACCGGTGGCCAGCGCGGTCGTCGCCTCCGAACCGCCATTGAAAGTCACCAGTTCGACCTTGATGCCGTCCTTGGCGAATTCCTTCTCCCACCAGCCGTCCTTCTGGGCGAGGATGAATTTGAGATGCCCCGGCGCGGTACTGCCGATGCGGATAATTTCAGGCTTGTCCTGCGCGAAGGCAGGCATGCCGCCAAGGCCGATGACGACAGCAATAGCGCCCTTCAGCAGCAGCCGGCGAAGTGCGTCGAATGGAATGTTGGGCATGGGAAAAATCCTTCCTGGTTGGAATGAATGGACCGCTTAAATGAGCGAGGTCTCGGACTGGCCTTTCCAGGCTGTTGCCCAGCGCTCGAACCAGACGAGCAGGTAGTTGACGGTCAGGCCGATGACGGTCAGCGTCAGGATGCCGGCATACATGTCGGCCGTTTCCATCATCAGCTGCGAGTTCTGGATGAGGAAACCGAGGCCGGATTTAGCCGCCAGCATCTCGGCGCCGATGACCGCGAACAGCGAGGATTTCACCGCCAGCCGGGCGCCGGCGACGATCGAGGGAATGCTGGCCGGCAGGATGACTTTGCGGAACAGATCGAAGTCGGACGTACCCATCGAGCGCGCCGCCTTGATCAGCAGCGGATCCACCGACTTGACGCCGCTGATCGTGTTGACGAGGAGAAAGAAAACCGAGGAGTAGAAGGTGATCGCGACCTTCGATTCCTCACCGATGCCGAGCAACAGGATGAACACCGGCAGCAGTGCGAATTGCGATGTGTTTCGCAGCGTCTGCACCAGGAGGTCGGAAACCTTCTCGAACAACGAATAGCGCCCCATCAACAGACCGAGGGGGATGGCCACCACCACGCCGAGTGCGAAGCCGATCGCGGCGCGCTGCAGGCTGATGCCTATATGCTCGATCAGCACGCCCGAGGCGAGCAGCGCCCACCAGGCGACCAGCACCTCGCTCAGCGGCGGAAAGAAGATGCGGTTCAGCCAGCCGAGCCGGGGCGCGATCTCCCACAGCAGGAAGAACAGACCGAGCAGCGGCAGCCCATAGAGGAGCGTGCCGTGGCTTGCTTTCTTGCTCCGGATCTTGGCGCTGGCCTTGATGGCCGGGACCCTGGCGGCAGCGACCGTTTCGCCAGCGCCGGCAAACAGGTGGAGCGCTCCCGCGGAGCCAAACTTCTCGGTCAGATAGGCCATTGGTCCAGCTCCTCAGTGACTGAAGGCTGGCGACAGGGTCCAGTCCTTCTGCGCCTTGTTGACCTCGTCGCGCAGCACGTCCCAGACGCGGGCGCGATATAGATTGAATTCGGCGCTGGCGCGGATGTCGCCGTCGCGCGGTCGTGGCAGGTCGATGTCGATGATCTCTTTCACCGCGCCCGGCCGTGCCGTCATCACCACGACGCGGTCGGCGAGGAAGATCGCCTCGTCGATCGAGTGGGTGACAAAAATCACCGTGGTGTTGATCTTGCCCCAGATCCGCAGCAGCTCGCCTTGCAGAAGCTCGCGCGTCTGCTGGTCGAGCGCCGCGAACGGCTCGTCCATCAGCAGCACTTCCGGGTTGCTGGCCAGCGCACGCGCGATCGCCACACGCTGCTGCATGCCGCCGGACAGCTGGTTGGGAAAACGGTCCTCGAAACCGGCAAGGCCGAACAGCGCCAACAGATGGCGGGCTGTGGCGGTACGCTCGGCCTTGGCCACGCCGCGCACTTCCAGCGCATATTCGATGTTGGCGAGCGCCGTGCGCCAGGGAAACAGCGCATATTGCTGGAAGACATAGCCGGTCTTTGGATCGGGCCTGGTGATGCGCCTGCCGTCGAGCTGGACGTTGCCGTCGGTCGCCTGCGTCAGCCCGCCAATGATATCGAGCAGAACCGACTTGCCCGAGCCGCTCGGGCCGACCAGCGTGATGAACTCGCCCTTGCGGATGGAAAGATCGACGCCGTCGAGCACGGTGACGCGGTCGGTCGCCTCGCCATCCACGGTGACGAACTGCCCCGGCTTGAGCTGGAAGGTCTTGCTGATGTCGCTGACGACGATCCGGTCCATGTTCGGGCGATCCATATCTGTCTCCGATCGGTTCACTGCGCCACGCGGATGCGGTGCGTCGGGTCGAATTCCGAGCCGCCCGCCTTGCCGCGCTTCCAGCCAAGCGCGCGGGCATAGGAGCCGAACAGCTGTCGGGCGTCGGCCTGAGCTTCCGTGATGCCGGTCGGCCCTTCGGCGAACTCGGCCACATAAAGCGCGTCGGTCGGGCAATAGATCTCGCAGAGAAAGCAGGTCTGGCAGTCCTCCTGGCGAGCGATCACCGGCACGCCATTGTCGGTCGCGTCGAAGACGTTGGCCGGGCACACCTTGACGCAGATGTCGCACTCGACGCAGCGCGTGGCCGAGACGATCTCGATCATGACGCCAGCTCCGCCAGCCGCTCAGGCGCACCTGCGATGCGGAACGCATCCACACCGGTGATGACCAGCCGGTGCGCGAAGGCCGGGCTCTTGCCCGGCAGATCGGTGCGGCGGTGCATGCCGCGGCTCTCGGTGCGGTGCAGCGCGGCGGCCACGGACCAACGCCCAGCAGCGGCGATCGAAGCTGCCTCTCGGGTACGGACCCGGTCCAGCCCCTCGCCTTGCAGATGGCTGCGCACGTCGCGCCAGACACTCTCCAGCCGCTCGCCGCTTTTCTCCAGGGCCTCGCCAGTGCGGAAGAAATTCTTGTCGAGCGGCGTGACTTCGCTACGCACCGCCTCGATAACTTCGCCCGCCGAGATGTCGGCCCTCGCCGATGATGCAGGACGCAAGCCGGCCTGGCCGAGCGATTGCACCGCGCTGCGGAACGCCTTGCCGGTCCGGCGCTTGGCATGGGTCGAGGCACCTTTGCCGGCCCACCAGCCGCTGGCCAGCGCCCAGGATGAATTGACGGCGCCGCCGCCTGATAGCGCACCGGTCATCATCTCGCGGCTGGCGGCATCGCCGGCAACATAGAGGCCGGGCACGCCGGTGGCGCAATCGTCGGAGACGATGTCGATGCCGCCGGTGCCGCGCACCGTGCCTTCGGCGCGCAAGGTGATACGGAACAGTTCGCTGAACGGATCGATGCCGGCGCGGTCATAGGGCACGAAGCAGTTCGGCTGGCCCTGGCGCAGCCAGCCTTGCAGCGCCGGCTCGGCTTGATCGAGCCGCGCATAGACCGGGCCGTCGATCAGCGCACGCGCCACTTCCTCCTCGCGGTCGCCGATGCCGTTGCGCAACGGCTCGCCGGTCGGCCCGAGGATCGGCGAACCATCCTCGCGATGGAACGAGGCCCAGCGGAACGGCAGGCCCTTGTTCAATGAGGAGCCATAGGGCGCCAGCGTGTACTTGCCGGTGAACTCCATGCCCGACAGGCTGGCGCCGGCTTCCGCCGCCATCAGATAGCCGTCGCCGGTCAGCCCGGTCGCGCCGAGGATGCGCTCGCGGAAAGCGCAGCCGCCCGTCGCCAGCACCACCGCGTTGGCGTCGACGCGCCAGTCCTGGCCGATCTGCCGGGCGACACCGGCGGCGCCGACGATGGCATCGCCGTCGGACAGAAGTTCGAGCGCCGGGTGATGGTCGAGCACGGTGACGCCGGCCAACAGCACCCGGCGGCGCATGAAGCGCATGTAGTCCGGCCCGCGCAGATTGGCGATGTAGAGCCGGCCGTCATCCTCGCTCGGAAAGGGATAGCCCCATTCGGACAGCCTGAGCAGATTGCGGTAGGCGGTATCGACGCAGCGCAGCATCCAGCGCGGGTCGGCGAGTTCGCCGGTGCGCTGCCAGCGCCGCTCGACGACGGCATGCCTGTTGTCGCCCGGCGGCACGCACCAGGTGCCGGTGTTGGAGGGCGCGGTGGCGCCGCTGGTACCGAGATAGCCCTTATCGGCCAGCACCACCTTGGCGCCGCTCTCGGCCGCAGCGACAGCCGCCCAGGCCGCTGACGGACCTCCGCCCAGCACCAGCACGTCGGCCTGGAGCAGCAAGCTGTCAGAAACGGATTTTTGCGGCTTGGGCATGGATACCTGGCGAATGCGTCGAGGACGGCGCTAGGCCGCGCGGGCCGCGCTGGAAGACCAGACCGGCTCGTTGCCGGCGCTCCACTTGATGTTGCAGCCGATCGACGGCACCTGGCTGGCAGTGGGCCTGCCGCCCTCCAGCACCGTGTCGACCGCTGCCCGCAGATCGGCACCGGTCACCGGCTTGCCATTACCCGGCCGCGCATCGTCGAACTGGCCGTGATAGGCGAGCCGCCGGTCGGCATCGAACAGGAAGAAGTCGGGTGTGCAGGCGGCGCCGTAGGCCTTCGCCGTCTGCTGCGACGCGTCCTTGAGATAGGGGAAGGAATAGCCGAATTTTTCGGCCTCTTCGCCGATGCGGGCCAGCGTCTCCTCCGGATGCGCCTCATGGTCGTTGGCGTTGATCGCCACCACTTGCAGCCCCTTGCCGGCATAATCCCTGGCGAAAACGGCAAGCTGCTCACGGATCAGCACGACGAACGGGCAGCGGTTGGAAATAAAGGCGACGAGCAAGGCCGGCTTGGCGTCGAAATCGGCGAGCCGGTGCAGCACGCCTTGCGCGTCGGGCAACAGGAAATCGGCCGCCCTGGTGCCGAGGTCGATCGGATTGGACTCTGTCTTCGGCATCGATGCGCGCTCCCTTTGTGCAGCCGGTTTTCACAGGCCAAGGTGCGAGCGCCTCGAACGTTCGCAGTTAGTCTATGAATTTAGTATAATTATAGGCTGGAGAGCACATTCACGGTCAACCGAGCGGCTTAGAATATCGTGCCAATGTTTCAGGCCGAGCCGCCAAGTTTGTTCGGGCGGAAGCCGATCCGGAGAAATCCGGACGGACAGGATTTATCAAGCGCAACGGGTTCGACGACGAATTGGTACTGCCCAGCCGAAACGCCTTGCGATTTTCGCGACGTCATTCCCCTTCCGGATAGAGCGCCTTCGCCAGGTCGCGGATCGCATCTGATGTGCGCGGGCCGAAGCCGATCATGTAGGCGCCGTCGAGCACCACCAGCGCCTTGTTGGCCGCCGCCGGCGTTGCCGCCAGCGCGCGGTTGCCGAACACCTGCTCGGGCGTCGGGCCACCCTTGCCGTCGCTCATCATCAGGATGACATCAGGCGCCATCTCGATCAGCTTTTCCTCTGATGCCGCCTTGTAGCCCTGCACGACATCCATCGGGTTGCGGCCGCCGGCGTAGCGGATGATGGCGTCGGCCGAGGTGCCGGCACCGGCTGCGCTCAGCTTCACAAGGCCATGGAAGAACACCACCTTCTTGCGCCGCTCCGGCGGAATATTTGCTGCCAGGTCGGCTGCCGTCTGAAAGGCGGTGAGCACCTCGGTGGAAACCACCTTGCCCTTGTCCTCGAGCCCAAGGCTGGCGGCGATCAGTGTGATCTTGCGCTCGATGCCTTGCGGGGTGTTGTCCTGCGGGACGAAGACGATCGGGATCGCCAGCGACTTCAGCACCTCGACCGCCTCCGGCGGCCCGCTGTCCTCGGCCGCCAGGATCAGATCGGGACGCAAGCTGGCCAGCCCCTCGACCGAAAGCTGGCGGCGGTAGCCGACATTGGGCTTCCCGGTTACGGATGGCGGATATTTGCTGCCGCGATCGACGGCGATGATCCGCTCGCCGGCGCCGAGCGCGTGCACGATCTCGGTGACGTCGGAGCCGAGCGTCACGATTCGGGTCGCCGCGCCCGGCACGACGCTTCGCCCCAGCGCATCGACAACCGTCTCGGCGGCCAGCGCCTTGAAGCCGCAGGAAGGCGCCAGCACCGACAGCGCCAGAAGCAGCACCGCCGCGATCCTGCCCGGTTGCAACCAGCCGATCCTCTTGCCATCGCCCACACTTCCGACCATGCCGCTGCTCCCGTGCCAAATGCTTCTCGATGACGGTCGGCTATAAATTTAAAGTTGACTTATGTCATCATGTTTTAATATGTGACCCCTGCCCCGGCCCGCCTGGTCGAGGGATTCTCGATCATGCCAGCCAAGGCCCTTCAGCCACCGCCAGCAGTTTTGCTTTTGCTTGGGGGCTGCATGACCATGACAACGACAACAAACACGACCTTGATGGCGAGCACCGCGCTCGCCTTCGTGCTCGGCCTATGCGCTGTGCCCTTTGCCAGCGCGCAGGAACAGGACCAAGAGAAAAAGGCCGCCGCCAAGGCCGGCCGCCTGGCGCCGGCCAATCCCGCGCAGAACCAGCCGGCGACGATGCTCGACGTGATCACCATCTCGGCAACGATGATCAAGACGGCGGTGATCGAATCGATGGCCGCCATCAGCGCCATCGATCAGGACGAACTCGACCGCATCCAGCCCGACACAGCCGCCGACATCTTCCGCACCACGCCCGGCGTCGCCGCCTCGATGAATGGCGACGACCCGGCGACCGCCATTAACATTCGCGGCCTGGAACAATATGGCCGCGTCGTCGTGACGCTCGACGGCGCCCGCCAGGACTATTGGCGCGTCGGTCATGGTTCTGGCTCGTTCTATGTCGAACCTGACCTGATCAAGGAAGCCACGGTCATTCGCGGCCCGGTTTCGAACGCCTATGGTTCGGGCGGCATCGGCGGCGTCGTCTCCTTCGAGACCAAGGACGCCGGCGACTTCCTCAAGAAGGACGAGCGCTGGGCGCTGAGCGAGAAGCTCGGCTACGAGGACAATGGCGACGGCTTCACCACCAGCACCACCGGCGCCTACCGTTTCAGCGACGATGCCGACATCATCGGCAACCTCATCTATCGCGACCGCGACAGCTACACCGACGGCAATGGCGACACCGTGCCGTGGACCGGCGAGCGGGTGACCAGCGGCTATCTGAAGACGACTCTGCGGCCGGCCGATGGCCACGAGCTGAAGCTCGGCGCCATCCTGCAGCGCTACAACGACCAGATCACCGGATCCAGCGGCTCGACCTCGCCAACGCTGAGCCGCTACGACACCAACACCACCAACCAGACCTACACCGTCGCCTACACCTGGAAGCCCGACGACAACGATCTGATCGACTTCAGCGCCAATGCCTACCACAACCGCACCCGCGCCGAGCAGACACAGGTCTGGCCCACCTCGGCGATCGGCAATTTCCGTTTTTATGATGTCGCCACCTCGGGCTTCAACGCGAAGAACTCCTCGCGCTTCGACGCTTGGGGGCTGGCCCACACGCTGACCTACGGGCTCGACTATTACTATCTCGAGGCCTCCTCGGAAGAGGCGCATTTCGGCGCCGGCGAGCAGCAGGGCTATGGCGGCTTCCTGCAATGGCAGGGCGACTACGAGGAGTGGCTGCAGGTGATCGCGGCCATGCGCTATGACGGCTATCAGCTCGACGGCGAGACCCGCACGGTGCCGCCGCAGGAAGCCTCGATCTCCGGCGACCGCTGGTCGCCGCGTCTCACCGTCGGCGTCACGCCATTCGACGGCTTTCAGCTCTATGGCACCTACTCCGAAGGCTACCGGGCGCCTGGCCTGCAGGATGTCTTCCGTGGCGGCGGCGCGCATGGCGGCGGCGACACCTATCGGCCCAATCTCCTGCTGCAGCCCGAAACGGCGAAGAGCTGGGAAGCCGGCATCAATGTCAAATACGATGATTTGCTGACGCCGGGCGACCGGTTGCGCGCCAAGCTCAACGTCTTCCACACCGACGTCGAGGACTATATCGACGTCGACCTCACCGTCCTGCCGCGCACGGCGATCAACATCGGCGACGCGCGCCTCAAGGGCGTCGAGGCCGAAATGGTCTATGACTATGGCTGGGGCTTCGTGAACCTCTCCGGCGCGCTGATCGACGCCAAGGCCGTCAGCGGCATCTATTCCGGCCAGGCGCTGAACAACACACCGCTCGACCGCTTCTCGGCCACGATCGGCTTCCGCATGCTGGAAGACCAGCTCACGGTCGGCGCGCAATATCTCAGCGTCGGCAAGATCACCCGCACCAGCCGCACCAATCCCAACGCCGTGCCGATTGTCGACGACGCCTTCGACTGGTCAACGTCTTCGCCAACTGGCGCGTCAATGACAACCTCAAGCTCGATTTCGGCGTCGATAACGTCTTCAACACCGCCTACACCGACCCGCAAAGCGCATGGTCGACCTCGGCGGCAACCGAACAGGGCAAGGGCCGCACCTTCAAGGTGGCGCTCACCGGCAGGATCGGAGGCTGACAATGAGCGAAGCATCGGTGCGTGACCTGGCCTGTGAGGCACAGCTCAACCTGCGACATCTGCCCGACTACATGGACAGCATCAGCGACAGGCTGCGGAGCTTCGAGGCCGATGCCTCGCATCATGGACAGCGCATCGATTTCCGCTTCGCCTTCGGCGACGCCTCCATCGACATGGAGCGGCTGGTGATGCGTGCCAAAGCCGCCGATCGCGACGGGCTGGCCCGCATCAAGGATCTGCTCGCCACGGCGGTGCAAGTCTATGCCAGGGACGAAAACCCCGAAATCGTCTGGACCGGCGATCTCTCAGGCGAAACCAGCCTCGCCCAGTTCCGCGAGATGGTGGTGACGGATGTTCGCGACCTCACTCCGCATATGCGCCGCATTCGCCTGGCCGGCGAGAATCTCTCGCGTTTCGCCAAATTCGGCGGCATGCATATCCGCATGCTGTTTCCGACCAGGGAGGTGCCCGATCCGCTGTGGCCAGTGCTGGGCGGCAATGGCTTGCCGGTCTGGCCCGCCGATGACCGGCGCCCGGTGGCGCGCGTCTACACCATCCGCGCGCTCGACGTGGAAAAGGGCATCATCGATGTCGACTTCCTCGTCCATCCCGGCGAGAGCGTCGGCTCCGCCTGGGCCATGCAGGCCGCGCCCGGCATGAAGGTTGGCATCATGGGGCCGGTCGGCCGTCCGGTACGACAGGCGCAGTGGTATCTCATGGGCGCCGATGAAACCGGCCTGCCGGCGCTGGCGCGGCTGCTGGAGACGCTGCCGGCCGAGACAAAGGGCGTCGCCTTTGTCGATCGCCAATGATGGCGAAAGGCAAGCGATCAACAATGCCACCCGCATCGAGTTGCATTGGCTGACAAGGAACGGCGTGCCGGCGGGCGAGGACAGACGGCTGGCCGAGGCTGTCCGCTCGGTAGCGTGGCCGCAGGACGGTTCGGTCTTCGGCTGGTTTGCGGCGGAAGCCGCTGCCGCCAAGATCGTGCGCGAATACTGGCGCGACACGCTGGGACTTGGTCGCGATCAGACGCTGGCGGCTGCCTATTGGCGGCGTGGCTCTGCCGGATTGATGGCTGGTTGAGGTCTGAAGCGCGGTTGATGGCAGCGTGAACTGAGAGGCGTCGGCGGTGCCCCTCATCTGCCTGCCGGCATCTTCTCCCCGTAAACGGGGCGAAGGACACTGTCGCCGATGATTTCGCCAATCACCAACGTCACAAAAAACAGCGCCGGCGTTGCAACAAGCCCCTTCGCCCCGTTTACGGGGAGAAGATGGCGGCAGCCAGATGAGGGGCGGCGCTGAGTTCGGTTAGCAAGCGCTCGTCCCTAGACTTTGCGAATGACCGCCTCGCCATCCTCGCCAACACCAATCATGATCTTGTCGCCGGAAGCTATGCCGGCAATGTCGCACACCACCAGCGGCATGCGGATGTCATAAAGAAATTCGGCAACGATGGCGCCCACCGCCAGGATCGGGTCCGGCCGCTCCAGAAGAATCCCGGCTGGCGCGGTTCCCCTGCGGATCGCCTCGGCCAGGACCGAGGATGAAGACGATGAGCCGCGCCCGCTCGGCATGACCAAAATCCTGCCGGCGACATTTTGGCCAAGGCCGGGATGCGAATGGTCTGTTATCTCGCCGGTCTCGGCATCGATGCCGCCCCAGAAGCTGAGCGGTTGCGAAAACACCAAAGCCAGGCCATCGGCCTCACCGGTCAGTTGAAAGGTGCCGGTTCGTTCCACCAGCCGCGTCATGAGGCGCTCCGCACGACATGCCCGACGGCAGCGGAGCGGATGCAATCCTCCATCTCGGCGAATGCGACGGACACGCCGATATTGCCCGGCGCGTAATGTGCCCATTTGCCGGAATTGGTCATCACCACGCCGTCGAGGCGTTCCAGAATAGATGTGACATAGGTGCAGGTGTCGGCGACCGGAATCAGGCCGAACGCCTCCATGCCATCAAGCGCGCCCTCCTCCTGCAGCCGCGTCAACGTCGCACGGCCCGTGTTGACATAGATCGGGATGCGCCTGCCCGGCGCGACCTCGCGCAGCAGTGGCAACAGCCGCATCCATTCCTCATGCGAAAAATGCGGCGTGCCGAGCGACACGGCCGCCAGCGGCGCGCCATCGGACACGCCAGACAGCTTGGCCAGCGCATGGTCGATATCGGCGCGGGTGATACGGATCGTCTCGTCAGGCGCATGGCTCTGGAACGCCTCATCGAGGATCCTGGCTTCGGGCGTGATGCCGACCGCATGGAACAGCGCCACAGCACCCGTCGTTGCAGCCGCCGCCCCCAACGCCTTCAGCTGATCCTCGTCACGCGGCCGCGGCAGGCCTGCAATCACCGGAATGCGGTCACCACTCGCTTGCCCGATGATCAGCCCGACGCCGACGAACAGGCTGTCGCTCGGTTCGAGGTCCGGAACCTCCAACTCGAACAAAATCCGGCCGCGCCGGTTCTCGGTCAGATGCAGGCCGCAGGCCGGCGCGCGGCCGGTCATGGCGCAGCACAGATCGATGAAATCGCCATAGCGGTTGGTGCGCGCGCCGATCACCGAATTGGCAAAGACGATGGCGTTGGATTCGCCCCAGGCGATCTGCTCGCCAAAGCCTGGCCGGAACCGCGTCTGGTAAGGCGCGCAAGTGAAGGTCGCCTGGCAGCCGAGCTCCAGATGCGCCTTCATCAACCGCCGCGCCGGCACCTCTTCCGCCGCCGGCATTTTCACCATGCCGGGATGGATGAGATCGAACGAACCGACATTCAATGTCGTCAGCACCTGGACGCGGCCACCGCCTTCGACCAGCCGCTCGACGAAATCGAGCCCTGCCTTGCCGTGGTAGAGACAACCATCGATATGGGCGCCAGTGATGTCGAGCAGACCGCGCGCCCCAACCGCATTGGAAAATGCGACCACGATCTTCATGGCGGCAGCTGCGGATGGACCCTGCTCGCCGTCGAGCATGGATCGGTCGCGCGCGGTCAATTCAAGCGTCATCGCAGCTCCGGGCTCGTTGTCGGAAAGGACGGAGGGACAGCGCCCCCTCTGCCCTGCCGGGCATCTCCCCCTCAAGGGGGAGATTAGCTGTCATTGCCGCTTTCGCAAATTTCCAGTGTTGAAGAAAGAGTGGCGGCGTTGAGGCTGCCGATCTCCCCCCTTGAGGGGGAGATGTCCGGCAGGACAGAGGGGGGCGAACCGCTCTACCTACCCCGCCGCGATCAACACCGTACTCTCCGGCGACCAGCGCAGAACGACGTCCTGACCTTCCGCCAGCCTGTCGACACCCGTGTTCTGTACAATCACCTTCAACGTCTGGCCGCCACGCTCGACGAAATAGGTGCTGTTGTTGCCGGCGAAGATGCGCTTTGAGACCTGCCCCTTGAGCATGTTTGCGGAGCCATCCGAAGTCCCGGCATCCCTGGCAATGCGGATGCGTTCGGGTCGCACGGCGCAGCTCGCCTTGGCGCCGGCGGCAAGCTTGGCACCGGCGCCCGCGGCAATCGCCGTGCCGTCCGCCAGCCGGATGCCATCGCCCGTCGTATCGCCGCGAAAAATGTTGGCGTCGCCGAGGAAGGTGGCGGCGAACTCGCTCTTTGGCCGGTCATAGATCTCCTCCGGTGGCCCCTCCTGCACCAGCCTGCCGTCGCGCAATATGCCGATGCGGTCGCTCATCGTCAGCGCTTCTTCCTGGTCGTGGGTGACGAAGATGGTGGTGATGCCAATCTCGCGCTGGATGCGCTTCAATTCGATCTGCATGTCGACACGCAGCGCCTTGTCGAGTGCGCCCAATGGCTCGTCGAGCAGCAACACGCGCGGCTTGGTGACGATGGCGCGGGCGAGAGCCACACGCTGCCGCTGCCCGCCGGAGAGCTGGTGCGGCCGGCGGCCACCAAGCTTGCCGAGCTGCACCAGATCGAGCGCGCGTTGCACCTCCGTCGCAATCACAGCCTTGGCCTCGCCACGCACCGACAGGCCGAAGGCGACATTGTCGGCGATGCTCATATTGGGAAACAGCGCATAGTTCTGGAACACCATGCCGATACGACGCTTCTCGACGGGCACCCGCTCGACGCTCTCGCCGCCGATGGTGATGCGACCCGAGTCAGGAAAATCGAAACCGGCGATCTGCCGCAGCAACGTGGTCTTGCCGCTGCCCGACGGCCCGAGCAGCGCGTAGAAGCCGCCATCGGCGAAGTCGATGGAGACGTTGTCCAGCGCCTTGTGCGCGCCAAAGCTGCGCGAGACATCGGATACCTGCACGCCGGCCATTATTTCTCTCCGCCGAATTTGAAGAACCGCGCCGTCAGCAGCATCAGCGCCATCGACACGACAATGATGATGGTCGAGACCGCGTTGATCTCGGGCGTGAAACCCTTGCGGATCGCGGCGTAGATTTCGACCGGCAGCGTCGTCTGGCCCGGCGTCGCCAGGAAATAGGACACCACGAACTGGTCGAACGAAACGGCAAACGCGAACAGCCCGCCGGCGATGACGCCGGGCATGATCCAGGGCAGCGTGACGCGGCGCGTCACCTGCCACTGGTTGGCGCCTAGTGAGCGCGCCGCCTCTTCCAGCTCCGGCGCGAAGGTCTGCAGCCGGGCCGAGACGACGACGATGACATAGGGCAGCGCCAATGCGACATGGCCGAGCAGGATCGCATGCAGGCCACGGCCGATACCGACGCCGAAGAAGAAAATCAGCATCGCCGTGCCGGTGATCAGCCACGGTATGGCGATCGGCGGAAACAAAAGCGCCTGCAGGAACTTCTTGCCGCGAAACTCATAGCGATAGAGCGCCAGTGATGCCGCCGAGCCGAGCACGACGCAGATGATCGTGGTGATGACCGCGATCTCGACGCTGTTCCAGGTCGCTGCGATCAGTTGATCATTCTGCCACAGCGAAGCATACCATTCGGTCGTCCATTCGAACGGCAATTGGTAGAAGGGAGAAACGTTGAACGACATCAGCGCCATGATGATGATCGGCAGATAAAGAAAGGCGAGCAGCAGCCAGATGTAGAGGCGGCCGAGTCCTTTGAGGATGCGGGTCGTCGTCATCACGCGGCCCTCCGCAGCACCGGCGACGCCACCGCCAGGATGACCAGCACCACCGCCAGCAGGATGAAGGAGAGCGCGGCACCGAGCGGCCAGTTGAACACGGCGACGAACTGGTCCTCGATGACCGTTCCGTAGAAGGTGCCGGTGCGACCGCCCAGGATGCGCGGCTCCATGAATGAACCGACGACCGGCACGAAGATCAGCGCCGCACCCGCCACCAATCCGGGCATGGACAGCGGGATGATCACCCGCTTCAGCACCTGCAGCCGCGAGGCGCCGAGCGAGCGCCCGGCCTCGATCAGCGAATCGTCGATGGCCTGTAGCGTGAGATAACAGGTCAGCACCATGTAGGGCACATAGGAATGCACCAACCCGATGATGACGGCCGGATAGGAGTACATGAGGTCGATGTTGATCTTGAACGGCAGCACGGCATTAAGCGCTGTGTCGAGGATGCCGCCTTCGCGCAAAACCATCGCCCAGGAAAAGATGCGCACCAGCCCGTTCGACCAGAACGGCAGGATGACGAGCAGGAAGATCGCCTCGCGGCTGCGCCCCTTCAGCACCTTGGCGAGCACGTAAGCCGCGGGATAGCCGATGACGACGCACCACAGCGTCACTTCGAGGCCAAGCCGCAGCGAGGCCAGCAGCAGCGTCAGATAGAGGCTTTGCGAGAGGAAGGCGGCATAATTGCCAAGGGTGAACGCCCACGGCTTTCCCGACAGCGGCAGTTCGGTCATGAACGAGAAAAAGACCATGGCCGACAGCGGCAGGAAGATCGCCACCGTCAGCCAGAGATAGGCTGGCGCCAGCAGCGGCAATGCCGATCTCAGCCCGCTTCGCGACGCTGTCGCAGCTGCCATGGTCCCCTCCTCCCAGTATTGGAAGAACCAGCCGACGCGAACCGCCGGCTGGCCTGGCTGTAATCTTACTTCACGTCGACCTTAAGCTGCTGCCAAAGCGCCAGATAGGCTTCGCGCTGGGCATCGGTGATCGGCGCCTGGAACTGGATGCGCTTGGCCACCTCGGGGTCGCCCATGACCTTGCGGTTGAAGGCATCCTCGGGCAGCGCTTCCACCGCCTTGGTGTTGGCGGAGACGGGAGCACCGACCTTGGTGACCCATTCGACGTAGAATTTCGGGTCGATCATGTAGTTGATGAAGGCCTCGGCCCCAGCGACGTTCTTGGCGCCGACCGGAATGGAAAACGCGTCGAGCCAGGCGACGGCACCCTCCTGCGGCACGACCAGCGAGACCGGCAGCTTGAAATGCGTCTTGGCGCGATCGGCCGAGCCGCTCCAGTAGGTGCCGATGTCGATCTGGTTGGAAGCGACCATCTGGTTCCAGTCGTTCTCGGAGCTCCAGAAGGTCTTGATCTGCGGCATCAGCGAAGTCAGCTTCGTCTTGACCGCATCCATATCCTTGATGTCGTTGATGTTCTGGCCAGTGGCGATGGCGCCGAACTGCACCGCTTCAACGGCATCGTCGCGAATGACGACGCGGCCCTTGTGGGCGGCATCCCACATTTCGGCGATGCTCGTCGGTGGCTTGTCGAAGGATTTGTCGTTGATGGCGAGTGCGGTGAGACCCCATACCCACGGCACGCCATAGACCTTGCCGTCATGGACGAGCATCGGCGATCCCGCCTTGTCCTTGCTGATGTCGGCATAGTTCGGCAGCTTGGAAACGTCGATCGGCTGGATCAGTTTCCCGGCCATCGCCTGGTCGTTGAAGGCGGCGTTGATCATGACCACGTCATAGAGGCCGGGATTGGTCCGGATCTTGGTCAGCATTTCCTGTTCGGAATTGAAGAAATCGTTGACGACCTTGTTGCCGGTCGCTTTTTCGAAAGCCTCGACAGCCCACGGCTCGTCGGCGCCGTAGCCCTTCCAGTTGAGCACATGCACTTCGTCAGCCTTGGCGGCGAATGCGAGTGCGGAGGTAAAGACGGCGGTTGCCGTCAGCAGAGCAGTCAAGTCAGGCATGCGCATGGTTGGTTCCTCTCTGTGGGTTTGCCCGGTTCCCGGGCTTGTCAGGCTTTCCAGCTGTTATGCATTGGCCTTCTGTGTCCGGCCTGCTCCCGATGGGTCGGCGGCATGGCTCAGGAATGTCTGGATTTCGCGGTTCGTCGGCGCCGACGAGCCGCCATGGCGGGTGACCGAAACAGCAGCAGCAGCATTGGCATAGCGCGCTGCCTCGAAGGGCGGGATTCCGTGCGCCAGCGCGCTGACGAAAGCGCCGATATGGGTGTCGCCGGCGCCATTGGTGTCGATGGCGTTGACGTTGAAGCCGGCAATGGTCTGCGCCGTGCCGTCGGCCAGCCTGACATGGCAACCCTTTGCCCCGGCGCGAATGATCACGCCAGCAGCCGTCGGGCAATGGTCGCCCAGCAGCCGTGCCGCGAGGTCCTCGACATCGCCTGGGCCGGCAATCTCGACCGCCTCCGTCGTGTTGCAGCTCAGCCATGTGGTGCGGGCAAGCACCCGCGACAGGATCGGGCGCGGAATGTCCGAGATGACCGGCGTCGGGTCGAAGACGAAGGGAATATCTGCCGGCAGTGCCTCGATCCAGTCGGTGAGCGCATCGCGGCTCTCGGGATAGCTCAGCGTATAGCCGGAGGTGAATAACCAGTCTCCCGGCGCCACCGCGACCGGCGCCATCATGTCGAGGCTGAGCACGCTCTCCGCGCCTGGCCACGAGACGAAGGTGCGTTCGGCGTCGCCCGAGATCATGGCGACGCAGTTGCCGCTGTCCATCAGTGGCGATGGCGGCGTCAGCGTCGCGATGCCCTCTGCCATGAAAGCAGCGCGCAGGAAGTCGCCATTCGGTCCGCTGCCGAGCTGGCCGCCGAACACCACCTGCATGCCGGTGCGGCTGGCCGCCACCATCATGTTGAAGCCGCCGCCGGCGACCTGGGCGAAGCTCGAAGCCGTCTTTTCCATGCCGGGCGCCGGCAAGGCGTCGATGCGGTAGACATAGTCGACCACGGCACTGCCGACATGGACGAGACGGCCGCTCACGCCGCCGCGTCCTTGCTGGAACCGGTTTTCGTCGCCCTTGCCGCGACAAGGTCGGCGGCGAGCGCGCGAACCTCTGACATGTCGAGGCCAACAAGCCGGGCGATGTGCTGTTGCGGCAATCGGGAAAAACCGCTGCAGGCGCCGGCCATGCCGGCGGCGATGGCGCCGATCGTATCGGTGTCGCCGCCGAGATTGGCGCTGATGACGGCTGCTTGCCAAGGGTCGCCACGCGCGACCTCCAGCACGGCGAAGGCCGCCGGAACGGATTCCTGGCTGGCAACGCCGGTGCCGACCAGATCGGTGATCAGCCGGATCGCATCCCTCATCGCCTTGCCGCGCACGATGTCTTGCGCCCAGACGATGCGCGCGGCGATGTCGCCGCCGGTGACCCAATGTCCGAGCGTCGCCCCTCGCCTCGCCGCCGCGACCGCGCTGGCCGAAGCATCGCGCCAACCGCCGCCGGCGACGCCGCGGCTGACGGCGGCTGCGACGGCTGCGGCCGAGGCTATGGCGATCGAGGTGTTGTGCGTCGCCCGGCAAGTCTCCGCCACCTTGCCGACGAACGTCTCCAACGGTTCAAGCGGCATCATGATGCCGACAGGCGCGATGCGCATGGCCGCGCCATTGGTGTCGCCGCTGCGTCCCGCTTCCTCGGCCGGCACGCCATTGTTGATGGCATCGATGGCACGCTTGGTCGACGGCCCCAAAAGATCATAGCTGCCGCGCGCCTTGACCTCGCGCTCCCAGTCGAGCAGCGCATTGACCCAGCGCGCGTGGTCGAAACGGTCGCCGGATTCGACCAGGATGCGGCCGAGCAGCAGTGCCTGTTCGGTATCGTCGGTGATGGTTCCAGCGGCCAGGCCCTTCGATACCGGATGATCGGCGAAAGGTGCGATGAAATCCTCGACATGGCCGTAGAGTTCGGCAATGCGGGCCGGCGACAGAAGCTGCGTCGGCATGCCGAGCGCGTCTCCCAGCGCTCCACCGACAAGCGCGCCCATGGCATGATCAATGGCTTTGCTGGTCGCATCCGACATCGCTCAGAACCTCATATGCAGCGCGAAATGCGCCGGGTTGAGCAGGCTGGTGACATACTCGATCGGCCGGTCGTCGGCCGCACGCGTCAGGCGGCGGCCGCGCAGGAACGGCGTGCCTTGCGGGCAGCCGAGGATGGCCGCATCCTCGGCATTGAGCATCTCGATCTCGACCCATTCCTCGCCATGGTCGGGAATGAGGCCGGCGGCGCGCAGCGTCTGGTGCAGTGAGCCCTCGCGCAATCCGCGCAACGGCACGTCCTCAAGCTCGGGTGACAATGGCAGCCGGCTGCGCTCGATGGAGATCGCATGGCCGTCGCTGGCGTTGGTGCGCACCCGGTCAACGGCGATGAAGAACGGGCTTTCTATACCAAGCAGCGCCGCCAGATCGGGGTCTTCAATGACCTCCAGCCGCAGCGTCCGCGTCTCGGCATTGGCGCCGGCATCGGCCAGCGCGCGCGACCAGCCGATCGCGTCGTCGACCGGCTTGCCGTCGAAGGTGACGAACGAGCCGATACCGACCTTGGTGGTGATCAGCCCGCGGCTGGACAGTTCCTCGAGGCCCTTGCGGACCGTATTGCGGCTCACGGAAAAGCGCTGGACGAGTTCGTTTTCGCTTTGAAGGCGGTCGCCGAAACCGAGAACGCCGGAGCGGATCTCATGTTCGAGGACGGTGGCGATCTGCTCGGGTTTGCCCGTGCCGGGAGACAGTTGAACCGCGCGCCGTTTCATAAGGGACCTGTTCAATGAACCTGTATAATCCTGTTCAATACAGAGGCCCGGATGCCTTGTCAACGGATGCTGAAGACTGACCGAAAGGCAGCGGAATGGGCGGAATAACCGTGCAGGGCGTGCCGAGAGGCAGGTCAATAGCCCCGAAAAGCCGGTTGGCCGTCGCCAAAAGAGGCACACATCCAAGGGGATGGAGCCAGATCCTGATTCAATTTCACCGGGGCAGGCTACGGGATCGACACCTCACGCGGTTCGACGAGGATGTCCGCCTCGATCGCCGCGTTGATGAACGCCGCCCTTGCCGCCGAGACTTCTTTCTTTCCCTCGAGCACGGCCAGACAGACCTTGCGGGCAACCATGTGCTTTTGCCCGGTCGCAACCGGCCAGCGGTTCAGCAGGATGTCTGCAGCCTGAGCGACCCGCTCCACGTTGAAGATCGAGTTTCGCGATCGGCCGAGCGCAATCCTGACCGGCTCATCGAAACGCTGATCTTGCACGATGCCACTCCCCAAAGTCGGCATTCATCGATTCGCGGCCTTCAACCCCGAGCAATGTGATAGGTTCCGCGCTAAAGGTGCAAGATGTCCGATTCCAGTGGCCAGAAAAATCCCAGGCTGATCGTCGTGGTCGCCTTCGATCGCGGTGAGGATGGCGAGCTGTTCCCAGCCTTTGGACCCGCCGACCAGCAAAGCGAAGACCGCGCTATACGCACCGCCAAGGCTCTGGCGGCAAAGCATGCCGGCGTCATCGCCTGGAGCCGTGAGGCCGATCCGACGCTAGGCGAATACGGCCCGCCGAACACGCTCTTCGTCAGCGGCGACGTACCTGACATGGAGTAATCTGGCGTCAGGATCCGGCCTGCGCTCAATGCCGCAGCCAGAACGGAGACTTCTCAGAAAACACCCGCCTTTCCTTGAAGCTTGATGCAAGCCGGTTCCCTCGCCCATCAAGCAAAAGCCCGCCACGGTGAACCGGAGCGGGCCTTGGAGGAGGATAAGGGGTGGGACCCTCTCCTCTTGTTTCCACGGGGGGGTGTGGACCGCAATGACCATACGAAAGTTTTGCAGAGTGCAGGATCACAAGCCGGCTTGCCTGCATCACAATCCGGTGCGCGCCGACATTGGGGGCGCTCACGAGATTGCGATCTGTCGGCGACAACCGGGCGGGCCTGGCTAGATGCGCCCGAGCACGACAAGCACGATGACGATGAGCAGCACGAGCCCGAGGCCGCCGCCGCCATAGTAGCCGGCGCCATAAAAAGGACCTCCGCCGAGGCCGCTGAAGCCGCCAAGCAGGGCAAGGATAAGAATGATGATCAGTATGGTTCCAAGGCTCATGGCTTTCAGCTCCCGTTAGCGCTGACGCATTGGGTCGAACATCGCGGCCGCGATGTTCGAGGACGAGAACGTTCCCAAGGCTCTACCGTTCCGTGCGATCGTGGCAACGGAAACGGCCATCCAACGTGATGGAAGCCAGAACTTTGATACCGGCACGCCAATGAACGCGGAAAGCCCGCCAGTGTGGCGGGCCTTCCGACCAGCCGGAGGCCAGGAACATGCGGCCGGGCCTCAGGGCCGGTTCGGCACCTCCAGTCCCGGCACCTCCAGCATCAGCGGCGCGCGATCAGGAGGCAGAGTTGCCGGAGGTCGCGGTCGTAAGCGCCTTCGCTGCCGAGCACGTCGACGCAGCGCTTCTTCATTCGCGCCACGTTGCTATCCGACATCTGGGCCACGACACCCGGCAGGCTCGGCCTGCTGGGGTTTGACGGATTGGACGGATTGCTCGGGTTCGACGGATTGGACGGATTGATGCCGCCCCCAATACCCACGCCGACACCGACACCGACGCCGACGCCGCTCGTCCCGCCCACATTGGCGCCGAGTCCGGCAGCAATGCCGCCAGATCCTCCAACATTGGCGCCCGCGCCGGCATTGATGCCATTGCTGCCGCCGACCGAAGCGCCGAGACCGGCATTGACACCGCTCGAGCCGCCGACATTGGCACCGGCCCCGGCCTTTACACCACCGCTGCCGCCCACCGAGGCGCCCACTCCGGCGCTGATGCCGCCACTGCCGCCAACGGAAGCCCCGACGCCGGCATTGACGCCGCCGCTACCACCCACCGAGGCACCAACGCCAAGGCCGATTCCCGCAGCATTGGCGGGCAGGGAAAGGGCTAAGATTACCGCACTACCCGCCAACATGTTGGCGACTGTCTTGATGGTGTGAGCCATAACACTCTCCTGTTGTCGTTGCGCTAAAGCAATTGGCGAGAGGCCGATTGCAAGATCAACTACGCGAGGTGGTGAATTTCAGTTTCAGAGAGAGAATACTCAACCTGAAGCGTGGTATACATCAACAAAATTTCTGAAATAAAATTATAATAAAGTTGGAATAATTTCTCTTTACACTAACAGTGCGTAAGGCCATTGATGATCGGACGTTACTCTGCTCGTCTTTACTGCGAGGCCGTACACCGCACCGGACAGGGCATGAGCCTCTCGCAAGATCAGCAAGACCGCCACGATGATTGCAAGTGGCCAGAGTCTGTCGGCGGATGCGGGAGCGAGAGAGTGCAAGCGTGATTGCAGGCCGAACGATTCTGCGCTGGCCGGCTTGTCAGACGATCCCATAGAACAGCCTGTAGTGGACGCGCTTCATATAGTCCCGGTATTCCGGCGTCGCGGCTAACAGCGCCTCTTCGCGCAGGATGCGATGAACCTGGAAGAAGGTGATCGCGGCGTAGACAGCAAGATTGTAGAAGGAAAAGGCCGACAGCAGGAACAGGACATGACCGGCAAGGTATCCGGCATAGATCGGGTGCCGCACCAGGCGGTAGGCACCGTCGGTCATCACGCCGCGATTGCCCGGCAGAATGGCGAAAGAACGCCCTAGCGATATCTTCCCCCAGATCACGAACCCCAACGCCAGGACTTGCAGCGGCGCGGCGGCATAGATCGGGATGATGGCCACGCCCGGTTCCAGGTCGATGAAGCCGACACCGAAGCTGGCGACCACCGAAACAACCACCGTCAGCGGGTTCCAGTCGCGTACCTGTGGTCGCCGCGACAGAAGCAGCCAGGTAAAGGTCAGGATCTCGGAAATTGCCATCAGCGCCACATTGATGCGGGTCGGGTCGAGCATCAGGTGAGATACGCCGCGGTAGACGAACATGCCCGCGAAGGCCAGCGCGCAGATCCGAAAGAAACCTTCGCGCAAATCCACCAGGATTTCGCGCGTTCGGGCTGCGGACAAAATCCTGCCGTCACTGATGTGCGAAAGCGCCTCGCTTTTTGATATGAGCAATGCAAACACCCCAATGATCCCTCAGGGCGACCTTTGCACGCAACCATTGCCGGGCAGTTAATCAACAAGATCAGATCGGCATTAAACTGGCTGTCGGGGAGCCAGGGCGCCACTCCCAGACGACCTGCTCCACGCGGTCGCCCAGAAAGACTGGCGACCCATCTCATTTGGTTTTGCCAGACTAGCTCAGATAATCGTTGCGGAAATAGCTCCCGAAATCCGGGCGTTGAGCAACCAGCTTGCCGTCGGCATCACGCAAAATGCCGGACGCGAAGAGATAGCCGCCGATCGCTCCCATCTTGGCCGGATCCATCGTCCCGATGGCACCGCTTTGGCTGCGCAGATAATGGCCGTCGATCAGCGCCTTCAGTGAGGCGTGGATCAGCGCCGGATTGGTCAACGCATCCTTGTTGGCCGCGATCAGCAGGGCTGCCGCATCTTCGGGGTGATCGACCGCGAACTGGTAGCCGCGCCGCGTCGCCTGGACAAAGGCGGCCGCAGGCTTGGGGTTTGCCTGGAGATAGGCTTCGCTCGAAGAGATCAGTGTCGTGTGCTCGTCAGGCACGCCGTAATCGGCATAGACGAAGCTGCGTTGTTTGACGCCCTTGAGCTCGGCGTCGACACCCTCCCAGGTCGAGACTTCGAGCGTGAAATCGACCGAACCATTGGCCAGCGCCTCATAGGCTGAGGTGCCGAGCGTCACCGTCTCGAAATTGCCCTTGCCGCCATCATGGCGGATGATGGTCGATATCAGGGCGTTTTCCCAGGCGCTGCCGAAGCCGCCATAGGTCAGGCCGTCGAGGTTTCTCGGGCTTACGATCTCGCTGCGGGCCGCATTGAAGACCACGCGGCCGGTTTCCGATTGCACCACCGCATAGACGCCCTTCAGGTCCGCTCCGGCGGTTCTCTGGGTGAACAGGCTGATGGTGCCGTTGATGCCGAAATCGGCGACGCGATTTGCAACCAGCGTGCCCGCACCGGTATCGCTGTAAGGCAGGATGTCGACCTCGAGCCCGGCCTCGCGATAGAAGCCCTTGTCGCGGGCGACGAACAGTCCGATGTGGTTGGTGTTGACAGTCCAGTCGAGGGCAACGGTGACCTTTTGTGCCGATTGTGCTTGGGCTCGCCCCGATCCGGCAACGAGCGGAAGGCCTGTGGCAAGGGTCAGCAACAAGGCCTGCCGGCGCGTCAAGTCAGTCATGATCGTGTCCTTTGGATGGGGTGGCGTTGAGGATGATGTCGAGAATCTCGGCCTCGAGCGTACTTGCCTGGCGCGCGGCATCGCCGCCAAGGCTGCGCGGGCGCGGCAGCGGCACCTTGATTTCACGCACGATGCGGGCCGGGCGCGCCGACAGCAGATAGATGCGGTCGGACAGGAACACGGCTTCGCGCACGTCATGGGTGATCAGGAGCGCCGTCCAGCGATGATGCCGCCACATCTGTTCCAGCCAGCGCTGCATGGCCGTGCGGGTCAGCGCGTCGAGCGCGCCGAACGGCTCGTCGAGCAAAAGCATGTCGCGTTGCTGCACCACCGTGCGCAGCAAGGCCGCGCGCTGGCGCATACCGCCGGACAGTTGCGCTGGAAAATGCCGCTCGAAGCCGGCAAGCCCGAATTCGGCAAACAACGGCGCAACGCGCGCCCGCGCCGCCTGTCTCCTCATGCCTTGCACTTCGAGCCCGAGCGTTGCGTTGTCGAGGATGCGCCGCCACGGCATCAGCGCGTCACGCTGCGGCATGAAAGCGAAATGCCTGCCGTGGTCGTCGAGCGGCGCGCCGTCGAACAACATCTCGCCCTCGCCATGCTCGGCGCCGGTCAGAAGCTGGAAGAGTGTCGATTTGCCGGCGCCCGAGGGTCCAAGGATCGAGACGAATTCACCAGCGCCGACGCTAAGCGAAATATCGGCCAGCACGTCGAGCCCACCGAACGCCTTGCGCACATACCGCAGTTCGAGCCGGCTCATCGCCAGGGCCCCTTCCCGACGGTTTCCTTGCCGGCCCGCTCCCAGGGCATCGCAAGGCGCTGCAGCAGTACAGTCAACCCGAACAGGACAAGGGTCAGGGCAGCGCTCACTCCGACGGCGGCAAGAACCAGGTCAGGACGGAAATTGTTCTTGGCGTTGAGCATGTAGATGCCCAGCCCCTTCGCGGCCCCCGCATATTCGGCGAAGATCGCGCCGACCACGGCGTAGGTGATGGAGATCCTCAAACCAGCGAAGAAATAGGGCAGCGCCGAAGGCAGCCGTGCCAGCACGAAGATGCGCCAGCGCCCTGCCCCCATGGCGCGCAGCATTTGCCCGATCTCGGCCTCGGTCGACTCATAACCCTCGACCAATGCAACCAGCATCGGAAAGAAGGTAACCAGCGCCACCAGCATGATCTTGGGCGCCAGCCCGAAGCCGAACCAGAGCACCACCAGCGGCGCGATCGCCACCAGCGGCAAGGTCTGGCTGACGATTAAGACAGGAAACAGCGCACGCCGCAGCGGCTGGAAGAAGTCGACCAGCATCGACAGCACGAAGGCAGCGCTGAGCGAACAGGCAAAGCCGAGCAGCGTGGCGCCGATGGTCGGAATGGCGTTGTCGGCCAGCGCCTGGCGATTGAGCAGCGCTTGTTCGAAAACGCGCGACGGCGCCGGCAGTGTCGTCGGCCTGATGCCGGAATAGGTGGCATAAAGCTCCCACGCCAGCAAGAGCAAACCGACCGAGATCATGGCCGGTATTGCCTTGACAAGAAGGCTCGCGATCGGGCGCGAAGCGACTGATGATGTGGCCACGGGAGACAACCTTTGACGGCAGCGCGAAAGCGCGGCTGGTTCAGACAGCCGACGGGCTGTTGGCCGAGACCGTGACGTCGAGGGTTACGTGGCCGGCGCCTGGTCCGAAGCGGCAGAAGGCCTCGTCCAGCGCCGAAAAGATCGCACCGGCATCACCGCGCAGTTTCGTGCAGAAATGCTTGGAACGCTCATAGACGCCGGACTGCTTGAGAAAATCGATGCAGCCGTAGATCTCGTCCATGTGGTCGTCGGTGCCCATCACATAGAGCGAGAACTGCGCCGCCGCCGGCTGGCCGGTGGCAGCAGCATTGCGCACCGCCGCGATGGCCGCATCCTTGCGCGGGCCGAGTGGCCCGACAGGCCCGCCAAGTGCATCGGAGCGGCAGATCGGGTCATCCGGCTCGCCAGGGCACCCGCGCGAGATGGCGGCCGACAACACGCAATGTTTGCCGCTGCGTGCCGCCGCCACGAAGAGGTCGCGCATGGCGGGAAACAGCACTTCGGGCGGCCCGACCAGCAAGGTCGAGATGTCGTCGGTCTCGATCCTGAGCTTGTCGCGCCAGGGATCGAGCGCACCGAGCGCGCCAAGAATGACACCGACGAATTCGTCGGTCATGGGGTATAGGGAAATCTGTGCGCCTGAAAACATCGCCCGCCTCGCTCCGCTGGTATTACCCAGATCAGCTTCTAGGGTCTGTGGGCTTGCCGCCCCCGTCTCAGCCCCGACCGTACGGAGCACCCCTGTGGATGTGCGCCTTAAAGCATCATTCGAGTTCAAGGGAAAGCCGTTTTTTCAGAGCACTGCGCCAAAAGCATTGCGCCAGTCACGGTGCGCCTGAGCGGAATTTTGTCGGGAACCTTCGCCGCCGCGACCGGTTGTCCCCACAGTCGCAACGCGATCACTTTCGTAGAAAACAAGCGACGACTTCACAGAAATGGAGACAAACCATGTTCATGAAAATCCTCGCAGCTTCGGTTCTCACCATTGGTCTGGCCACGTCAGCCATGGCGCAAAGCGCCGGCAGCAACAACGCAAATGGAAGCGGCAGCGGCAAATCGGTGACGGTTGAGCCGAACACGCCGGCTTCACCGAATACGGTCGAGCCGGACACTGTCGACCCGGGCACGACCAACAGCACGACTGGCACGGTAGGGGACATGAATTCGAACGCGGATCAGAATTGCCCGACCAACCCGCAAGGCGCGCAGACGGACGCCGATGGTAACGCGACGGCGCCAACGGTAAACGATAATAATTGTGGCAAGTAACCGCACACGGACGAAGCCGCTGGGCATCGCCCAGCGGCTTCATCCGTTTCTCTGGTCCGCAGCACTCGTTTTGCCGAACAGCCGGATTTGTGGAGCGGGTTTTCCGGCGGGCGGGCGCAAAAACAGGTGTTTTGAATTGAGCAGCCGTTTGAGCACTCTACCGTAGGTAAAATACAGGACCCGACCGTTGGCGAGATCGAATTCCACTGTTCCCCACCGCCTGACCGGAGCCTTTCCTGTGCAAGGCCCCAGCCTTCTGATCTGGAATCCCAGTCTGACTTTGCGCGTTCCGATTTCAAGATAGATGCCTGGCAGAAGGCCGAGCACATGCCATAGCCGTACAACATGCTCGACCGACATGGCCGGCGAGATTATCAGGTGGCTGGGCTGAAGCCGTGCCCAGACGAAGTCGCCTTTCGGCTGCGGCATTCCTGACAACAGCCCCCGGCAGTAGGCCGGCACCGCCTCGCTCACCAGAATCCGCATAGCGGTTGCCGTGCTGTCGGCCAAGGCTTCTCTCGAGGTCCAGTCAGCTTCGGAAAACGGCACCTGCCCGAGAATGTCACCCTCGTCAAAACCGGCGGACATCTTGTGGAGCGTGACGCCGCCATGAGCCGCACACCGGCCGTCCACGGCCAAGCGCTGGGTCGGATGTGGCCCTCGATAGTCGGGGAGCAGCGCCGGGTGGAGGTTGACCCCGCCTTTGGAAAAATGGCCAAGAACCTCTTGAGGGATCAAGACAGGCAAAGTGTAGCAGACCAGCACATCGGCGCGGAGGTCAGACAATTGGCGACCAAGCGCATTCCAATCGTAAGGGCGGCCAAATTCGATCAACTTGACAGGCGTGTTACCGACAAACCGCCTGAGCAGTAGCTTGCGTTGAAGCCTTCGTCGGAAATTGCCGATGCTGAAACCGGTGGGACGACGCCGGAACCCGGGCACGATGATCGCGCCAATTGCATTTCCAGCCTCTAGCCAGCCGGCGAGCAGAGGCCCCGTATGGTTAGAGATATCGAGGACAAAAACGGCTGTGATCGGCTCCGAGTGATCGGTCGATTCGATCGGCCTCATCTTCGGCGGCTCAAACGGGCCGACAGATCAGGGCGAGCTTGTCAGGTCGGCTGAGTGGAAGGCGATGCCAAGGCAGTGACAACCGAAAGACGCTCGCGTTTTACAAACACTGGCTTTTCGCAGATTTTCTTCACGGCCCGTCTCCCGAAATCAGCTCTTCCTGCGCAATTGGACTGCGATACGGCAGGCTGTCAACCACCTGACCGTGTTTGCCTACCGCATCCGCATTCGCCGTTGACGAAGGCGTTCGAAGAGCGCTCGGATATTGTGAAAGCTCAATGGCCGGCGCGACACGGTGCGCTGACTGAAAGGGGTTTGGATGCGATGACCTGCTCGACGACACCGTCGAGCAGCAATGCAGGGCAAATCGCAGTTGCGAATCTACGAAACCGCCGTCTCGCGAACCGGCAGCTTCCAGCCTGGCCTGACGAAGTGGCAGGTGTATCCGTTGGGATATTTCTCCAGATAGTCCTGATGCTCGGGCTCGGCTTCCCAGAACGGACCAACGGGTGCGACTTCGGTGATGACCTTGCCCGGCCACAGGCCCGAGGCATCGACATCGGCGATGGTGTCCTCGGCGACGCGCTTCTGTTCGTCGCTGGTGTAATAGATCGCCGAGCGATAACTCGTCCCGACATCGTTGCCCTGGCGGTTGCGGGTCGTCGGATCGTGGATCTGGAAAAAGCGCTCCAGCAGCGTGCGATAGCTTATGATGGCCGGATCGAAATTGATCTCGATGGCTTCGGCGTGGGTGCCGTGGTTGCGGTAGGTGGCGTTGGGCACGTCGCCGCCGCTGTAGCCGACACGGGTGGAGATGACGCCGGGATAGCGCCGTATCAAATCCTGCATGCCCCAGAAACAGCCGCCGGCAAGGACTGCACGTTCGGTCGAAGTCGCCATGTCACGTCTCCTCAAAAGCAATTCCAGGAAAAGTGTGTAGCGGTTTTCCGTCTGGAATTGCGTGAAAGCAAGTGGTCTCGCCATAAATGGGCATTGTCACCTGCTTCGTCCAGCGGACGCGGTGGATCTACCTCAATTGCTCGGTTGGGCGAGGCTGTCGATCAAACCCGGTAGCTTCATGCCAGGCGGAATGGCGGCAAAGCTGATCGCCACCGGTGGTGCCCTGAGCGACCAGTCGAAAAGAACGGTCTTGACCGGGATGTTTCCCAGCCACGCCAGCAGCCGAGGTGGCACGCCGCTCCCGGGCCAGACCAGGAGCATGCCGTGATCGCGCAGCCGCTGGCTGGTGATCCAGGGGGCGAGCCGCATGTCGAGGTCGGTGAAGATCGACGGCTTGTCATAGGCGTTGAGGCCCGCCAGCAACGCGATGCGGGTATCGCCGCCGACGATGTCGAGCCGACCGGGCACCGCCGCGTGCCAGACCGCCTCGGCTTCGTCCGAAATCTGCCGCGCTGGCCAGCAGACGGCATCCATGCGCCCGCGCAAATTGCAACTCGTCCAGCGGATGCCCGCATAGGCACCGGACATGCCGAGGATGCAGGCGAACGCGCAGATCGCCAGCCGTCGCAGTTCGACGGCGCCAAGCCGATGACCCAGCAAGGCGATCGCCACAACGCCGACCAGATTGTACATCGGCGCGCCCCACGCCTCGCCGGCGCCGGTAAACAGCGAGGCCACCATGACAAGCACCGCCGGACCAAGCCCCATCCACACGAGATAGGCCAGCGCGCCGCGCTCAATGGGCTGTTCCGGCGCGGGCGAACGCCGCAACAGCCCCGATATCGACAGCACCAGCAATAAGCCGCAGAGCCCCGCCATTTGGACACCGATATAGTAAAGGCGGGCGCGGTGGACCAACACCCATTCATCGCGGCCGGCGACATAGGTCAGCGGCAGGAAATCGATGCGGTAGAGCTGGATGGCCAGTGGCGCGGCGACGGCGAGGAAAACCGCGAGCCCAAGCCAGGGCCAGGGCGTGGCGAGCCGATTGCGTGCCCGCGTGTCCGACAACAGCCAGATCGCCCCGAAGAGCAACAGCAGCCCGGTGGAAAACTTGGCATAGAGCCCGACGCCCGACACCAGTCCGAGCGCCAGCCACCAGCCCGGCCCACCGCCACGGCCCGCACGCCACAGCAGCCAGCAGATTGCGGCCCAGAAGGGCATCTGCGCGTAATCATGATTGAACTGCGGTGTCGGCCAGCCGAAGAAATACAATGACGGCATCAAAAGCACGGCGGCCAGCGCGCGGGTTCTCCCGAGCATGTCGCGGGCCAGCAGGTAGACGAAGACGAAGGTCGCCGAGACGACAAGCTGGGCGAGCAGATATTGCGGCCAGCGGAACGATCCGGTCAGAAGATGGCTGATCTCGAGCAGCCAGCCGGGGAGCTGCGGATGCTTATAGGTCAAAAGCACCCATTCGCGGCCCCACATGAAGCTCTCGACGACATCGCCGGGCGGGGCGGCATCGACAAGCGCCGGCACCACGGTCCAGCACAGGATCTGCGTCAGGCATAAAAGCGCCAGGGCGGCTTCTGGATAGCGCGTCAGCCCCGGCCAGATCGACGACTGCCACCAGTCGCCTGGAACAGAACTGCCGACCGGCAGCCAACCGTTCATGGGTTCGTCGATTCGCGTCATGCGGTGGATAAATCACACCGGACGGTTTTACGAACAGCCCAGAACTTGAAGCTTACGAAAATGTATACTTGGCCGACCATGGCAAAACCAAGATTGAGGCAGAGTTTCGCGCCACCATGCCGCCTCTCCCGTCATCACATGCCAGCAAGACAACAATGGAACACGCCATCGCGCAGCACCCTGAACATGCCGGGCATGGCGCCTTGGGCGTGATCGCGGCAGGCGTCGCCTACGCCTGACCGGTTACCGTCCCCAAAAAGCATCCAGGATTTGAAAAATGCGCCACCACCATGCCGTCATTCACTACCGTGCGCTCGATTTCTGGATGGCCCGTGCGGCCGTTCTCGTCATCATCTGCCTGCAGCTTCTGGTCATCAACAATCTCTCATTCGGGCCGCGCTGGGTGGCGCCCGCGCTGGAGGCGGCCCTGCTGCTGCCCTTGTCGGTGGCCACCGCCTGGACGCAGGCCGCCACCCGAAAGGCGGTCGAGGACCACGAGTGGCATGCGATCGGCCAGTTTCGGGTCATGATCCGCAGAACAGCCCTGACCATGACCGCCATCATCAGCATCATCAATTGCGGTTCGCTGATCCTGCTGGTGCGTGCCTTGCTGGAGGGCCATGCCGGCAGTAGCGGTACGACGCTGCTGATCGACGCGCTCAACATCTGGGTCACCAACGTCATCGTTTTTGCCTTGTGGTTCTGGAGCACCGACCGCGGCGGTCCGCCGACCTGCGGCCTCGTCAAGCTCGCACAGGCCGATTTCCTGTTCGCGCAGATGACGTTGAACGACCGTGAGCTTCGAGATTGGCTGCCCGGCTTCGTCGATTATTTCTTCCTCGCCTTCACCAATGCGACCGCATTTTCGCCGACCGATACCTTGCCGCTCTCCCAGCGCGCCAAGCTGCTGATGATGGCCGAGGCCATGATCTCGCTGCTGACCATCGCGCTGGTCGCGGCACGCGCGGTCAACATCCTCGCTTGATCGACCCGACACGCGAAAATAGCCCGCCCGGCGAACCGGAACGGGCTATTTTGGGTTGTCTTCGATGGTTCGATGCCGCGGGAAACGTGCCTCGGCAATTCCGCCAAGCAATCGCCGCCGCACCAGCTATTCGTCCCGCGCGCGGCTGACTCTCCGCACCACGAACTCGAACAGGACGTCCGAAATCCACATGGCGCAGACGCCGATCAGGAAGGCGGCCGCCAGCGTGGTGGTGTCGTCGGCGGGATCGGGCATCGGCAGGCCGGCGATCCTGGCGTAGGAAACCGCCGGCAGCGTCAGGTAGGCCGCCGCAAGCGCGCCGCAGATCGGCGAGGCCACCATTTCGCGCAGCTTGTAGCGATGCCGCGACAGCGCGCGCAGAACGCCGCCGGCGAGCCCCGCCGCCACGACCGGTCCCTTGATGCCGAGCAGGTCGAAAAGATCGTTCATCATGGCCTCCAGCCGCAAAGTTTCTGGCCCTTTTCGTTGTGAGCCAGGATCGCCGCCACCGACGCGTCGGAAAGGGCCGCCGCCTCTGCCCTTGTCGGTCGGATGGGATGCCCGGCCGCGCAGAACGACCCGCCTGATGTGGTGCAGCCGGCCAGCAGCAGCGAGAGCGCTATGATTTTGACCATCTGGCCAGCCTCCCTCTGTTGTCGTCCGGCGCCCGGCCGGCGACGGCATCGTCGATCTTCTGGGCTTCGGTGCGCGCCGCGGCGTCGGCGGCATCCTGCCTGGCCTTCTGGCTGGCCTTGCCCTTGGCATAAGCTGTCCAGACACCGGCAAGCGCGGCGCCCATTGCCAGAAGATACGGCCAGGCCTGGCCAAGCAGCGCGAGCGCGAGTGTTCCCATCTCATGTCTCCCTGGCCGGCGGCGCGACCATGCCGCGCGGGCCGTCACGGACTGCGTTGATGATGATCTTGGCCAGGGCAATGGCGCCGCTGATCTGAAGCGCGGTGCGGTCGCTCACGCCGAGCAGCGTCCAGTCGAAGCCGGCGAGCGCGCCGCCGCAGATGATGGCGATCAGCGTGTTGAGGAGATTGTGCAGCGCATTGGTGTTGAACCATGTCATTGGAACAGGCTCCCCAAAAAAGCGGCGACCTGATGCCGGAAAGCCGCGAGCGCTCCGGCCAGGAGAACGAGGATGCCGGCCGCGGCAGCCGCCTTGCCGCCAGGCGCCGGCGGCACGGGCTGGATCGACGACGCCCCATTGGACAATGTTTCGACCCTGGGCGGCGGCGCCGCGGTCACCGGTGCCGCGGGGCGCTGCGCCGACATCAGCAGGGCCTGAACCCGCACCGACCTGACCCGATCCGACCAGCCGCGCCCGAATGTCGCCCATGTCGGCAACCGCTTGAGGAACGCCAGCCGCGCATCGCAAAGCGCATCGATGGTGACGCCGGCCGGCTTTGCCTTGGCCGCCGCGACGGTGACCGGTCCGATCCGCCCGTCCTGCGCAACGCCGACGGCCGCCTGCAAATATTTGGCTGCCCTGCCAGGCCCGCTGTTGACGGCGAAATCGAACACCGCATGGTCGACGCCATCGGGCAATTCGGCGCCGAGCACAGCATCCCAGTAGAAGCGGCGATAGACGGTGGCGAGCTGCGCGTCGCTGATCGCACGCAGATCCGCCTTTGTCGCGTCGGCCTTCACATAGCGGCGGAAGCTGGCAAGCGTCACGCCCTTCATGGTGGCGCCGCCGGGATCAGCCGGATTGTCCGACCACCCGCCTTCCGATTTGAGAACAAGCGCAAGCGCCCGCGCGAAGTTGCGGTCCATGGTGTTTCCTTTCTGCCCTTCCGGGCAGTTGTTCACTTTTTGATTTTTGGTATGTTCGCCACGTGGAGCTTAGGCTTGGCGCGGGCGATTATGATTCTGGATATCATTCGCCAAGTTGGCAGATACAGACTTTAAATTCTGAGTATCGGCAAGAGACTCGTGCGCTCGGTAAGTCATTGACGCACCTAGGACGCGTAAAAGCACATATGGCTGACATAAAATATTTAGTTTTAGGAGGCCTCATCGGCGCCTTCTCTATCGCGTGGGTAGTTATTGCCACGATAGGGGTGCGGCGAGAGACGCGCGCGTACAACAAAAGCCTGAGAGACATCGATGAGAAGCTCCGTCAGGATAAGATCAATGAATGAGCCTTCTGCGCGTTGACGCTGCGGAAATGATCAATAGGACTTCAGTCGAAGCGCCGAGTCACGTTCATACCGTACGAAGACGATCCCGCGACAAATAGTGCTGGGTACAAGTAACTTAGGTCTGAGTTCGAAAATTCAGTGAGTTTCAGTTAGCTTTTTTGAAGACGAACAGCTTTGTATGAAAGGATACTGGACTGATCACTAAGTCGATCGCGCGTCGTAAGGTCACCATCGGTCGCGACCGGCTCTCATACAATGGTTCAAGCACGCGCTTTAACAAGTTGCTTTCCCGCATCAACCCCAGATATCCGCCCCTGGACCGACTTTCCAAAAGCCGGAACCCCATCTCGCTGATCGTTCTAATTGTGTCGTTCGGGGTGAAGGCAAATTGGTAAAATCGGGCCATGTCCGCGGCACTCACATCTTCGTATCGACCGAGCCGCATCTTTAGACGCCTCAATGGCGACACGCTGGGGACAGTTAGGAAAAGGAGTCCGCCAGGTTTCAGCACTCGGCGTGCCTCCTCGATGATCGATGCGTAACCATCCTTGAAGTGTTCGATCACCCCCAAGGACCACACCCCTTCGAAAAAGGCATCCTCGAATGGCATTTCTCGGACGTCACCGAGAACGATATTAAGTTCGGGGGCGTGCTTTTTGATCCTAGCGATGGTTACGGGGGCAAAGTCTAATCCGTATGCCTCGAACCCTGCGTGATGGAGCCCAAAGACTGTGTTTGCCACACCGCAGCCTGCATCAATCACTCGATCAGGCGGGCTTAAATACTTTCGGGTAACATGCTGGACAAAGACGCTCTTTTTCCGAATGTCCGCTGCTGTTAGGGATTGCGCCCAACGATCGTCCCAGAATCCTTCGTCGGCTGGTCGGTCGATGAATACAAGACGATCATGCTGCCGATCAAGATATACCTGCTCCACCATTTCATGCCTCCCCCAAGGCGCTGCTCAACATCAGTTCATTTGCCGTAGTCTCGACCCACAATCGGAACAGCCGGAACGCTGGTATGGAAGCGCCCGAAGAGCAGTACCCACACCAAGACCTGAATCGTCACGAAACCGACGAATGGCTGCCGTGCCTGCGCAAGAACGTTCTCCAAGGCATTCCGGTGCGCATAGACCCCAATCACGCTGCCGAGGATGATCCAGAAGAAGAACCACATACCCTTACTTTTGAGCGAAGCATGATGCAACGCCACCAACGCTCCGCCATAGATCAACCCAAATACGATCACAACGGGAATACCACCAATCGCCCACGCCTGCCCCCAGAATGTACCAGCCAAGCCGTACAACGCCTGCGAAAATATCTGGGTCTGGAGCACCGTGTTGAACCCAGTGCTGTCGAAGCCGAAGGCCGACGGCTGAATTAGCAGTTGCGCCAAGGTATCGCGAACCGTGTTCCACCATGGATAGGTCGTGCTACTCCTAATCAGCCCTTCGATGTTTTCATGAGTGCCGAAGGCTTCCCAGGAGGCCACCATAGCCATCGGATCAGAACCGCCTGTCAGCATCCTGCCAAACGGCAGGTCGCGTTTGTAGGCCAGATAGAAGGGCTTCATAAAGAAGATGATCGCAAGCGTCGCCAGCCCGATCGCCCATGCCTTCCAATGCAGGGCCGCCTTCGTTATCGGCCACTCCCACAATAACACGATGGCAAACGCCATTGCCAAGATCACCGGGACAGTCCGATCACCCGCGATCGCATTAAGTGCGACCATTAACGCAAAGATGGCTTGATAAATACGAGCGCCGCGACCCCATAGCCTATCGAAATAGATCGATGCCAGAAGACCGATGCCGCTGACCCAACGCCACACGATGGAAATGAGCCCACCGACGGCGTCATAGATGTCGGCACGCTCCATCGCGTACCACTCAAGTCCAGCCCTGTTTGCCATCCATGCATAGCAGGCTAAAGAAATGATCAGCGCGCACCGAATGAACCAGGTGACCCGCATCGGGTGCAACTGGTAACAAGGGGGACGTCCCCCGCCCACAGACGAAGGTAGCAGCAGCAGCGCCAACCCGAACCCTAGCCAAGCAGCGACCATCACCAGAATTGCTTCCGACGAGGCCGGCTCGAGATATGGCACTAATCCTTTCGCGCTCACAGGCCGCGTGAAGCCAATCAGCGCGGGCACCGAATAAGCAAGAAGGCCGACATAGCCAATCGCTACAACAGAAACCCGATTGTGGCGGGCCACAAGTATAAAGGTGGTCACGGCCACCATTGACCACAGAGCGAGGACCATATCTTTCGTTCGACCATTTGGATCAAAAAAGCAACCTAGGCGATTCGGTCATTCACAACGACAAAGTCTACAACTCGAAATCGCCCGCCCAGCCGAATGTCGCGCTGACCACCCATGAGCCCGTTGCGTATGCCTCCAGGGTTACGCGCTCGCCGGGATCGAGAATGAGATATTTTCCTGCACCGCCGCCCTTGATCGTGTCCGTCCCGTTGGGTTCGATGTTCATGACATGGGTTGCGTGTACTCCGGCAAAGCCGATCCGAAGGCCAGGCACGGCAGGCGGCAGCGTATGTGTCCACGTCGCGCCGGCCCCGTTGTTGTGGCAGAGTGCCCGGTTGTGAAGCCCGGACAGCGTTGTGTTGACGGTCAGATTGATCGGCACACTCGACGTCCCCTGCAGACCGGGATTGTTGCCGCCAATAAACTTGGTCACGATGCCGGCCGTGATGGAACTGCCGGTGCCATCACCAACCCATTCCGATATGTCGAAACCATCGACCAGCATTTCGTCTATCGCGCCGCCGGTGGTTACCCTAAAGGCAACGCCAATGGAGGTCGAGTTCTTCAGGGCGATGTCCCTGAGACTGGCTTTGCGCAGCCGTTGGCCCACGGAAAGGTTGAACCGGATGCCATGCGACTGGGTGTTTCCCCTGATGCCAGAAAGGCTAAGGCTCGCCGGTGTCACTACGTTCGCAACGACAATGGCATCGGTCGAGCAGTTCATCAACGTGCCCGGGCCGATCGCAAGAGGCGTCTGGTAGGGCGCGGCGATTACGGCTGTGGCACCCGACGTTCCGCCCGTGATCGTCTCGCCAGCCGGAAAGATGCCGGCCGAACCGCGCACATAGATGCGCCGGGTCGCGCTGTTTGCCGTTTTGGCAATCGCAGAGGTGCCTCCAGTGATTGTTTCAGCGGCCTGAAACGTCCCGCTTGTCGGCAAGACCCTCAGCACGTTGGCAAAGAAGTCGACCAAGATGCCCGTCGCGCCGGATGAACCGCCTGTCACCGTCTCACCGAGTTCATAGTCGACGGTTGAACCGGTGATGACGATTTCAAAATGTTGGAACCGCATGGTTCCGGTGGAACCAGAGGTGCCGCCGCTGACCGTTTCGCCAGTCGCAAACGATCCAACTTGCGAGCTGAGGGCGAACTGATATTCGCCGTTTGGCTCCAATTGCAGGGCGGTGTTGTAGCGATCGATGTACCAGTTATCGAGCCGGCCCGACTGAATCTGAACGCCGAAGACGTTGCCGGCAGAACTACCGGAGAGCCGGTTGCCGATTGCCTTGACATTCGAAATGACGATCTCGCTGTTGGCGTCAGTCGCGGCTACGCCAACCAGACAGTCATTCGCCACCACGTTAGTTATGATCCCTCGTGGATCTCGCGCACCGGTCATCTCCACCCACACACCGGCGGAGGGGCTGTCGAGATGTGCGTCCACGAAAACCCCGTCGACCAACACGTCGGTGGTGTTTAGATTTCCCGTATAGGTCAATACGACACCGTCGCGTTTGCACTTCGCCGACCGGATGTTGCGCACGATCGGCTTGCGGACGCCGGCCACGTAAACCGTGTCGCCAAACTCGCCGCCGGTTGGCGTGAAGATGTTATAGCCGTCAATGTCCTCAATCGTCGGGCTGTCGACACAGAGCGCCATCACACCGGCAAGGCCAAGATTGCGAACCTTCACGCCGCGGATTGTCGGCCGCTTCCGGCGCGCACCAGTAGAGAGGCCGACGCGAATACCGATAGAAGCCTGATAGCCGGCATGTGATCCACCATCGATCGTGAGGTCCCCGTCTATCAGGACGTCATCGGCAGCGATATCGATGACGGGATGGTGGCCGGTAACGGCACCGACTGGGGCGCGCAGGATCAGGGCAGAGCCGCCCAGGCATTCGACGCGCTTCTTCGCTGTCGAGATCGTGTGGTTGCCGTCGGTCTGGTAGGAGCCGTCAATCAGCACATGCGGATAGCTGCCCGCGAGCAGTGCACTGATAGCAGCCGTGGCATTCGCACCGCCACCACGCGCCCCGAGCATTGATGCCGTCACCGGGGTTGAGGCGAGCGTATAGCCTGTTTTCGTCATGCCATCGCTCAGCGTGATCACCAAATCCCCGACATTCGTTCCATTCTTGCGGTACACAGCGCCGCTGCCTGCCACCTGAGAGCTGTCGTAGAAGGCGGTGCGGATATATGTTGGTGCTATCGGTGGGGAAAATGCCTCCGCCGTCGCCTTGGTCGCGAATTGCGGATCGAGCACGGTTGTCATGGCGCCCGTCGCTACGTCCGCAGCGGCCTGGGCTTGGTCGATGATGCCTTGCGCGGCTGCCTGGATATCCCCGACTGTGTCGTCGGACTGATAGAACGACAGCACAATGTCATCGGTTCCGATAACAGGGTTCAGCGTCTGGAAGGCAAAGCTGCACTCACCCCGTCAACCGTTTTTTGAGAAAAAATTCCTAGACCGGTCGGAACTCCCACTCGGAGCGACGCTGGCAAGCGCGTAAAACCCTGCTTTTGCCGGCGGCTGGTCATAAGCCGGCAGGTGTGAAATCATTCGTCGAAGCTCATGGAATGATTCCCGTCGCACGGCCTTGTGGGAGAGGACGATGGACAGACCAGCCATGGCATCCGTGTTCAGGATGCGGCATGCACCGGCCACGGTTTCCGGCGTGCGCAGCACCGGCCAGGGTCAGGCCGATCCAGTCATCCGCGTGCGTTCGCTGGGCGAAGCCATCCGTTTCGTCGCCAACGCCTACCCCCAATACGACATCACCGCCGTCGCCATCAGCTGTGGGGATGTTTCGATCAGCAGCCTCGGCAACCTGGAGGTCAAGGCGCTGTGGCGCGAATATGGCGAACGGCTGACGCAGGAATAGGCATTCGCCCGCAGCCTTTCTGGAGCGGAAATGCCGCTCGCGCGTTTCAACCCCAGCCACGGGAGCAATCGCCATGAATGTCGCCAACCTGCAACTCGAAGGCCTGTTGATGGCCGTCGCCTCGATCAACCGCCTCCTGGTTCAAAAGGGGGTGCTGACGGCGGAGGAAATTGACCTGGCCTTGCGCAAGACCGAGGCCGGCGAAACCAACCAGGAGCGGTCCGAAGGCATGTCCGCGTCCAGCCGCGACGCCGTCAACTTTCCGATCCGGCTGCTGGAACTCGCTAACCAGTGCCAGCCGGAGGCGGATATGCCGTCCTTTTCGAAGCTGGCCCGCATGGTCGGCAAGATAAAGGAACCCTACAACGACCAGCTGTGAGCGGGCCGGCGTGCGTCCGCGGTGGCCCGCTGCCTCGCCTCAAGCCCTGCCCGGCCATCCCGAATTGAGCGAAAGCACCTTGCCCGGTCCATGCACGGCCGCAAACAGCAGTCCGGCCAGGAACGAAAAATGGTCGACGAAGAAGCCGAACTCGGCCTGGTTGCCGGCCCAGTGGCTGGGTCCGTGAAAGGCGAAGCCGAGGAACAGCACATAGGCGGCGGCGACCAGGGCTGCCTGCGAGAAGAAGGCGCCGGTCAGGAAGCACAGCACCAGCGCGACTTCCAGGATCGCCGCGCACCAGGCCAGGAACAGCGGAAACGGAAAGCCGGCGGCGGCGATATAGCCGGTGGTGGCGTCCATGCCCATGAACTTGAAGGTCACGGCCATCAGGAAGACGCCGGCGAAGATCAGCCGGGCGACGACAAGGGCCGCGGTCTGCCACGGTGATTGAGTGATTTGCGACGACATGCTCGTTCTCCAGCTTTGCAGGTTGATCGCTCCTAGGACGCGCGACCGGCGCCAGGTCCGACACATCAGGCCAATTTTTCTCGACAGGATCGCAGAGGGGTTTCGAAGCGTCACACCGTACGGCAAGAGCGATTTTCGGTTTGCCGGCTGACGGCATATTATTGCTCGCTCCAAGGGGGAATCGGACATGGCCAAGGCATTGACCATCGGCTCACCGCGGCATCCGGCGACGAGCACCGTCTACGAACAGGAATGCAGGGATATGCTGGTTCCGCATCTCGACGCCCTGCTCCGCAAGGTCGAGGCCGCCGGCTGGGACCGCGGGCAGGCCGCCTCGGCGCTCATGTATCTCGCCGCGATGCGGCTGAAGCCGGCCTGACGACGGCCCGAACGGCTTTCCGGCGCCGCCGCGATTGAAACTTGTTGGTAATCACGGAAGTGCTATCGTTAGTCGGGGCTAATGCATCGGCGTGCCGACGCAGCGATTTTGGGTGGGCTGAAATTTGCGTACAAGCGTCAGGTTTGGGGCGACATCTCATGGCGAGCGGTCGGCGCCGCTGGAGTGCAGCGGCTGCGGTGGCGCTGGCCAGGTCTTCGAATGCCCGCGCTGGACGAGTTCCAACGGCCATTGCTGCCCCGCCGGCACGCACCGGCGCGGCTGCCCCGGCCTCAGCGCGGCATGCTCCGAATGTGACGGCGACCACGCTGCCGCCGCCGATACCATGCGGCCCTCGGCCTGATACAGGCCTATCGCAGCCCAGGCCGTGTCGTCTGGTGGAACCGGCGGCGCCAATCTGTGTTATGTCGTGTTGATCGCGGGCGCCGAAGACTGCGCGTCCCCGACAACAGAAAGCGAGGCCTGAGATGGCTGACGACAAGTCGAAGACGAAACAGGACCGCAAGCAGGTCTCGAGTGAAGAGCCCTACGAGGTTGCCGCCTTTGCCCGCAAATACGGCATCCCGCCAAGCGAGGCACAGACCATCATCAAGCGCTACGGCCCCTCGCGCAAGAAGCTCGACGCCCATATGGCGGCCCGCGGCTAGCCGAAACCATTTCGCCTGGGCGGCGTTGAAGATGCTGCGGGCCGCGTCAACCGGGCCTGGTGGTACGGTGAACAGGATGTCTTTTTCCCGGTTTCTCATCCTGGCCAACGAAACGGCAGACGAGCATCTGTCCCACCCGGCCGGCAGCGCCACGCATTGAGGGAGGTCGCCATGTCCGACACCATACGCAGGACCGGCAGCTGCCTGTGCGGCGGCGTGCAGTTCGAGGTTCACGGCCCGCCATTGCGCGTTGGCCTGTGCCACTGCAAGGATTGCCGCAAGGCCGGCGGTTCGGTCTATTCGGCCTTTGCCATCTGGCCGCGCGAGGCTTTCGAGACCACCGGCCTCGTCAGCTCCTATGGCACGCGGAGCTTTTGCCCGACATGCGGCGGCCGCGTCGCCTGGGTCGACGACAACGAGGCCGAGGTGGCGATCGGCAGCCTCGACATCGCGCCGACCGATCTCGTGCCCGAATATGAATTGTGGACCTCCAGGCGCGAGACCTGGCTGCACGCTCTGCCCGGCACCGAACAGTTCGAGCATGACCGCCCAGCGCAGCACAACGCCGAAGCGCCGACGCCGAGATCGCTGTCGGACATCGACGCCGAGATTTGATCTCCTGGCAAGGGAACCCTGTCCTGCCGGCGACGTTACCGATCGCCTCTCACGCATGTCGCCAGCGACACTTGCGGCAATCATGGAGACGACCGTTGAACGACAAGATGTTTCCCCGCCCCATCAGGCTGAAATTCGCGCCTGAGCGCGAGCGCATCATCCGCAGCGCCTGGGAAGGGCTGGAATGCCTCGGCGACTGGCCGTCTGGCCAGGGACGGCGCTACCGGGCGGCGTTGCGCAGTTGCCGCGATGCGCTGGATGGCTGGACGCCGGCGGAAAAAGCGATGCGGGCGATGATCGACGCCGCGCGCGAAGCAAAACTCCTCCAGTAGTTGGAAAACAGGACATGTCCGAGCTCATCCTGCCCACACCGATGCGGATCAAGCCGCACGGGTCGGACACGATCCGCGACGTCGCCACGCTCAAGGATGCCAGCGAAATCCTGATCGACTGGCCGCAGGCCAAACGCGGCCCGTTCTACCAGGCGGCGCGCGAGAAGGTCGAAGCCGCATTGGAAACCGGGACGGGCGCCGCCGAGGCGCAGGAAGCGTTCGCAGCGCTCTGCAGCCATGCCGGCGTGCTGGTGCGATAGCGGTTTCCATAAATAGCGGTTTCCATAAAAAGAAGCAGGCGGGGCATCGTACCTCGCCTGCTTCGCGCAAATCGGTCTTGGTCACTTCGAACAATCGATCCGATTATTCCGCCGGAAGCTCGCCCTGGACAATCGGCTGAGAGTTTTCGAAGCCAAAACTCTTCGGCGCCAGAAGAATCAAGGCAATCACGATGGCTATCGAGGCAAGCAACGTGGCCGTGGTCGCAATATCTCTCACGATAATCTCTCCGAATTCCAAGTCGTGAGAGAAACGCTCCTGGGATAACGAGGTTCCATTAGCTTGCGCGATAATACCAGCCAGCGGCGTTTATTGCTTCGGCGGCTGGGGCGGCACTTCACCCGGCTTGATCACCGGCGTCTTGCCTTCCTCGGGGGCCGGCGCCGCCATGCCCTGGTCGCCCGTCGGGGGCGGTTTCAGCACGCCGCCGCAATCGTTGAGCTTCGCGGTCAAATTGCCGTCATCGGCCTGCTGTCCAGGCTGCTGTTTTGCCCCTTGCTCGGTCTGAGCCCTGCATTTGTCGGCATGTGCCTGGCTGTCGTTCTGCTGCTGGGCCGCGGCCGGCACTGCCAGCGCCAGCATGAGGCCGATTGGCATGATGGCGAGAATTCTCATCACTGCCTCCTTCTTTCTTGCACGGTCGCCCGCGGCGACCTTCCCTTCACAGGGACAACGTCTGTCGACGAAAAAGGTTGGCCGCCTCGCCGGGCGGCATTGCAACCAAACCCGTTTGCCGCCGTTGCGCGTGCCGGAGGCGATCATGTTCGAGGGTTTCCAAGGCGCGGAAATCGACACCGGCGATGCCAACATATTCTGCCTGCGCGCCGGCGGCGGGCCACCGCTGCTGTTGCTGCACGGCTTTCCGCAAACGCATCTGATGTGGCGCGACATCGCCCCCGCTCTGGCCAGCCGGTTCAGCGTCGTCTGCGCCGACCTGCGCGGCTATGGCCGCAGTTCGTGTCCGGCATCCACTCCCGACCACGCCCCCTATGCCAAGCGCACCATGGCCGCCGATATGATGAGGCTGATGGAGAAGCTGGGTTTCAGCAGCTTCATGGTCGCCGGCCATGATCGCGGAGGGCGTGTCGCCTACCGCATGGCGCTCGATCATCGGGGCAGCATCGACAAGCTCGCCGTTCTCGACATCGTGCCGACCGCCGATGCCTGGGACCGGGCCGACGCCAGGCTGGCGCTGGGTTATTGGCCATGGTCGCTGCTGGCGCAGCCCGAGCCGTTGCCGGAAAAGATCCTGTCCGGCGCCGCCGAGGCGATCGTCGACAATGCGCTCAACGGCTGGGGCTCGTCGTCATCGGCGTTTCCAGCCGAAGTGCGTCAGGCCTATGTCGAGGCCTTGCGCGCGCCTGCCCACGCCCATGCCATCTGCGAGGAATATCGGGCGGCAGCCACGCTCGATCGCGAGCACGACCATGCCGACAAGGCAGCCGGCCGGCGCATTCGCTGCCCGCTGCTGGCGCTATGGAGCGGTCAGGGCGCGTTGGCGCAATGGTATGCCGGCGAAGGCGGGCCGCTGGCGCTGTGGCGCGGCTGGGCCGACGATGTGCGCGGCCAGGCGATGCCGGGCGGGCACTTCTTTCCCGAGGAGAACCCGGCGCGCACGGCCGATCTGCTGGCCGGCTTCTTCGGTGAAACCAGTCACGGCATCTCTCGGCGAACGGGATTACCTTCGCCCTCCCTTTGATCGGGCCGAGGCCCCCTCCTTCTCCGCCTTTGCCTGACTGCCTTCATCACCGGCGGCAAGGCCGGGCCCGCGTTCGAACCGGCGCAGAAAGCCGGCAACTATCAGCACGATCAGCGTGCCGAACCCGGCCACTTGCCAAAGACCCAGTCCGCAGGCGACGCCGATCGCGCCCGCCAGCCACATGCCGGCGCCGGTCGTCAGCCCATGCACCTCGCCGCGCGAAAACATGATCGAGCCGGCGGCGAGGAAAGCGACGCCGGCGGTCACCGCCTCGACCACCCGGATCGGATCGACCTTGACCGATTCCCCCGCGAACATCGGCGCGTGCACGATCTCGACCGTCAGGATGCCGAAGGTGGCGGCGGCGACGCAGACGAGAATATGCGTGCGAAGTCCGGCCGGGCGATTGCGCCATTCGCGTTCGAAACCGATGACCGCGCCATAGAGGGTGGCCAGCAACAGCCGCGCCGCGATGACCGGAAACGAGGTGTAGGTGGAATGGCCGAATTCCTCGACGAGCTGTTCCATGATGTCCCCTCCAAAAGCTTGACGCCACAACGCGGCCACCGGGTCGCGGTTCCTGAATCCACGGCCAGGTGCGGCAAGGATGCGGCCGCTTTTGAATACGCATCTGCCAAAGGGAGGTTGATGGAGCCAATCCTCAAGGCCTCAGGACGTTTCGGTTTCGGGCACGTCGGCGCCGAGCTGCGGAACGATGATCGAAGCCAGCGGCGCCGTCAGGGACCATTTGAGATGGCCCGGGCTGCGATCCAGCACCGCCAAGCCGTTCAGCGATTGCGGCGCGACCCGTTGCAGGACGACGGTGCCGAAACCCTTGCGCGTGCTTTCGTCCCACCGCTCTCCCTCGCGCACCGGCATCGTCTCGTCCCACAGCAGATGGATTTCCCGCTTGTCAGAAACGCCTTCAACGATCCGCCAGGTGATCTCCAGCCGCCCGGCCTCGCTCGCCAGCGCGCCATATTTTGATGAGTTGGTGCCGAGCTCATGAAATGCCATGCCGAGATTTTGCACGGCATTCGGCTGCAGGGTCAAAAGCGGTCCCGACAGCGATACCCGCGCCTCGTGACCGAACGGCTTGAGCTGCTCCTGGGCGAGGTCGAAGAGGCTGGCGCCGGCCCATTCCGAGTTCACCAGCAGATCGTGCGACCGCGACAGCGCCATGATGCGGGAGCGGATCAACTCCTCGAATTCACGCGGATCGGTCGAGCGTTTGCTGGTCTCCCTGATCATCGAGAGGATCACCGCGAACTGGTTCTTGACGCGATGGTTCACCTCGCGGAGCAAAAGCCTGATCCGGCGCTCGCTCTCCTTGCTGGCGGTGATGTCGCGGGCGATCTTCGAGGCGCCGATGATCTCGCCGGACGCGTTCCTGATCGGCGAAATGGTCAGCGACACGGCGATGAGGCCGCCATCCTTGCGCCGGCGGATCGTCTCGTAGCTGGCCAGCAGCTCGCCCCTGCGAACCCGGCTGATGATGTCGGTCTCTTCATCCTTGAGATGATCGGGGATGAGCATGAGCACGGAGCGGCCGACGGCCTCTTCGGCGGTGTAGCCGAACATGCGTTGCGCCGCCGCGTTCCAACTGGTGATGATGCTGTTCAGATCCTTGCTGACGATAGCGTCGAAGGACGAATCGACAATCGCCGCCAGCCGCGCATCGGCGGTGATGGCGATCAAGGCATCACGGCCCGCCAAATCTGTCACTGTCGACCCCTTCTCCCTCATGCGCGGATCGCGCGCATGGCCACCAATGCGCCGCGGTGCGTTTTGGTTGCAATCGCCTCCAACATTCCTCCCAGGAACAGTCCGGGCAGTTCACGACCGGAACCTTGCGCGCCTGCGCGAGTTGCACCCGACACCCCCCATGGATGGCTTAATAAGGAGGCAAACAATGAGCGACGGCAACAGCGATCTCGACCGGGTCTGGAAACTGATGGACAGGATCGGTTTCTGTATGCTCGCCACTCGCGAAGGCGATGACATCCGCTCGCGACCGATGGCGGCGCATGTGGTGCGCGACGAAAACGCCATCTACTTCCTCACCGATGTCGACAGTCACAAGGATGACGAAATCGAAGCCGAGCCTAATGTCGGCCTCGCCTTCGCCGATTCAGGCGGCCAGAAATATGTTTCCGTCAGCGGTCTGGCGGCGGTTTCGAACGACCGCGCCAAGATCAGGGAGTTGTGGTCGACCCCGGCCAAGGCCTGGTGGGACAGTGCCGATGATCCTTCGATCCGCGTGCTTAAGGTGACGCCGAAGGACGCCCAGTATTGGGACAGCCCCGGCACCGTGGTCAGCTATGTGAAGATGCTGGCCGCAACGGTCAGCGACAGCCGCCCGGAAATCGGTGACACCGGTAAGGTCAGGATGTAGCCGGACGGCGTTGAAAATCACGACATCAGTCAGATGTACGAATGCCGGCGGGTCGCATTTGACATATTGCTGGCGGCATACCGGCGCGGATCAGTCTGGCTTGGGAGGGTCAGGGGCATTCGGCACTGGATCGGCGTCAGTATCCCTTTGCGGACAGTCCTCATAGCTGTGGTCGCGCCCGCCGCAGAAAGAACAGCACATGGCCTCGCGGTCCCCGTTTCCGGGCCGCCATTGCGGGGTCTCGTAGGGCTTCCTCCCATCCATCCCCAGCAATGCGCGACGAACCATTTGGTTGCGCCGCCACAGACGGCCAGCCGGCGGTTGCGGAACCACCCGCCGGGATGCGAGTTTCGGCCGATACTTCCATTCGAGGGAATAGCCATGCCGATGCACCGAATTGCCTTGATGACGGCAGCGATCCTGCTGGCCGCGACCGGCCTTGCCGAAGCCAGGCCCGACACCCGCACGATGAGTTGCGACCAACTCCGGCAATTGCTCCAAAGCCATCATGCCGTGGTGCTGACCACCGGACCCAACACCTATGACCGCTATGTCAGGCAGTTCGGCAACGAATGCGACTGGCCGGAGGTGCCGATGTCGGCCTATGTCCCAACCCGCGACGGCAGCTGCCCGGTCTACCGCTGCGAGGAACCTGTCACCAACTTTCCGGACTGACACCGCGCTTCCAATCGGCTTTGCCGCCCCCGTGCGTTGATCCCGGCGCGCGAACCGGCTAGGGGTGGGGCGCAACGTGCATTTTCCCGCTTCGTCTAATGGTAGGACAGCGCCCTTTGAAGGCGTGAATCGAGGTTCGAGCCCTTGAGCGGGAACCAGCAACCAACCGTTCGCCTGCTCAAAGCGCGCAGGGCTGGCCAGCCGCATCGGCGTATTAGAGAACGCTTGTATTTCGCCCCAAGCAGGATCATCATCCAGTCCGTCAGTGGATTGAAGGGGTGCAGCGCCATGGAACTGAGTTGCTTTGACGGGGGCGTCCTTGCATCGACGATGTCCCTGAACGTCACGGCGGTTTTCATAATATTGACCGCATTTGCCGCACTTCGGCTGGTTGCAATGTCAGGCAAAGGTTCTGTCGACCAACTCCAGACGGCGTAGCCCGCAGGGGATCTCCGGTTCAGGAGAAGGCATATGGCCGCGAGAAAAGTGATAGCCGTCAAGGATTGGTCTTGCGGCATGAGCGACGAGCTCGGCCGCGTCGTCCTGACCATCAACCCGACCGAGGGTGAGCCCATCCTGGTTTTGATGACAATCTTCCAGGCGGCAAGGATGGCCGGGGAATTGCGGGCTCCGAAACTCGTCTCCATGCCTCGGTGACGCCACGCCCCTGGGCAAATCGGATCAAGCTCGCCGGGGCAGCCCCAACGCCCTCCCCAGCGAGCTGTTGCTCCGTTACGATGAACGATGGAGCAATTACTGCTTTACGAATCCAGGCGCCATTAAGTTGCGTCCGGCTCCTGAAACCATTTCGCGGACCCTGCGTTGACCACCGGGCCGACACAGGAGACATCTCATGACCGTCAACTGCCGCATATCGATCGACAACCGGCCGGAGGCCACGGACGCCGTTTTCCAGGCGGTTCCCCGGATCGGCGAAAGTGTTGCGCTGTCGATCGACGGAACCACGCAGGATCTGCGGGTATCGCGCGTCGTGCACGTCACCAATGGCAGCCTGGAAGGTGCCGCGATAATCGTCGAAGTGACGACCAACATCCTCTGAACCGAGAGTCTCGTCCCGGTACGCCAGCCGGCGCCGCGTCGCGGCAACCGCCGACCGGCCTGCGGGACCAGGGCGGCTCAGGCACGGTGAACCGCCCTACTCCTTGCCGCCGTCGGAAATGCCGTTGCCGCCGGCGGTTGGCAGGATGCCGAAGTCTTGCGACTTCGTCCCTTGCTCCGCCGTCAGGAAGCCATCCGAGGCAAGACCGCGCCGCAGCAATTCCCTCACGGCGGCCGAACGGCTCGGCATGCGCTTGTCGAAGCGCCAGTTTTCCAGCGCCGCCAGTTCGTCTGACGTCAGCATGATCTGCAACCGTTCCGGGCGTTCCAGTTCAGTCATCGCGCTTCCCTCGCTCCGCACCATGAATACGTAGAATGAGTATTCAACTTACTCAACTCATAGTTAGGAAACCGCTCCTAGCGCGTCAAGACCTCGCGATGGGTGAACCGCTTGTCATGCTCATGAAGAGCCTGATGCGTATTCGGCGTAACACACACAGTTGCACAACTATGCTAACTATTTGATTTGTTTGGGTATTATTTAATTAGTGACTTGCCAAGCCCAAGCCCCTGCCGCATTGTGCAACCTGAACAGAAAACCATTCCCTTTGGGAGGTTTCGATGCGGTATGATTACTCGGCGCGACTGCGCGATGACGTCCGTTCAGCAGTCCAGGTCGCCTTCAGGAAGACCGGCATCGTCAGCATCACGGCGGTGGCGGAGCATGTAAGGGTCAGGAATCTGGCCGAAAACGTCGCCCTCGAGGACGTCGAATACCTTGTCTTCCAGGCAGCCCAGCTGATTGGCGCGGCAATTGAATTCGACGGGCTCACCAATTTCGACGGCGTAGCTGGTCTGTTCGTGGATGGCCTCGGTGGCGACGATGGTGAGCGCGTCAACGCCCAACTCGACAGACCTGGTGAGGCCACCCTGCAGTAAGGCAATTCCGGCTGAACGCGCATTTGTCCCATGCCAGTCAGGGCGGCCTCCTCAAAAGGCCGCCCTGCTGTTTCCGTACTTGGTGATGACCGAAGCCGTTCCGTCAGGCGGAGCCGGCGATTTGTGAGGCGAAGTCGCGATAGGGGCGCAGCGGGCGGCCCAGAAGCGCGGTCAGGCGCTCGACGTCGCCGGCCTCGGGCAGCATTCCGTCGGTCAGGAACCGCTCGCCCATCAAGCGCATATCGTACGCCATCCAGGCAGGCAGGAACTGCTTGAGATTCTGCTCGAAACCTTCGGTGTTGTCGCCGCCGTAGCTGATCGGGCGGGCGAGCACGTCGGACCAGATGGCGGCGATATCCGTCCCGGTCAGTGTCTGCGGACCGACGAGGTTGATCCGCTCGAGCGCAAGCGGCTCCGCGGACCGTTCGCGGCGCAGCAGCTCGAGAGCGGCGATCTCGGCGATATCACGCACGTCAACCATGGCGAGCCCCTTGGCGCCGACCGGCATTGTGTAGGTGCCGTAGCCGGTGATGACGTCTTCGATCATCAGGTCGTTCTGGATGAAATAGGCCGGGCGCAGGATCGTGGCCTGGAAGCCCATCTGCTCGATCATTCGCTCGACGCCGAATTTGCCGGCGAAATGCGGCACGTTCACATAGACGTCCGCATGGATCACCGAGAGATAGACGATCCGCTCGATGCCCGCCGATCGGGCGACGTTCAGCGCGACCAAAGCCTGGGTGAATTCGTCCGGCACCACGGCGTTCAAGAGGAACAGGGTGGAAACGCCGGACATGGCTTTGCGCAGTGAATCGACATCGAGAAAATCGCCTTGCGCGACCGATACGCCTGCCGGAAAGCTGGCTTTCGACGGATCGCGGACGAGAGCACGGACGTCGGCGCCGCGCTTGACGAGGTGTTCGACGACTTGGCGGCCAACATTGCCTGTGGCGCCGGTAACGAGGATGGTCATGGAATTTCTCCTGTTGGGTTGCTTGACAGGCCCAATATGTGTGGCTCACAAACAGTCAAACAGGCCGAAATTTTAGACGCGCCGTCTCACTGGTGGAACACTCATGGATCTTCTGGCCCTCACCGATTTCAACCTCGTTGCCCGCCATGGCGGTTTCGGCAAAGCGGCAAGGGCCACCGGCCGGCCCAAGGCAACCTTGTCGCGGCGGGTTGGAGACTTGGAGGGCAGCCTTGACCTGCGCCTGTTTGAACGGGGCGCGCGCAACCTGAAGCTGACCGAAGAAGGACGGGCGCTCTTCGAGCGGACGGGGGTATTGCTTGCCGAACTGGACGAGACGGCTGCGGAGATCGCCTCGGGCGGTCGGAAGCCCAAGGGCAGATTGCGTATCAGCGCGCCCCTGCTTTTTTCTCAGACCGCGATGGGGAGGATCGCCGCGGGATTTACCCTCAAATTTCCGGAGGTGAGGCTGGAGGTCACGACGGAGGACCGGGCTGTGGACATGATCGAGGAAGGCTACGACCTGGTGATCCGGGTCAACCCGGATCCCGACGAAAGCTTGGTCGGACGGGCGTTTCTCCGCGACCGGCTGGTCGTCGTGGCGAGCCCTCAACTTCCTCGCACCGGTGGTCCGGCCCCTGGCGTTGCGCGCGGGACAGGCGAACGGCAAATATGGCACGTGAAGACAGAGGCTGGCCGGTCGGCGATAAAAATCGAGCCGGTCCTCGCTTTGGGAACGCTCATTATGGTGCGCGATGCGGTGCGAGCGGGGGTCGGGGCAGCACGTCTTCCCATTTCGTTGGTGGCCCACGATTTGGCTGACGGCACACTGGTGAATTGGGGAGACATTGACGGCCCTGAGATCGCTCTGTGGACGCTCTACCCGTCTCGGCGGCTGCTCAGCCCGCGCGTGTCGGCTTTCCTGGACTTTCTGAAACAGGCCTTCCCGAACGGGACGCCGGACGAACTGGCCGCCTATATCGGCAGGTGATGCCCGGCCGCTTTCAGCGCACTGGGAGCCTGGGCAGCGTCACGTCACCTGCCAGCCTGCTTGGCAGAACATGCCGCAACCTCCGATCCACTCGTCGACAGAACCCGGCAAACAGGCCGATCGCACCGGCAGGCGCCGTTTCGCGAACGATTGTTTTCGGTGTGGAACAAACTGGGTGCATAGAGGTTTTGGCCTCGCCGCACTCAGGAGGACGTGGTGAAGGCTCTGCGCAGTCTCCTTGCCGAACTGTCATCCAACTGGCTCAGGCGCCGCAAGGCGCAAGCGTCCAACACCGCTGGGAATGCCAAAGCCACGCCCAGCGTTGCGCCGCAGGCGTCAAACCAGCGTGCCGCTCATAGGCCCAAGCCTCCGTCCACCCGCGATGTCGCCTCCAACATGTGAGCGAGCTGCAAAGGCCATGATGATGCTGAATCGCCTGACTACGGATCCACTTCTCCGCCTTTTCATCGGTATAATTGCCGGCACATTGGTTGGAGGCGGTGTCGGCGAAGTGGTCGGCAACCATATCATGGCCGATCCCCTTGTCGGCGCATCCGTGGGCGCTTTTGTCGGCGCCGCGATTGCCGGAGTGATCCTGGCCGTCGAAGAATAGCGCCGCCGCATGGTGAGCAGCCATGGGGCGGCCGCGTCGTCTTCAAGCCATCGGCATGCGGCCGAACACCCTGTGGGAATTGAGCGATCGGCTGCTATAATTCCTGGACCCTTCCCGGAGAACGCCTGCCATGACCCTGAAAACACGCAAGCTCGGCAGCCAGGGGCTGCAGGTCTCGGCCATCGGCCTCGGCTGCATGGGCATGAGCCAGTCCTACGGGCCGGCCGACGAGGCCGAATCCATCGCCACGCTGCACCGCGCCATCGAACTCGGCTGCACCTTCCTCGACACCGCCGAGGTCTATGGCCCGTATACCAACGAGGCATTGCTCGGCCGGGCGTTGAAGGGCAAGCGCGGCCAGGTGACGATCGCCACCAAATTCGGCTTCCGCATCGAAAACGGCAAGCAGGTCGGCACCGATAGCCGGCCCGAGCACATTCGCGAGGTCGTGGAAGCCTCCCTCGGCCGCCTCGGAACCGACCGTATCGACCTGCTCTACCAGCACCGCGTCGACCCGGCGGTGCCGATGGAGGATGTCGCGGGCGCCGTCGGCAAACTCGTCGCGCAAGGCAAGGTGCGCTTCTTCGGCCTGTCGGAGGCCGGCGCGGCCAACATCCGCCGGGCGCATACCGCGCACCCGGTGTCGGCGGTGCAGAGCGAGTATTCGCTGTGGGAGCGCAATCTGGAGCCGGAGATCATCCCGCTGCTTGGCGAACTCGGCATCGGCCTGGTGCCGTTCTCGCCGCTCGGCCGAGGTTTTCTCACCGGCCAGGTCAAGCGCGCGGAAGACTATCCCGACGGCGATTATCGCCGCAACGACCCGCGCTACCAGGGCGAAAACTACGACGCCAATGTCGAGGCAGCCGCCAAGGTGCGCGACATCGCCGCTGCCCGCGGTGTCAAGCCCGGCCAGGTCGCGCTGGCATGGCTGCTGGCGAAGGGCGACGGCTTTGGCATCGACATCGTGCCGATCCCCGGCACCAAGCGCACAAAATACTTGGGAGAGAACGTCGCCGCCGCCACAATCAAACTCGATGCCGCCGAGATGGCCGCGCTCGACGAAGCGCTTGCGCCGGGAAAAGTCTCCGGCCCGCGCTACACCGAGCGGGGCATGGCGATGGTCGACCGGTAGGGGGCGCCGCCCGTCTCGCTCTGAGGGCAATGCTCTCGCTCAACTCTTCGGCGGCAGCTGATGTCAAATCGGCTGTCGGCTCGGCTTTATCAGCCAATGTTTCAGCTGGCCGGTGGAGCGTTGATCGCAAATTGCGCAGCGAAAGCCCTGATGTAAGCAGGCCGAGCTTCACCGCGCGCTACATATGCAGCAAGGTTTTGATATTCGTCCAAAATGCCCGACATTCTTAGTCGCAGCAGCACCGATACCATCAACAGATCGCCCGCGCTGAATGCATCGTCGAGCCACTCGGCGGCGTCCAGACGAGCCGAGAGCCTGTCGAGACAGGCGCGAACACGATCCTTCACCAATGGCAAACGCTCCTCGCTCCAGGGCTTGTCAGCTTCGAATATCTTTGCCGTCGTTAATTCGAGGATCGGCGGCTCGACTGTGTTAAGTGCGGCAAACATCCACGTGATCGCACGCGCGCGGGCATCGCGATCGCCGGGCAGCAGGCCCGCGTGCTGCTCGGCAAGGTGAAGGATGATCGAGCCGGTCTCGAACAGTGAGAGAGAACCCTCCTCGTAGGTGGGGATCTGGCCGAAGGGATGGAGGGCCAGATGGTCCGGCGCCTTCATCTGCGCGAAGGAAACAAACCGAACCTCATAAGGCAGCCCTACCTCTTCGAGCGCCCAGCGAACGCGCGTATCGCGCGCCAGTCCCTTGCCGCGATCGGGCGATCGCTCAAATGCCGTGATGGTGATTGTCATCGCATCGTTCCTGATTGGGCGAATTCTTCGGCTCCCTATCGTGAAGACGAATGGGCCTCCCGGAAATCGACATCGGTGTGAACTATTTTCCGCAATTCGTGCCTGGCTTGTCGACCCCGACATTGCCGAAAAAGGCAAAGGCAGGGCCTAATCCGCCGCTGCCGCCGTAACCTTCTTGGACGCGGCCCGCTGTCGCCGCATGCGCCGTTTGGCGACGAGCTTGAGAGCGACCGGCGGCTCGTTTGACAGCGCGCCCAGCACGGCGTCGACCATGCCATGCGCCACGAAATCCGCGTTCAAGTCACGGGCCAGTTTGTCGGCCGTCTCCTTGTCCTCGCTGCCGGCCTCCGACCAGAACACGATTCCCACCCGAAGTGCGGCCTTGGCACGCTTCAGCCGGCGAACCAGAAAACGGGCGTGCTTGACGGAATCCCGGTTCAGGAATCCGACCACGACAGTGTCGACGGTTTCGAGCTCAAGGCGGCGAATGCTGGCGGGCTCCATATCGGCAAAGCCGGCTTTCGATACGGTCGCGCCCTGGACCTCCAGCACCTGCGCCAGCATCGCGGCGGCGGCGTCGTCGAGCTCGCCACGCCCACCGGCGCAAAGCACGGACATATCCGTTCCATCGGGCAGGTCGGTCTCGTCTTCCCCGCTGGGATCGCCATCGTCGCTCGCCTCTGCGGCCACGGGCGGCGCCTCCTCCTCGCCTGCCTCCTCCTGCGCGCTGTCGTCGAGATTGGCCACCAGCACCAGGGCACTGGCCGCGACCTGCCGCCTTTGCAAATCGCCCATGACGCCGCGCACACGGTCTTGTTCGCCCAGCAAAAGCGCCGGAATGGCAACCTTGTCGTAGAATTCGACCAGATATTTCTCCTCCAGCATCTCCTCGGCATGGTCGGTGGCTTCTTCCGGATCGCCGGCCAGAAGCCGCTGGTACAGGCGCGCATGGGGTTCGAGCACGGGCTCGTTGCCGAACAGCACGTCGAGGAATTCAAACTGCGGCACGTGCCTGCCCAGCACCACCAGGCAGACGGTGAGCGGTGTCGACAGGATCAGCCCGAGCGGCCCCCAGAGCCACGTCCAGAAAATCGCCGCGACGATGATCGCCAGCGGCGACAGTCCTGTCCGCGAACCGTAGAGCCAGGGTTCGATGATATTGCCGGTGATCAGCTCCATCACTACGAACAGGGCGGCGGTCCACAGCACGAGCGACCAGCCCGGCGCAACGGCCAGCGCCAGGAACAGCGGCAAAAGCATGCCGATGATCGGGCCGATATAGGGAACGAAACGCAGCGCCAGCGCCAGCAGCCCCCACAGCAGCGCATTGGGAATACCGAGGGCCCAGAGCCCGATCGCGATCGGTACGGCGTAGACGATGTTGACGACCAATTGCATCAAGAGATAGCGGCCCACCCGCTTGGCGGCATCCTGAAGCGCCTCGGTGGTGCGGTGGAGGTCGCCGTAGCCGACAAGCCGGATAAAGCGGTCGCGCAGATCCTCCCGCTCGAGCAGCATGAAGATGACGACGACGATGATCAGTCCGGCCGACCCAAGCGGGCTGATCAGCGGCCCGACGATATTCTGCAGGACCTGGAGCGGCCTTTCGCGCGCGACGATCTCGACCGGCACCGGCTCGCGCGGCGGCTTTTCCGGGGTGGCAGCCGGCAGCGAGGGGTCCTGCCTGTCGATCTCCTGGCCGACCCGTTCGACCACCTTGCTCAGTCTGGCAAGGATCCCGCCCCCGACCCCGGTTTCCTTGAGCGAGCGGATCTTGGTCAGGATGTTGGTCTGGTAGACCGGGATGTTCTGCGCCAGTTCGCTGACCTGCGTGGCGACGATGAAGGAGAACAGGCCAAGCGCCGCGAAAGCGCCGAGCACGCTGGCAATGACGGCGGCAATCCGGGGAATGCCGATTTTTTTAAGAGCTGAGACAAGCGGCGCCAGTGCGAAGGTCAGCAGCAGCGCGATCGCGATCGGCAGGAAAACCTCGCGCCCGAAATACAGTGCGGCCACCGTCGTGACGATGGCCGCCACATTGGGCAAAGAGGTTCGCGGATGGGGCGCGGCTGCTGAAAGTGCGTCCCCTAGCCCGTCAGCCGGAGACGCCGTGCCGTTTCGACGATTGGCCACGTGATGCCTCCCCTGCCAAATGCCATGATCGGGCATATAGAGCGGACGTGCAACTTTAGCCAACGATGAAATACGCCTCGCTCACAGGCAATGATCCGGGCCGCATCGGCCGCTCTCGACCGATCGGATCAGCGCGCCGCATGCCTGGCCAGCGCGTGCTCGATCAGCACGTCGATGGTCTGGCTGTAGCCGATGCCTGAGGCGGCCAACGCCTTGGCGTACATCGAGATGTCGGTGAATCCGGGAATGGTGTTGACCTCGTTGACGAGCAGGCTGCCATCGGCGCGCAGGAAGAAATCGACGCGCGCCATGGCTTCGCAGCCGAGCGCCTGAAAAGCCTGCCGGGCCATCTCCCTCGCTTTGTCGGCCACAGTGCCCGGGACATCGGCGGGCACCTTGACCAGCGCGCCGTCGGCATCGAGATATTTGGCCTCATAGGTGTAGAAGCCGTGCTTGCCGGCCGGAATGATCTCGCCGGGCAGCGACACCGTCAGCGACCCGTCGGCGCGCTCCAGCACCGAGAACTCGATCTCGCGGCCCTCGACGAACTCCTCGATCAACACTTTGCCGTCGTAGCGGAAAGCCGTGTCGATGGCCTGCTCGAAGCCATCCCTGTCATTCACCTTGCTGACCCCGAAGGACGAGCCCTGGCGCGCCGGCTTGGCGAAGAACGGCAGGCCGAGCGCCCCGGCAATCTCCTGGAAGGAATGCTTGCCGTTTCGATGCACGGTGACGGAGCGGGCAACCGCCAATCCCGCCTCGCGCATCAGCCGCTTGGCGACATCCTTGTCCATGGCCGCGGCCGACGCGAGGATGCCGCAGCCGACATAGGCTACATCGGCGACCTCGGCATAGCCCTGCACCGAGCCGTCCTCGCCGAACGGCCCGTGCAGCACCGGGAACACGACGTCGATGGGGGGCAGGTCAGGCTGCGTACCATCCCGCGACACGGCGACCAGCCGGCCCTTGCCGCCGGGCAGCAGCGCGACCTCGGCACCATCTTCGGATGCCGGCGCCCCTGCCGCGTCATCAAGTTGTTGCAGCAGCCATCTGCCGCTTTTGGTAATGGCGATCGGCACGATGTCGTAGCGCGTCCGGTCGATCGCCTTCAGCACATTGGCGGCCGAAAGGCGCGACACGTCATGCTCGGCCGAACGCCCGCCATAGAGGATGGCCACTCTTGTCTTACCGGTCATCGAAATCCCTCGACTGTCAAAAAATCAAATGGCGACGGCAATGCCGCGATTGGCGAAGAAGCGGTCGAAATCGGCCGGCGCCAACACTGCGTCTGCCTGTGTGGCGGGGTCATGGCCGGACGGGTTGTGGAAGCGGAAACCCTGATTGGATGCCGCCGTGACCAGCACCAGATGACCGCCCTTCGAGGGCGGCTCGCGCTCGGGCCAGCGGATCGAACTGCTGACCGACGCGATGAAGAAGCGCGTCCGCTGCATGATCGCCGGAATCTCGGCCGTCGCGACATTGGTCACCACCTCGGCCCGGAGTCCAAAAACCTCTTTCACGAAGCTGACGAAGGGCGCGTAGATCAGCCCCTTGATCGATCCCCCGTTGACGACATAGCCGCCATATAAGGTGCAGCGCCTGGCAAGCTCGATCGTCGGCACGATCTCGCCGCGGCTTGCCAGGATCATCTTCAGGCACGCCATGCCGCAGATGTTGGCCGCCCAGACCGCATATTCATCGAGGGTTTCCGCGCCCGACCCCCGCCACAGCGGATCGCGCCTCAGCGCGACATCCGCGCCGTCGGCGAGCACGTCCAGCGTCAGGTCGGGCGTTTCCCACTGGCTGAAAAACGGCACGGTTTCAGGCAACGAGCTCATGCGGACTTCCTCGGGCGGCTGGCTCCATCTCGTATACGAGGATACGAGATGGATGAAAAGCCGCTTGGGCCCGTTTAGGTGTGGCGAGCCGTGCGCCGCCGCCTACTCGGCCTTCGTCCAACCGAAAACCAGCCATGCATATTTCGACTTTTCGTCGGGTTCGACAGTGTAGGTCATCTGCAGGTCGCCGTCCTTGGCGTAGATATCCAGCCTGGGCGCCGTCTCCAGCTTGAGCCACGCCGAACTGTTGCTGAAGGACCAGGTTCCGCACCAGACGCAAGGCCCCGACGTCGGATCACCCGGCTGGTGAAAATTGTAGCGGCCGTCCGCCGTGATCTCCAGATAGTCGAACGCGCCGTAAAACGCGGTTACCGTCTGCTGGAATTCATTGGCGGCCGCTTCCTGTTCCGGTGTCGGCGCATCCTTCATATCGCGCGGCGGCCGGATGGCCCCACCGTTCAGTTTCCATTTGCCGACAAAATCCTTCTGGGTCGGAAGATATTCCTCCTGCGCCTGCGCCGATGAAACATAAGCAAAAGGTGATATACTTGTGAGATCCACGGCCCCGATCGCAAATAAAAGCGTGGCGGCACAGATCGCCCTTGTTGGGTTTTGCATAAAAAATGTATCTCCAAGGGGGTAAGGGGAGTTTTATTGAGGATTTGCAGCGCGCGTTGCTTCGATACCGATTCCCGCCCGCCATTTGCACGGTTAGCATCGGGGCCACCAATCTGGCAACGCAAGGCAGCTTCTCTCCGGCATCGCCCGTGCGCCCGCGATCCCGGCGGCTGATATCGGCAGCTTAGAAGGTGATCTTCACCGAAGCGGCGCTGCGACTATGCGGACCGTGATGGACGGCCTCGATGTTGTTGCCGTCGGGATCGAGCAGGAAGGCGGCGTAATAGCCGGGGTGATAGGGCCGTTCGCCCGGCGCGCCATTGTCCGTGCCGCCGGCCGCCAGCCCGGCCTTGTAGAAGGCGTCGACCATGGCGTGGTCCCTTGCCTGGAAAGCCAGGTGATGGCGACCGGTGAGTTTTCCCTGTGCGGCCCGGCTGTCGGCAGTGGAGACAAACAGCTCGTCGGCCCAGAAAAAATCGTCGCCGCTCCCACCGATCGGAACATCGAGCGCCTGCAGGACCGCCTCGTAGAAACGCCGGCTGGCCGCGAGATCCCTGACCACCAGTTGGATGTGGTCAATGAGCCGGCCGCGATGCAATTCCTGGGTTTCCATAAAGATGCCTCCTCGTGAGGTTCGAATTTAGGTTCGGACAGGGCGTCGTCAATGCGGATACTTGTTCTATCCAGCAAACAAAAAGCCCGCCGGGAGGGGATCCGGCGGGCCTTTGGAAAGCATGTCTAGCCTTCAGGGGTCTGAGGGGGGATCAGACCTGGTAAGAACCTTTGTTGGCCGCGGGGGTTCCACCCGAACAAAAAATTGCCGATGGCCCGTCGAAACCGCGGAAGCGGTTGAGGCGATTTCTTCGCGAGAGCACTCACAGTTTGGAACTTTCCGCTCACAACCGGGTTGGGTGCCCCGGTGGGAGGAATTGCTATTGGATAGTTTTCAGAGGCTCGAAGCGCTGGTCGACAGCGCCGGTGTCGAGGATATCGAGGAAGCAACCGCTCTGCTGCGCCGGTTCAAGGGCAGGTCGCGCGAGGTCTCGGCAGCCTTAGATGAGTTCATGCTCGATTTCATGACGTTGGTCTTCGTCGTCGAAAGCGGCGAAGAAGGTTTCGAAAAGCCGGTCCGCAAGCTCTCTCGCACCAGGCTTTCAAAGCTTGAGCGGATGGTGACTGTAATGGCGGAGGAAAAGCCGGCCTCCGGCGCCGGCCTATCCCTTCAGGATGGCGGCTAGCCTTGGAATGCCTTCGCTCACCGCGCGCCGGTCGGCGAGCGTGAAGGACAGCCGCAGCGTGTTGCGCCCGGTGCCGTCGGCATAAAAGGCGCTGCCCGGCACGAAGGCCACCCGCGCTTCTTTCACCGACCGCGCCAGAAGCTCGGTGGCGTCGGCCCCTTCCGGCAACGTTACCCAGACGAACATGCCGCCTTCCGGGCGGCTCCAGGTCACGCCTTCCGGCATATTGGATTCCAGTGCCGAGAGCAGCCCGTCGCGGCGCTCGCTATAGGCGCCGATAAGTTTTTCCACCTGGCCGTCGAAGACGGCTTCGGCGACACGATGCATCACCACCTGGTTGATCGACGGGCTGTGCAGGTCCGAGGCCTGCTTCATCAGCACCAGTTTCTCGACGATGTGGCGCGGGGCGCAAACCCAGCCGATGCGCATGCCCGGCGACAGTATCTTCGAGAACGAGCCGCAATAGAGCGTGCGCGCCTTGTCGATGCCGCCGGACCTGATGCAGTCGAGCGCCAGGATCGGCGGCACGCCGTCGCCGTCATAGCGCAGCGCGCGATAGGCGGCATCCTCGATGACGGCGATGTCGAGTTCGCCGGCAAGGTCGAGCACCGCTTCGCGCTGCTCACGGTTCAGCGTGTTGCCGGTCGGGTTGGCGAAATCCGGCACCAGATAGGCGAATTTGGCCTTGCCGCCATTTGCTGCCGCTGCCGCGCGATAGGCATCGGGCGTCATGTTGCCGCCGGCCGGGGTCAGCCGGTCGTAGCGAGGCTCATAGGCGTTGAAAGCCTGCAGCGCGCCGAGATAAGTCGGCCACGTCACCAGCGCGGTATCGCCCGGCGACAGGAACAGTTTGCCGAGATAGTCCAGCGCCTGCTGCGAGCCGGAGGTGATGAAGATATTGGCCTCGTCACAGGCGACGCCGAGCTTGCCCATCTGCCCGGCGAGCCAGCGCCGCAACGGCAGGTAGCCTTCCGAGACCTGGTACTGCAGCGCCGCACCCGCCTCGGCGCCGCCCAGCACCGAAGCATAGGCGTCACGGATCGCCTCGGCCGGGAACAACGCCGGATCGGGAATACCGCCGGCGAACGAGATGATGCCCGGCTGGTCGAGCAGCTTCAGGAGCTCGCGGATTTCGGACGCTTTCATGCGCGACGAGCGCGAAGCCAACAGATTCATAAGGGCCACGACACGCCTCCCCAGACGCTGCAATATAGGTCAACTTGGCTGACCTATATCCCCTCTTCGCCGCGAATTGAAGTGTGCCTGAACGATTTCCCGAATGCGCCAGCGCTGGCGCAATGCTCGAATGCCGCGAGCAGTTCCACAAAAGTGTTGCAGCGTTTCCCGACCGCCTAAAGGCTCTTCTTGTAGCCGAGATGACTGCCGGTGAAGCCGAGGCTTTCGTAGAAACGGTGCGCGTCCGCCCGCCCCTTGTCGGTGGTCAGTTGGACGAGGCTGCAGCCGCGCGCCCGGCACGCGTCGATCGCCCATTCGATCATCTGCCTGCCGATGCCGTCCGAGCGCCTGTGGCCGGCAACCCGAACCGCCTCGATCTGCCCGCGCCAGGCACCCTTGCGCGAGAGCCCGGCAAGGAAAGAAATCTGCAAGGTACCGATCACTTCGGCCCCGTCGACGGCCACCGCCAGCAGCTGATTGGGATCGGCGTCGATGGCGTTGAAAGCGTCGATGTAGCCTTGCGCCAGCGGCATGGAAGCGTCCTCGCGGCCGGCGCCAAGCGGATCGTCGGCCAGCATGGCGACGATATCAGGCAGGTCGGAGGCTTGCGCACGGCGGAAGGTGATCATGGTGCGGAGATATCGCGAGGCACTGGTGGCCGCAAGATTTGAATACGCTCTCCACCGGGCGCTGGTGCCGCCCCTCATCTGCCTGCCGGCATCTTCTCCCCGTATAGTGACGGGGAGAAGGACGCTGTGTCAGATGATTTCGCCGAATCGCCAGCGTCGCAGAAAAAGCGCCAACGTGGCGGCCGGCCCCTTTCTCCCCGTCACTATACGGGGAGAAATGTCCGGCAGGACAATGAGCGACTATCTGTGGTGTCAAGTTGCATTGGCGAACTCCATGCGCGCATCGCGTGCTTTTGCATTGAGAATGACGAGGAG